>AP025685.1:2739786-3044207 GCA_022846635.1 Salmonella enterica subsp. enterica serovar Choleraesuis
TCATTATTAGTGCCCAGGGAACGATAGCCGGAAATAAGCTGCACCGGACGCTGGGTGCCAAGCAGCCCCTGCAAGCGATATAGCTGGTCAAACAGGCCAGGATCGATGGTTTTTATCTTATTAGCGCGAAAGTCGCGAAAGAAGTGATTAAGCCGGGTAAGTTCATCATGAATATACCCTTTTCCATCGAAGAATTCGGCTTTAATCGTTTCTCCGGTGTGCAGATTGTTCAGCGTTAAAATACGAGGACGTGGCGTTGAGAGCGTTGCAAACGATGGGAAAGGCAACAGCGAAGCTCCCAACGCAACGCCCCCCAACGCCAGCAGTTTACGGCGATTAGCGTCAAATTTGTCCATATTTTTTAGGTCTACAGTAAGTAAGAAATAATCGTTAATTATGAATATGCAGTTCTGGCGCACGAAAGGCACCTTAACGACCGTACAAACTCTAGTCAAGATACCTGGATCCCAGTAACGACAAGGCTTCCATAAAGGAAGCCCCGTTTACTTCATACTGTATGACAACGATAACGCTGATAATTCAGTTAGTACCGCATAAGTTGTCCCACTTTTTTGAGGTTTTGAGCCCCAGATCTCGCTGTTAAATCGTAATTGTAAATATCTGTTCGAAATTGCGTCATTCCGTCTTCACCCACAAAAGCCGTGAGATAAAACAGATTAACCGGAATACGGCGAGGGATATTCACATAACGCGATTTCATGGCGTCCAGCGCAGTAGAAATACGCGCCTTGTCCCAACCGGCATCTCCCAGCAGCATAGCCGCAAGCTCAGAGGCTTTGTTTACCCGCACGCAGCCAGAGCTAAGCGCTCGCACATCTTTCTGGAACAAGTTGTGATTAGGCGTATCGTGCAGATAAATTGCATCTGAACTTGGCATATTAAATTTATAACGGCCAAGTGAGTTAGTCGGCCCTGGTTTCTGCTGAAAACGGAATGGAAGATTATTGGCGGAGTAATTACCCCAATTAACCTGATAAGGGTCGATAGTATCCTGACTGCTCCAGCCACGCATCACGGTGTAACCATGGCTTTTCAGATAACCAGGGTCACGCGTTACTTTTGGCAGCAGGTCTTTACGCGCCAGAGTCGGCGGAACGTTCCAGGGCGGGTTTACCACCACGTTATTAAGCGCACTACTCATCAGCGGCGTTTTGCGGTCAGGGCGACCGACAATAACGCGTGAAGCCAGAGCCGTATTACCATCCACATAATAGGTCAGTGAATAGTTGGGTATATTTACCATGATTCCGGTACTGACTTTTTCCGGCAGCAGACGCAAACGCTGAATGTTTAACGCCAGAAGCGCGGCGCGTTGCGCCGGACTTATATTCAGCCAGTAACGGGTAGAGCTACCCAATACCCCATCAGCGCCCAGGCCATGCCATTTCTGAAAGCGTTTCACCGCAGCCACCAGACGGGCATCGTAATATCCCGACGCTTTAGCCGAGCCGGAGCCTTCAAGCATCCCGGTACGAGACAGAATCTCAGTGAGTGCGCCGTTTTCATCACTCCATTGCCCAGGGCGTAACATCAGGGTATCGGAAACCTGTGGCCACGGACGGGTGTCATCCATCATCGACATTAGCGATTTATGCAGAGTTGCATATTGTGGATGTTGAGGAGCCAGCGAACGGATGAAGCTGTCGAGCGAGCTATTATTAACCGCCAGCTGCCATTGGTTAATGACTGAAATCGCCGGCAGCGATGGCGTGTACGCCTGGCTGCCATAGAGCCAGCGCGTTCCTTCAACCTGAACCGAGCTGACGTACTGCAGGTAACCTAGCAGCGCATCTGATAATACGATATCCCGGGCCTGCCCCTGGATATCCGGATTGGTGAGTAAATCAGCCCAACGGGTAAACTGTGGCTGGAACCCGGCCAGCGCGACTTCGGCCAGCTGTTGCTGGAAGGAGCGCACCGCGTCTTTATCCTCCCACATCGGCTTCATATCATGAGCCGCATAAAGCGTAGCAAGGGTATCGGTATACACCGGAATGTACCCGGCTGGCAGCGCGGCTCTAATCTGGCTACGGCTTTGATCTACCGTCGTCGAGCTTTGCAGCGGCTGGCTGCCAATCAGCGCGGCTACGCCTGGGGTAGGTTCAGCAGTACGGGTCAAGACCTCAGGTTGGCTGGCAAGCTGCGCCGAGCTGTCTGAAGGCACTACCGCGGGTTCTTCTGCATAAACGCCTGATGTCGCCACCAGACCTGTCATTAAAGCAACACTCAGCACGGAGCGCCGGAACATCGATAATTTCATCACTAACATATCCCTTGCCCCCTGATAATTTCACATATGGCCTTGCAACGTGAATCGTTGGGCATATCCACCAGTATACAAATAGAAAATAGCGTTACGACAAATTGTGGTCGTAAAATTTCTCAATGACTCAGAAAGTTAAAAAGCGGGCCAAAGCCCGCTTTTGCCTCACGATGCGTTAGCCGCACCATCAGGTATAGCCTGTGGTAAAGGCGCTGCGAAGCCGCGTAACCCCACCACATGCACGTGCTCATGATTATTGAGCACCTTACGCACCAGTTTATACGTGGTGCCTTTTTCCGGGCTGATATTCTCAGGCGCCGCGATAATCAGCTGCATTTCGAGACGCTCGCACAGCTCAAACAGCGTGTTGATTGAACGGGCATCCAGACGCGCCGCTTCGTCGAGGAACAACAGGCGGCAAGGAGAAACATCTTTACCGCGCAGGCGGTGTGACTCTTCTTCCCAGCTCTGCACCACCATGACCAGAATCGACATCCCGGTACCGATAGCCTCACCGGTAGACAGCGCCCCACTTTCAGCGCGCAGCCAGCCGTCTGAACCACGGTTAACCTCAACCTCCATCTCCAGATAGTTGCGGTAATCCAGCAGCTCTTCCCCGATGGTCTGCGCGGTACGCTGGCCCACATCAACCTGCGGATTCAGGCGCTGATAAAGCTTAGCCAGGGCTTCCGAGAAGCTCAGGCGCTGGCTGGTAAACAAGTCCTGATGCTGTTCGTGCTGTTCAGACAACACATCCAGCAGCATTGCGTGGCTTTCACGCACGTTTACATTCAGCCGTACGCTATTAACCTGACCGAAGGATACGCTCTGCAGCCCCTGGTTGAGCATCCGGATACGGTTCTGCTCACGCTGAATCGTTTTGCGAATAATGTTAGCCACACTGCGTGAGCTGATAGCCAGTTTCTGCTCACGAGCCATCAGCTCTTCGGTCAGACGGCTAAGTTCAATTTCCATCTGCTCGATAGCTTCTACCGGATCGTCGGTACGAATAATATCCTGACGAATACGCTCACGAAGATGCTGATAAACCGCCACGAAGAACTGGATTTTACGCTCTGGGCGTTTTGGATCTTCCGACAGGCGCAACACATCGCGCAGATGTTCGTTATCCGCCACGGCCTGGCGCAAAGCACCCAACGCTTTATCCGAAATAGAACGCAGTTCATCCGCCGACACGTAAGCCAGCTCACGACGGTTCAGACGGCGTTCTACGCCATTGTCTTTCACCATGCGCATCACCGCACACCATCCGGCTTTAGACACCACGACCTGCTCGCGCATTTCGTAGTAATCACGCTCGTTACGCTTCAGGCGACGGGTCAGGTTGTCCATCTCGCTTTCGCACAGAGTAATCTGCTTCTCAAGCTGATTACGGCGCTGGCGGTTATTGTTCAGCGTAGCATGCAGGCGATCGCGACGTTCGCGAGCACGCTCTTCCGCACCAACATCCGCACGCACACCGATGTCCTGCAGCTCTTTATATAGCTCGGTCAGCAGCTCTTTCTTGGTTTCGTAAGAGCTTTTCAGCGAGGCCAGCAACTGGTTATGCTGGTTAAGCTGCGCGACGTGATTACGCATGGCATCACGCGCCTGGGTGCGCTCGGCCTGCGCCTGCTCCAGACGACGACGCAGCTTCTCATTGAGATCGCTATTACCGTCCAGCATGCCCGCCGCATCGGTATAGCTAAAGTGAGCCCGACGCTGCACGACTTCGGTCAGCGCAAAGGCTTTCTGGCGAGCTTCTCGCTGCATCTGTTGAGCGTACTGATAATCGCTCTTGAGCTGCTCATGCTGCTCCGGATCGCTTTGCAAAACCTGAGCCATTGGCTCCAGTTTGATAAGGCGCGCACCGTGCTGCTGAATAAAGTGGGCAGCTTCCTGAGCCTCGTCGACCCGCTCCTGAATTTCGGCTACCCGGTCTGCCAGAGTATCGTCTTCCAGCAGGCTCAGGCGCGGCAGCAGGCGGTTAAGCAGGCTGACGCTCTCTTTCAGCTGTTCGTACTGAGTACGCTGTTGCTGGTTATCGCTCTCATGACTATTGAGGGCGCGCTCCAGTTCACCACGACGGGTGGACAGTTCGCGAATTTCCGCTTCCGGATCGGTATCAAACGCAACCGACAGGTGCTGACCGATAAAACGGCTGAACGCCTGGTGCAGGCGCTGCGCCTTCTGCACATCAAAGGAGAGCGTGGCATAGCTTTCCGCCAGCGTTTCACGCTCTGCATGCAGATGTTCAATGCGGCTTTCGCGCGCGGCGCGGCCAAACAGAGGCACCGCCGGGAAGCGTGAGTAACGCCACTGGCGGTCGGCCACCTTCACCACCACCGCTTTGTCCAACTCTTCAACGCTAAATACGCTGTCATCGAAGGACTGCGGGTCGCCTTCGATTAAATAGAGGTCTTCCGGGCAATCTTCCAGTCCGTCGAGATACTCACGGATCTGGGTTAAATCCGGAACCACGATGGCATGACGCGAAGGGCCATAGAGCGCCGAGAAGTACGGCGCATCTTCAAAGCTTACATCGTCGTAGATTTCAGAGAGCAGCACACCGCCAAAGCGTTCTGCCAACGCATTGAGACGACCATCTTCGGCACCGCCCGGCTGGCTCAGCCGCTCAATCTCTTCGTCGATGGCGCGTTTATGGGCACCGACTTCGTCGCGTTCAACGGTGATTTCACGCTCTTGCTCCAGCAGTTGCTGAAGGTATTCCGTGACTTCCTGGCTGGAATTGAACTCTGCACCGCTTTGTTCACAAAGCTGAGCAAGGTGGCTTTGCGCTGCCAGCCATACCGGAGCGCGCAGTTGCAGGGCTTTGATGCGGGCCTGTAGCTGTTCAAACTCCTGGCGTAGGGCCAGACGCTGCTCACCGGCGGCAGATACCTGCTCACCGAGTTCAGCCTGGCGCGCGTCCAGTTCCTGATACAGCGCATCCAGCTGCTCGGGATCTACGCTGCGTCCGTGGCGACGGGTAAACTCCAGCAGCAGACGTTCGGCATCCTGCTGCTCGCGCAGACGCTGTTCCAGCTCGGTCAGGCGTAAACGCAGAGACTGGAGCTGATCGGCCTGATGGCGCTGGCTGGCGGCATCGCGCAGTAATTCGCGCGCGACGTCCCAGGCTTCGCTGCGGCTGACCGGCCCCTGGATTTCGCAAACCAGTTTCCATGCCTGCTCAAACTGCTGATGAGCGTTTTGCGCCACGCTCATCTTATGTTCCAGCTCAAACAGTTGCTCGTTAGCTTCCAGCTCTTTCGCCTGGAATGTTTCCAGCCACTCCTCGGCGCTCTCTGGATTGAGGTCCGGCAGATGACATAATTCACGAGCCCGATTTAGGGCCTGCTGAGCCTGTTGATACTGGATTGCGCGGGTCTGCTGAACATCCAGAGCCTGCTGATAATCAGCCAGCTGGCTTTTCAGCTCATCCACTTCCAGCTCAGCGGCTTCGGCACGAGCTTCATTCTCTTCTTGCTGTTCGGCCGCTTCGGCTACGATTTCGTTTTGCTCTTCGAAGCGCATTTGCAGCTCTTCAAGGTCGCCTTCGTAGCGTTCAATTTTTTCTTGCTGGCGCAGCGCGGTCTGAACCAGGTTCAGATGGTCGCTGGCAGCCTGATATTCGCTTTCGAGATCCTGCTCTGAACCGCTGTACTCCGCCAGTTCACGCGCCGTTTCAACGTGTTTGAACTGCTCGGCCACCAGCGCCTGGCGACCGGTAAACAGCTCGCGCCGGTACTCCAGCGCTTTATCCAGGTGAACACGACGTTCGTTGTTGTGGCGCATGTAATCAGCAGCCACGTAGTCGGTAGCTTCTGAAATTAGATGCTTAAACAGATCGCGGTCCGACTGAGTGACGCGAATAGCTTCCAGCGTCAAACGGTTTTCGCGCAGCGCGGCTTCCATATCCTGGAACGCTTTACGCACCCCACCGTTTTCCGGCAACAGGTAGTCGCGCAGCGAGCGGGTGATGGCACTGGAAATACCGCCATACAGCGACGCTTCGATAAGTTTGTAGTATTTGCTACGGTCAGAGGCCGAGCGCAGACGTTTCGCGACGATGCCCAAATCAAACATCAGCGCATGGTAATCAATGATGGAGTTGAACTGTTTGAACAGTACGCCTTCCATCTCTTCTACTTTGTCTTTTAATTCATTGAGAGCCAGCACTCGCGCCTGGCGATCGCCCACGGCTTCGGTCAGCAGTTGCGTTGGCTGAATATTGGCAGGCAGCCCCTGAATAGCAAATGGTTTGATATCGACTTTACGGTCGCGCCCGGCTACCTGTTGCAGACGTACGCCGACCACTACCCGCTGCTGGCGGGAGTTAACCACATCCAATACCGCATAACACACCCCGGCGCGCAGCTTACCGTGCAGGCCTTTATCGCGAGAACCACTGGTGGCCCCTGCCTCGGTGGTGTTACGGAAGTGCAGCAGCGTCAGGTCGGGAATAAGCGCCGTGACAAAAGCCGCCATCGTGGTGGATTTACCGGCTCCGTTACCGCCAGAAAGCGTGGTGACCAGCTCATCAAGGTCAAAAGTGCGGGCGAAGAAACCGTTCCAGTTTACCAGCGTCAGCGAGCGAAATTTACCGCGTTCAATCATTCCTGTTCATCCTCCGCACTGTCCTGAGTCTCTTCCACTTCATCGTTCAACTGGAGATGGCTCTCCACCGGAATGGCTTCGCCATCGCGGATCATCCGCAGCTGCGCCTCGCGCGGATCGTCACCGCTGCGAACATCGGCGCCAAAGCGGAAAACCGACTCGGTAATGCGGAACTTACTGCTGTCGTGGCCCATAAACCACACCATACCCAGACGACGCAGACGGCCTAGAGAGGCGCGGACTTTTTCCTGCAGCTTCTGGCGGTCCAGGTCGGAACCGGTTGAACGGTTATTCACCAGGCGTAAGAGTTTGGTTTCGTCGGCCAGGGTTAAAAGCTCGTCATACAGCTCTTGCTGAGTGAAGATCCCTTCGTTTGCCAGGCGCTCCGGGCTGAGATAGAGATAACAGAGGATCTTCCCTACCATCATATCCAGCTCAGACAGCACCGAACGCGGAATAAGCGTTGTAGAGCGCGGACGCAAATAGAAGAACCCTTCCGGCGCCCGAATCAGCTCCACGTTATAACGTGCATAAAACGACTCCAGGTCTTCCTGGAAGTCCATTAAAAATGCGTGGTTATCCAGCTCATCAAGGCCGATATGGCGGCCTGCCCGCAGCTGGCTATCCAGCGCTGGGAAAAGTGGATTGGCCAGCGCCTGCGCCAGTTTAACGGGCATCATTTGTTCAATATTTGTTGATGACATGTGCCTGTACCTTGGCTCCGTAATCATTAATAGGCTGCCACGAAGCGGGCAGACCGCTGAAATCTGCCGCCGCTACGCCCAGACGCACGGCCTGGTCGACGACAATGCGCGCTACGTCAAAATGACGAGCGCGCGGGTATTGTGCCAGGTAGTCGCGCATTACTACGCTAAGATCCAATGGCAAATTCTGAGCTTTATAAACCTGCAAGCTCGCTTCAATCAGCGCCGCAAGCTGCTCTTTGATTTCGTTGAACTCTTCAAACTCAAGATCAGTCGGCAGTTCACCGGTGACTTCTTCATCGCGCAGCGACAGCTCTTCATCGCGCATATCCAGCAGACGATCGGCGCTGGCATAGGTTAGCGCCCACGGTGCATCGAAGTAGTTTTGCACCGATTGGCGCAGACGTTGGGCAAATACCCGATTTTTATCCATATCGATAGCGGTACGGATAAATTTATGTACGTGGCGGTCGTAGCCTATCCATAAATCGATAGTCTGCTGGCCCCAGCTGATAATGCGGTCAAGTTTGTTTTGCAGGTCAAATATAAGACGGTCGATAAAATTGAGATCGTCCCGCCCCATAATGGCATCCTGAATCACCAGCAGATTTTCCTGGAGCCTGTCGCCTGCGGCCTCTAGCGTATCCTGCAATTCGCGCAGCGTACCGGAGGTCTCTAGCAGCAGCACTTCACAGCTCGAAATCGCCGCGCGCCAGTCTTTATTCAGCAACTGAGCAATTTCATCTTTTACCTGCTGCTGCTGCTCGTCCATCACCCGCTGAGTGAGATCGATACTGTCGAAAATTTCCGCCACTGAATACTTCAGCGGCGCAAAAACATTGCGATGCCAGTGGAACTCATCTCCCCCTTCCTGGGACGCATCGGCGGCGCGTTTTAGTTCGCTGGCCACGATGGATAGCTGCATTGATAAACGCAGAGTGGAGAATTCTCGCTGGCGAATATAGTAATCGGTAATACCGATCCCAAGCGGCGTAAGGCGGTAGATAGAGTTGCCTTCGGTGACTTCGCTGGTAAAGCGATTGATCAGGCGCTGGCGCACCATGTCGTTGATAGCGTTGTTGGCACGCATCCCGATGGTTTCATCACTTTGACCAAAAGCATCACTGACGTGGCGAAACGCGTCCACCAGCTCACCTTCAGACATTTCACCGTCAAGGCGCTCACCATTTAAGGTGGCTATAGACAGCAAAAACGCCAGCCTTTCAGTGGGCAGCGAAATAGAAAAATCATTTTTGCGGGCCCAGGCAACCAGTTCTGGCACAGTCTGGGAAAAATCACTCATAACTTATCCTTGGCTTTGCGGCTTGAGCGCCGTGACATGGATATAGCGCCCAAGGCCAATCCAGGGTTCTTCGCGACAATAGCGCTCTTCAAGCGCCAGTAACTGTTCGAAGTCATCTTGCTGTCGGTGCTTCTCGCGCAGATAGTCGTGGAATACCCGCACTCCGGTTTTCCCGGTAATCTCCCAGCCCATATCGGTAAGCCACTGATATACATCTTCTGGTTTACGCGGATAATCGGGAGAAAGCGTACGCCGTTTCTTTTTCGGCATACCTAATTCTACGTAGTCGAAATTGCCAGCCACCATATTATGCAACAATAATCCGTTGGCATTATAAAACATCAGCGACAGCGTACCGCCCGGGGCCAGGCAATCCCATAACACCTGCAAAACCTTCTGAGGTTCAGCGACCCATTCGAGTACCGCATGAAACAATATCAGATCGACCGGGCTTGCCAAGTGCTGGCCTATTTCCTGAGCGGATGATTGAATGAAATCCATGTTCTCGCTCACACCTTTTGCCGCAGCAAAAGCCCTGGCGCGATTCACCATCTCACCCGAGAGATCGCATAACGTCACATGATGACCTTTGGCCGCCAGATAACAGGCCGTTTGTCCTTCGCCACCACCCGCGTCCAGGATGCGTAATGTTTCCCCAGGCCTGGCAGCCAGAAGAGCATCAAGATCCTGCCAGAGGATTGCCTGTCGCAACCGCCCTTTGGTGGTGCCATAGATATTGCGGGCAAACTTTTCGGCAATATCATCGAAATTACGGTCATCCATCGAGACAACTCCGCACTGAAAGCACTCATCCAGCAAAAGTGCTATTTTGTCACAGCTACGGGCAGAATGAACCCTCAGTCATCTGGATAACCCTGTTTTCTCTGTCAGGTGATTAAAAAAGGAACCGGAATTGCTACTTTTCACACTGAAAAAATATATCGGCAGCCTGTTGCTGCCACTCCCTTTGTGTTTACTTCTTATGGGAGCAGGCATTGCGCTAATTTGGTTTACCCGCTGGCAGAAGAGCGGCAAAAGTATCCTTACCTTAAGCTGGCTGGCACTGTTGCTGCTCAGCCTACAGCCGGTGGCCGACAGCCTTCTGCGGCCAATAGAAAACAGCTACCCCACATGGCAGGGGCAGCCGAAGGCAAACTATATCGTGGTGCTGGGCGGCGGCTACACCTGGAACCCACAGTGGGCACCCAGTTCAAACCTGATTAACAACAGCCTGCCGCGGGTCACTGAAGGCATTCGGCTATGGCGGGAAAACCCCGGTGCCAAAATGATTTTCACCGGCGCTGCGGCCCCTGGCAACCCAATGAGTGCCGCAGAAACGGCGGCTAGAGTCGCTCAAAGCCTGGGCGTTCCAGCGGCTGATATCATTACGCTAACCCAGCCTAAAGATACCGAAGAAGAAGCGCGGGCAGTAGCGGAGCGGATTGGCAAAGAGCCATTCCTGCTGGTGACTTCGGCATCCCATTTGCCGCGAGCGCTGGTTTTCTTCCATCAACAAGGATTGCAACCATTCCCGGCCCCAGCCAATCAGCTGGCCGTTACATCACAGCTCAATACCTGGGAGCGAGTGATTCCGGCCCCGGTATGGCTAATGCACAGCGATCGCGCGGCTTATGAAACCATAGGCCGGTTGTGGCAATGGCTTAAAGGGTAATATTCCCGATGAGGCAGGCTGTCCCTATGACGGCCTGCTTATGGCCCGAATTAGCCTATCCACGGCAACAGCGAACGGCATGCCAAATCAAATGCGGGACGGTTCATCTTTCCATAACGGGTCAGATTGTCTATCTCATCCCACAATAGATACAGCCAGCGCCGCGCCATAAATGATTCAGCAACCGGCGCACGCTGTAGATAACGCCAGAGTAAGTCTTCCGCGGCTCCCGGCTCATAAAGCCGAAACAACTCATACTCCCGAGGCCCCCACAGCATGGTGCCTGGGCTTATTAAGGCCAGCAGTTGGTCGCTGCGGGCATCTTTGAGCATGCTGCGTAAGGTCAGATTGCCGTGCAGTAATACGCCATTATCATTAAACCCCTCAAATAGCGCAGGTAATGACTCCCGACTACGAAACAGGATGCGTTTATCCTGCATCGTTAGCCCGTTTTTTGGGTATTGATTCAGCGTTTCCCACAGCCTTTCAATGTAATTACGGTACCAGTGCGGCCAGAGCAGCTCCTGAGTTTTACCAACGCTACCGCTGCAACCGTGGCTGTCTATTCGATGCCAGGCCAACATGCATTCTACAATCTGATCCTGTAGCGATACCCAGCGCTCTGGCGTACGTGTGGGAGCTTCAACCGATACGCCATTTAGACGCTCGATAAGCAAAACATCCGGCCCGGGAGTCTCTTCGTGCGTCAGCACGCCATACACCACCGGCATACGTACCCCACAGTGGCGACTCAATAGAGAAACCTTCCAGGCGAGACGCGCGGCCATACCCGGCGTTTTAAAGCTTTTAGCCAGTAGAGGCAGCGCATGCCCCGCGCTGTCATAAAGTGACCATAGGGTTGAGTCCGCCTTCTCATTAATGCACTCAAGACGGCTTAACGGTTCACCCAGCAGGTGACTCAGTTCCGCACGCAATCTTTCCATATGCCATTGCCCTTATGCTTTACAGGTGAATTTAATAATGAAAGCCCCGGCGACGGATGTCACTGTGTTAGCGTTATTTATAGCCATAAATGTAACCCAGCCCGCGGAAGCGGAAGCGGAAGCGGAAGCGGAAGCGGAAGCGGAAGCGGAAGCGGAAGCGGAAGCGGAAGCGGAAGCGGAAGCGGAAGCGGAAGCGGAAAAATAGAGGTTGGATAAAGAGAGTGCAACAAAACCGGGCACTGCTGGCCCGGTTTACACGCTATCAGCCACGCATTTCGCGGCGAACGCGTTCGAGATCTTCCGGAGTATCAACGCCTGTCCCGGGCACTTCCAGCGCGACGTCGACGTGAATTTTCTCGCCGTACCACAGCACCCGCAGCTGTTCGAGCTTCTCGATATTCTCAAGCGGGCTCGGCTGCCAGCTAACGTAGCGGCGAATAAATCCAGCGCGGTAACCATAAATACCGATGTGACGCAGCAGGTTATCACCAGCCTGCTCACGGTTTCGCGCATACAGATCGCGATCCCAGGGGATGGTGGCACGTGAAAAATAAAGCGCATAACCATTGGCATCACGTACGACTTTAACCGCATTAGGGTTAAATGCCTCTTCCGCATCGGCAATTGGCACGGCCAGGGTCGCCATACCGGCCTGGCTAGCCGCCAGGTTCTCCGCCACCTGGCGAATAATCGCCGGAGGAATCAGCGGTTCATCACCCTGTACGTTTACGATAACGGCATCGTCAGCAAACTGGCATTTCTCCACCACTTCCGCCAGGCGCTCCGTTCCGGACTGATGATCGGCACGAGTCATGCAAACTTCGCCACCGGCTGCTTCAACAGCCAGGGCAACGTCCTGATTATCGGTAGCGACAATGACACGGTCGGCTCCGGCTGCGCGGGCCTGGTTGAGAACGTGAACAATCATCGGCTTGCCGTGAATATCTTTGAGCGGTTTGCCAGGCAAACGGCTTGACGCAAAACGCGCCGGGATAATAACTACAAAGCTCATGCTTCAGTCTCTTGTGTATCCAGGGAGCGAGCCTGGTTTTCTAACAATACCGGAATGCCGTCGCGAAATGGAAAGGCCAGGGCATCGGCTTTACAGATAAGTTCCTGCAACTCCTGGTTGTAATAAAGTTTACCGTTACATACCGGGCAGGCCACAATCTCAAGCAGGCGATGATCCATGTTTTCTCCTGATGAACCAAGATGAGGTTTAGGGGGCAAGCATAACATATTCAGATATCAGGCTAGCGAATTTCCCAGCCACGTCCCCATAACTGTATCAATTCATCCGGACCTTTTAGCAAACGAACCTGCTGCGCGCCCTGCCAGCGCCCAAAAGAGGTAATAGCGGCCGCCAGTTCGCGCCCTATCGTCAAACTCATCGGTTGCCCGAGCTCCAGATATAACGCCACTATCTCCAGCGTTTGCTGCTTGCGTAACATTCTGGCATCCATACGGCCAACCAGTGCACCGCGATACAGCAGCGGCAGAACAAAATAGCCATACTGACGGCGCGGCGCCGGAGTGTAACACTCCAGCCGGTAGTCAAACTCAAAGAGCTCGCTTGCCCGTCTGCGGTCCCAGACCACCGGATCAAAAGGCGACAACACGGTGGTGTGTGTAGCATTAAGTTTGCCTGCGATAGCCTGTTCCAGCTGTGGAAACTGAGCATGGTGAACCCACATTTCCCCCAGCGACTCCACCTCCACCGCTCGGATGATCTCCAACTCCTGCCAGCGCCGCAGCCGGTTTTTCAGCTCTACTTTTTTCAGTCGGTAATAATCAGCCAGCCAGCCTTCCCGAAAGATACCGAGACTGGCGGCGCTATTAAGCAACATTTTTTCTTCTGACTGCTCGGGGGTCAATAAGTGCAAGTCATCGCTCCAGTCAGGCATAACCCGCTGGGCAACATCGTAAAGACGCTGAAAATTATGTCGGCCTACCACCATGAGTTCTCCGGCGGTAAAAAGCCCTTCGAGATGACGTTTATAGGGTTTCCAGTCCCACCAGCCGCTTGCCGAGCTTTTTGGCTGGCTGAAGTCAGCCGCACGCACCGGCCCCTGCTCCCGAATGGTTGACAGCAGAGTATTAATTTCTTCGCTATGTGCTTCCATCCAGCTGGCATTATATTTCCAGCCCATAAGGTGAGGATTGAGCATACGGTGGCGAATCAGCTCATAGTCGGTTCTGGGCAAAAAGCAGGCTTCATGGGCCCAGTACTCAATAATCTCACCGCGTGACAGAGACTCCTCCAGCCAATTCATGGGGTAATCCCCAAGGCGGCTGAATAGCACCAGATAAGGGCTGCGCGCTACCACGTTAATGGTGTCGATTTGCAATACCGACATCTGGTTAATGATTTTAAGGATATCGTCCGGGCGGGCGCGCCGGCGGGGCTTATGAAGCAGCCCCTGGGCAGAAAGCTGGATTTTACGGGCAGATTTTAAGGAGAGTTGCGCAGCAGACATGAGCGCTCCATAAGTATAATAAGGAGCGCGGATGCATTCAGCGCACCAGCGCCCGCAGGCGTTCTATCAGTAGACCTGCCTGAGGCTCAGACAGTTCGGCATCGACTGGCAAGTACCACCAGTTTGGCTGGGCGAAGGCCCGGCATTTTACGGCGTCTTTCTCAGTCATTAACAGTGTGGTACCCGATGGGCAAAAAGCCGCAATAGCTTCCGCAGTGATTGCCTGATGATCGCCCAATGCAATGGTTTTAGTCAGGCTGACGCCGCAAGATTCCAGTGTGGCAAAAAAGCGCGGCGGATGGCCAATGCCTGCCATAGCAACGGCTTCGGAGAGCTCTGCAACCGGGCGTCGCTCCCCTGTCAAAAGATTTACCGCCAGCCCGGGAGCCAGGCGCATTGCCAGCTCACCGTCCTGGGGCTTACCGCCGTTAACGATAACGGCATCGACACTGTTTAAACGCCCGGCACGCTCGCGCATCGGCCCGGCAGGGAGCCACCAGCCGTTACCAAAGCGACGGACGCCGTCAATGACCACGATTTCGCAGTCACGAGCCAGCGCATAGTGTTGCAGGCCATCATCAGTGATGATGATTTCCGGTGCGTGCGCCTTTAACATGGCCGCTACCGCTTCTGCTCGTTTAGGAGCCACTGCCACGGGTGCGCCGGTACGCTGATGAATCAGAACCGGCTCGTCACCTGCTTCAGCGGTGGTCGTATTGGCATTAAGCAGCAGCGGATAATGCTCCGCTTTGCCGCCATATCCACGGGAAACGACCCCCACTTTAATGCCACGACGTGTCAATTGCTCAACCAGCCAGATAACAACCGGCGTTTTGCCATTACCACCAGCAGTCAGGTTCCCCACCACCACTACTGGTACCGGCGCACGATAGCTGCGGCGCAGCCCCAGCCGGTAGCTGAGGCGAATAGCGCCGCTTATCAAACCATATAGCCAGGAAAACGGCAGCAGTAATAGCCACAGCGGCGACTCTCCTGACCAGATTCGAGCTATCATTGGCCGAACTGCATCCGGTGTAATTGAGCGTAAACCCCTTTCTGCTCCAGAAGGTCGCTATGGGTGCCGCGCTCAACGATCCGGCCGTCTTCAATCACCACGATCTCATCGGCTTTTTCGATGGTCGACAGACGGTGGGCAATGACCAGTGATGTACGATCTTTTTGCAACTCATCCAGCGCTGACTGAATGGCGCGTTCAGATTCTGTATCCAGCGCCGAAGTCGCCTCATCCAGAATCAGAATTGGGCTATCGCGCAGCAGCGCTCGCGCTATAGCAATACGCTGACGCTGACCGCCGGAAAGCAACACACCGTTTTCACCAATAACGGTATCAAGCCCATTATCCATCTTGCTGATAAAGTCCATGGCATACGCCATAGTCGCGGCACGTTCGATATCGGCACGGCTGTACTGCTCTTCACGTGCATAGGCGATGTTATTGGCAATGGTGTCGTTGAAAAGATGCACATTCTGGGATACCAGAGCCACCTGATCGCGCAGTGATGCCAGAGTGAGATCGTGGATATTGTCGCCATCCATAATGATGGCACCGGAATCCACGTCATAAAAACGAGTGATCAGGCTGGCAAGCGTCGATTTACCTGAGCCTGAACGCCCAACCAATGCCACGGTTTTACCCGCAGGAATGGTCAGATTAATATCACGCAGCGCCGGAATGTCACGACCTGGGTAGGTGAAAGTGACATCACGGAACTCAACATCACCCTTAGCGCGCTCAATAACCTTGGTGCCTTCGTCTTTTTCCTGCTCGGAATCCAGAATAGAGAACAGGGTTTGGCAAGCCGCCATACCGCGCTGGAACTGGGCATTAACGTTAGTCAGCGATTTCAGCGGGCGCATCAATGCAATCATGGAAGAGAACACTACGGTAATTGTACCGGCAGTCAGACTCTCCATAACGCTTGGGAAGCTTGCGGCATACAGTACGAATGCCAGTGCCAGCGAAGCGATAAGCTGAATGATAGGGTCGGAAATTGAAGAGGCTGAAACCAGTTTCATCCCCTGACGACGCATGCGGTTGCTAACGCTATCAAAACGCTGACTCTCAACTTTCTGGCCGCCAAACATCAGCACTTCTTTGTGCCCTTTCAGCATCTGCTCTGCGCTGGTAGTCACCTGCCCCATGGTATTCTGCATGTTTTTGCTGATAGCACGGAAACGTTTAGAAACGATACGAATAGCGAACGACACAACCGGAGCCAGAACTATCAGGATTAGCGACAGCTTCCAGCTGTAGTAGAACATCAGCACGAACAGTCCGATAATGGATGCGCCTTCACGCACAACGGTAATCAGTGCGCCTGAAGAGGACGAAGCAACCTGTTCGGAATCGTAAGTAATACGCGACAACAGCGTCCCGGTCGACTGTTTGTCGAAGAACGAGACCGGCATCCCCATCATGTGGCTGAACAGACGACGACGCATATTCATTACCACCTGACCGGAAACCCAGGCGATGCAGTAACTGGAAACATAGCTGGTCACCCCGCGCAGCAGCATCAGGGCAATAACGACCAGAGGCATCCACAGCAATACCGAACGATCCGCTTCGCCAAAGCCTTTATCCAGAAGAGGCTTCAACAGAGATAGCATATAGGTGTCACTGGCAGCATTAAGAATCAACGCTACTGCCGCTACGGCCAGCCCCGCTTTGAATGGGGAAATAATCGGCCACAATCGGCGGAAGGTCTGCCACGTGGAGAGATCTTTATCGTTATGCATTACGTCAAAACCAGCTCTTATTGAAATAGCCGAACATTCTACCTGCTAACTGGGTCATCACCAAACCACTGATGGTACCAGCGAGGCAAAATTTGCGTCCTCAATCCCATGATTTGGGGCCGAACGCTGCCAAAACGTACGGTTATCTGCCCCTCATGGGCCGTATCCAGCCAGCGCTCCCCTCTGTGATTAAACCGTCGTACTACGCTTATGGCCGGAAGATGCCAGCGGTTAAAACGCGCCGTCGAAGCCAGCCCCACATCAGCATCAACCCGCGACAGAAAGCTGGCAGTCGATGAGGTACGGCTGCCATGGTGCGCCACCTGTAATATGTCTGCTTTTAATCTCCGTCCATATTCCGTGACCAGCCGCCACTCTGCTTCTTTTTCAATATCCCCGGTCAGCAGCAGAGAGTGATGACCATCCGATACTCGTAACACACAGGAGCGATTATTACCCGATAGCTTATGATCGCGCGGCGGCCATAAGGCCTCCAGCTCCAGCCCTTGCCAGGACCAGCGTCTTCCCTGGTAGCAGCTTAAATAGTCGGACCATCCGGGCGAACTGTAAACTTCGACGCCCGGCCAGCGGGTCTGAATATCAGGCAGTCCTCCGCGATGATCCATATGTTCATGACTAATAAACACCCACTCAGGCCGTAGATTGTGCCACTCCAGCCAGGGAATGATTGTCGTCCGGGCGTAACTGCCGCCGGGCCAGGCATTCCCGGTATCATAAATTAACGCCCGGTTGTTACGTTCAATAACTAATGCCAGGCCATGCCCTACATCCAGCATATGTAACGCCCAGTGATTAACCTGAGGCTGTCGCAGAAACGGCAAACAGGCTAAAGCCAATAACCCAAGCCCCGGAGCCCAGTAATGGCGCCATAATCCAAGTCGCCAATACATTATTAGCGGCCACGGCAACATCGTCAGCCAGACGAAGCGTTTATCAATATCCATCCAGCCTGCTGGCAGCATGTTTAAGAATCTAAAAATACACTCAAGAGAGCCGTCGGCCAGACCCCAGAATAAATCTGCCGCCGCTAGCCAGTGACCAAGGCATACGGCCATAAAGAGTAACGGCAGAGTAATAAAACTTATCCAGGGCACAGCCACCAGATTCGCCAGCCAGGCACACAGGCTAACGCCATGGAAAAGAAAAATCTGTGCCGGGAGAATTAATAATTCAATGCCCAGTTGCAGCCACATTAATTGGGTTATGACCCGCCAGCGGCCTTGAGTGCAAAACGAGGGCTGAACTGCCCACTGAAACCATGCGATTAATCCGGCAACGGCTATGGCTGAAAGTCGAAAACTATCCGACAGAATAATCAACGGATCGCTGGCAATCAAAAGTGCGACACAACACAGCCAAACCTGCCAGGTTGTCCATAATCTGCCGGAGTAACGAATAGCGCCCCATAGCCCCATCGCCAACATCGCGCGTACTGTCGGTGGCCCGGCCCCGGCAAGCCAGGTATAAATAGTCGCTCCCAATAAACCGCCAGCCAGCGGTAATACATAGTTAATGCGCTGCGCCGAAAACATCAGCTGCGCACCGCGGGCTAGCCAGATACCAATACTCGCCGCAATAGCAATGTGCAGACCTGATATTGCCATTAGGTGCGCAGTTCCGGTTTCCCGCATTATCTGTCTGACTTCGGAGCTGAGCTGTTGACGCTCGCCGAAAATTAACGCCAGCATAACCGCCTGCCATTTCCACTTCGGCGTTAGCTCTCGGGCTCTGGCGATGAGTGCACCACGCATGCCGCATTGCGCGTCTAATATCTGCGCCTCTTTTACCCACCCTTCTAATATTTGATGGCGCGCCATCAGGTAGCGCTGCCGGTCAAACCCACCCTCATTGAGCTGAGCGTGTATCGGGCGTAGCGTCATTGTTAATTTCCAGCGCTGTCCCGTGCATAAGACGCCAGGAAGCTGGCCGCCGCGCAGACGTATTTTCACAGCAGGAAATAACCAACGCATATTATGCCGCCAGGCTTGTACCTCATGATGACCAGAATTATCCAGGCTGGTTAAAGTAACCTCTAACTGCTGCACCCCGTGAGCCATAGATGCCACTGGTGCTACCGCCTGAAGCGCCGCCAGCTGTGCCCAGCATCCACATAAAATCATTAGCCCAGGCAACCGGGTACACCTCATTACTAATAACGCACATCCGATCAGCGTAAATAGTTGCACCATTAAAATTGACGGTAACGATGGCTGCAACATCAGGGGTAACGCACCAATAATGACAAACCAGCACAGCATCATGAGTGACGGCATAGGCTCCTCCGGGACAATCAGAGTCTGAAATAACGCGCGTCAAAAGGCAGCAGGCAGAAAGTGAGTTATCGAGAGGCTTTCAAGATAAAGTAGCGGAGGTACATCATGTTCACGGCTTGTATGGAAGCAGGCTCCCGAAATTATCCCCAAGAGGGTTAGCGCCGAGAAGAGCATGCCGGGCCGGTATTTGATTAATAGCGAGGAGTGAGCGTCTTATCTATTAACAAGACAGAAGCAGAAGCAGAAGCAGAAGCAGAAGCAGAAGCAGGAGAATACTCCCATCCGGCTAATCGCAGGCAAAAAAAACGGCGCCCGCTAAGGCACCGTCTTCCCGGAAGCGTCTGTGACTCAACCGTAAATATTGGCGCGGTCACGCAACTCTTTGCCCGGCTTAAAGTGTGGAACGTATTTACCTTCCAGATCGACTTTATCGCCAGTTTTTGGGTTACGTCCGGTGCGAGGTGCACGGTAATGCAGGGAGAAGCTGCCGAACCCGCGGATTTCAATGCGCTCACCCTGTGCAAGGGTTGAGGCCATATGTTCCAGCATCTCTTTAACCGCATCCTCCACCGCCTTGGCCGGGATATGCGATTGCTGGGTAGCAAGTCTCTCAATAAGTTCTGACTTGGTCATAAATCCTCCGCTTTCCTTTTAGGAAAATAGTGTACGGCTTATATGAAACAGAGGGCAACCGTGGCTGCCCTCATTATGTACCAGATTGTCTACAGACCGCGGCATGAAGCTACAGTCCCGGCCAGAACAAGTAAGGCCGGGATAGCAACGCTCACGCTGTAACCTGAGCCAACTCAGGTACTGAGCTGCCGGACGATTACTCGCCTTTAGCCGCTTTGAACGCTTCAGCCATTGCGTTAGAGAAGTTGCCTTCTTCCTGTTTGTTGTTAACAGAAGCGATTGCATCTTTCTCATCAGCTTCGTCTTTAGCACGAACAGACAGGCTGATAGCACGGTTTTTACGGTCAACGCCAGTGAATTTAGCTTCAACTTCATCGCCAACGCTCAGAACCTGAGTAGCGTCCTCGATGCGGTCGCGGGAAGCTTCAGAAGCGCGCAGGTAACCCTCAACGCCGTCTGCTAATTCAACTGTAGCACCTTTTGCATCTACTGCAGTGACTTTACCAGTCACGATGGCGCCTTTCTTGTTCAGAGCAACCCAGTTGTTGAACGGATCTTCTGCGAGCTGTTTAACGCCCAGAGAGATACGCTCACGCTCTGCGTCAACCTGCAGAACAACGGCTGCGATTTCGTCGCCTTTTTTGTATTCACGAACTGCTTCTTCGCCTGCAACGTTCCAGGAGATGTCAGACAGGTGAACCAGGCCGTCGATACCGCCGTCCAGGCCGATGAAGATACCGAAGTCAGTGATAGACTTGATTTTACCTTCAACGCGGTCGCCTTTGTTGTGGGTCTCAGCGAACTGCTGCCATGGGTTGGCTTTGCACTGTTTCAGGCCCAGGGAGATACGACGACGTTCTTCGTCGATATCCAGAACCATAACTTCCACTACGTCACCAACGTTAACAACTTTGGATGGGTGGATGTTTTTGTTGGTCCAGTCCATTTCAGACACGTGAACCAGGCCTTCAACGCCTTCTTCGATTTCAACGAAGCAGCCGTAGTCGGTCAGGTTGGTCACGCGACCAGTCAGGCGGGTACCTTCTGGGTAACGCTTAGCGATAGCTACCCATGGATCTTCGCCCAGCTGTTTCAGGCCCAGGGACACACGAGTACGTTCGCGGTCGAATTTCAGCACTTTAACAGTGATTTCATCGCCAACGTTCACGATTTCGCTTGGATGCTTAACGCGTTTCCATGCCATATCGGTGATGTGCAGCAGGCCGTCTACGCCGCCCAGGTCCACGAAAGCACCGTAGTCGGTAAGGTTCTTAACGATACCTTTAACTTCCATGCCTTCTTGCAGGTTTTCGAGCAGCTGATCGCGCTCTGCGCTGTTTTCAGACTCGATGACCGCGCGACGAGAAACAACAACGTTGTTACGCTTCTGGTCAAGCTTGATTACTTTGAATTCAAGCTCTTTGCCTTCGAGGTGCAGCGTGTCGCGAACCGGACGTACGTCAACCAGGGAACCTGGCAGGAACGCACGAATGCCGTTCAGCTCAACAGTGAAGCCGCCCTTGACTTTGCCGTTGATAACACCAGTAACGGTTTCTGCTTCTTCGTAAGCTTTTTCCAGCATCAGCCACGCTTCGTGACGTTTAGCTTTCTCACGAGACAGCAGGGTTTCACCGAAACCGTCTTCTACTGCATCCAGAGCAACGTCAACTTCGTCACCAACCTGGATTTCAAGTTCGCCCTGGGCGTTTTTGAACTGCTCTGCCGGGATGGCGGATTCAGATTTCAGGCCAGCGTCAACCAGCACTACGTCTTTATCGATAGCAACAACAACACCACGAACGATAGAACCCGGGCGGGTTTCGATTTCTTTCAGGGACTCTTCAAAGAGTTGAGCAAAAGATTCAGTCATGTTTAATCTTCAGGGTCTTTTATTAACGTCCACCTGGCCTCATGCCGGATGGGGTTGTTTCACATGCCCGCTGCAATCCTTTGCAACAGGTACTGCAATTCGGTTTACGCTCTGCTATTTCGACGCAGCGTAGCGGCCTTAATAACTCGTCTACCGAACGATTAAGTTTAAACGCTTTTGGTCAGACTCGCCGCTATTACACCAGTCGCTAAAAACTATCAGGCGCAAGTATCTGCCAGTTTCTGGCGCGCGTATTGTAACGCTTTTTCAATCACTTGCTCAATGTCCATCGACGTAGAGTCGAGCACCAGAGCATCTTCTGCCGGCACTAAAGGTGCTACGGGGCGATTACGATCGCGATCGTCTCGCTCCTTGATCTCGGCCAAAAGGCGTTCAAAGTTAACACTAAAGCCCTTCTGCTGCAACTGTAGCATGCGTCGATTCGCACGCTCTTCCGCTGAGGCATCAAGGAAGATTTTCACTGGCGCATCAGGGAATACTACTGTGCCCATATCCCGACCATCGGCAATCAAACCAGGCTCTTCGCGGAATGCTCGCTGGCGGCGCAAAAGTGCTTCGCGTACCCGAGGAAACGCGGCAACCTGGGAGGCGGTATTCGCCACTTCCTGAGTGCGGATTTCCGCACTCACATCTTCACCTTCCAGCACTACCTGCAGCCCGCTTTCGGTCGCAACAAAACGCACATCAAGATGTGCGGCCAGAGGAACCAGCGCTTCTTCGGCAGTCACGTCCACCTGATGGTGAAGCGCTGCGAGAGCTAACACGCGATAGATGGCACCAGAGTCAAGCAGATGCCAGCCTAATGTTTCGGCCATCGCCTTACATAACGTGCCCTTACCCGCGCCACTTGGGCCATCAATGGTAATCACCGGGGCATTTGCCGTCATCGTTCTCTCCTTAAGCTGGGTCGCCTTAATATAAACGCGCTGCATTATACGCAGTTGGCCTGTGGATAGTTACCATAGAATGCAAATAAGCGCGCCGGCTTACGAGCCAGTCATAAAGTATAGCGGGGAGGGAGATGCACCGCCGCGCCATCCTACGTGGCACGACGGTGAGAAAGGCATCAGGCCAGAGTGCTCAGGCGTGCCAACTGCTCGAAATAATCAGGGAACGTTTTGGCGGTACAGCCGGGATCGAGAATGGTAATAGGCGTGTCGGACAGCGCCACTAACGAGAAGCACATAGCCATTCGGTGATCGTTGTAGGTTTCAATATTCGCGGTGCGCAGATGGGCCGGAGGCGTGACGCTAATATAATCGTGCCCCTCTTCCACTTCCGCGCCAACTTTACGCAGCTCCGCTGCCATAGCGGCCAGCCTGTCAGTCTCTTTCACGCGCCAGTTATAAATATTACGCAGCGTCGTCGTCCCATCGGCAAACAGCGCAGTGGTCGCGATAGTCATGGCAGCATCCGGAATATGGTTCATATCCATATCAATGGCGTGCAGTTCTCCACGCTCGCAGGCGATGAAATCATCCCCCCAGGTCACGATAGCGCCCATTTTTTCCAGTACATCGGCAAAACGAATATCGCCCTGTACGCTATTACGGCCAATACCGGTTACCGTCACTTTGCCGCCCCGGATTGCGCCCGCCGCCAGGAAATAAGAAGCGGAAGAAGCATCGCCTTCAACCAGATAATCACCTGGAGCCTGATAATGCTGACCACCGGCAATTTCAAAGCGCTGGTAGTTATGGTTTGCCACCGCAACGCCAAAGGTTTGCATCAGCTTTAACGTGATATCGATATAAGGCTTCGACACCAGATCTCCGTCGATAGTAATGACGGTTTTCTCTGGAGCTAACGGTGCCATCATTAATAATGCGGTCAGAAACTGACTGGAAACGCTGCCGTCAACGCTGACCGCTCCGCCCTTAAATCCACCCTGTAAACGCAGCGGTGGATAGTTTTCATTCTCGAGATATTCAATGCGCGCTCCGCCCTGGCGTAGCGCATCCACCAAGTGCCCGATCGGGCGCTCTTTCATGCGCGGCTCGCCGGTGAGCACAACATCATGTTCACCAAGGCACAGTGCCGCTGCCAGCGGGCGCATAGCCGTTCCGGCATTTCCCAAAAACAGTTCCAGAGGCTCGGCCGCATGCAGCGGGCCACCCAGTCCGATAACTTCACATTGAGTACGGTCTTCGGAAAGTTGATAACTTACGCCCAGTTTGGTCAGGGCGTTAAGCATATGGCGCACATCGTCACTGTTCAGCAGGTTGGTCAGGCGAGTGGTGCCTTTTGCCAGAGCAGCCAGCAGCAGTGCGCGGTTAGAAACGCTTTTAGAACCAGGAAGGTTGATAGTGCCTTCAACGCGTTGAATAGGTTGAAGCGTCAGGGAGTCCAGCATAAAGGAGAGTACTCTTAATCAGTCGTTATCAGCGCCCCGGCGCAGGCCGGGGCAAAAAAAATTAGCAGTAATAATTAACCGTGGCGGCGTTCGAAATCACGCATGAAATCAGTCAGGGCAACAACGCCTTCCAGCGGCATAGCGTTATAGATAGAAGCGCGCATCCCTCCGACCGCCCGATGGCCTTTCAGCGCATGCAGACCGGCGGCAAAGGACTCTTCCAGGAACAGACTATCGAGGCTGCTGTTCGCCAGCTGGAACGGCACGTTCATACGCGAACGGTTACCTGCAGCAACATCGTTGCGGTAGAAGTCACTGGAGTCGATAACGCCATACAGCAGATCGGCTTTCTGCTGGTTTACTTTATCCATTGCGCTCAGACCGCCGTTCTCTTTGAGCCACTTAAATACCAGACCGGCCAGATACCATGCAAATGTTGGCGGGGTGTTAAACATCGAATGGTTTTCGTCCAAAGTACGGTAATCAATAATAGATGGGCAGGAGTTATCCACGCGAGACAGCAGATCCTCACGTACGATAACGACCGCCAGCCCTGCCGGGCCAATATTTTTTTGCGCGCCGGCATAGATAACGCCAAAGCGGCTGACATCAATCGGGCGGGACAAAATGGTGGATGAGAAATCGGCCGCAACGACGGTTTCAGCACCGAAGTTCGGGGTTTCGTCAATGGCGATACCATCGATAGTTTCATTCGGGCAGTAGTGCAGATAACCGGCCCCTGGGGTCAGCGCCCATTCGCTCATCGGGCGAATAGCACGCTTGCCATCAACGGTAATTTTCGGGTCAATAACATTGGTTTTAATGTACTTGTTCGCTTCCTTAACTGCGCTGGCCGCCCAATAGCCGCCATCAACATAATCCGCAGTCGGATTGCCACCCATTAGGTTCAGCGGTACTGCGGCGAACTGGCCGCGACCGCCGCCGTGGCAGAACAGTACTTTATAATTAGCGGGAACTTGTAATAAATCACGCAGGTCGCTTTCAGCCTGTTCGGCGACCGCGATAAATGGTTTACCGCGATGGCTGACTTCCATCACCGAAGTGCCTAAACCGTTCCAGTCACGCAGTTCTTCCTGCGCCTGACGGAGGACGTCCGCCGGAATCATTGCCGGGCCTGAGCTGAAATTATAAACCTGTGTCATTTCCCCACCATATGCACGAGTAATGCGACATAAAGCCGCCTGAGAGTTGGTAATTTTTTATCACCCAGGAAGCGTGGCCGCAATGGTTATTAACTTTAGGTGTTAATACGTACAAACTGTGAGCGCCATCAAAGGCAGTAAAAACGCGGAATACCAGAAAAAGTATGGCCGTGCGCCTGGAAAAATTTTCTCCCGACTCACGGCCTGACTTTTGAACAATTAGTACTGGTTAAACATCGCCTGAATCCGCTGTGGGTCGCGGGTTTGGGTTAATGCCAGTTGCAGCAGAACCCTGGCCTTTTGCGGATTTAAGGTGCCGGAAGCAACAAAGCCATATTTTGCATCATCGACTTCAGCATCCTGAGTCGTCGAGCCGGACGGTACTCGCGAGGAACGCACTACCGCTACGCCGTTATGGGCGGCGCTGGCCAGCGAATCAAATACGGTTTTGTACATATTGCCGTTACCAACACCGGCGCTGACAATCCCCTGATAGCCATCCTGTATCAGAGCCTTAACCGGCAAATCGCTGGCATTCGCATAATTATAAACGATACCAACTTTGGGTAGGCTGGAGAGCTTACTCACGTCAAATGGAGTGCTTAACGTATGCGTACGGGTCGGGCGGCGCTGATAGTCTACTTTTCCGTTATGGATATAGCCCAGCGGGCCAAAGTTTACGGATTTGAAGGTTTCAACATGGGTAGTATTGGTTTTCGTAACATCACGGCCATCCAGCACATCGTCATTCATTACCACCAAAACGCCGCGTTGACGTGAAGCGGGATCAGCCGCAACCACTACGGCGTTATAGAGGTTAAACGGACCATCGGCACTCATCGCGGTGGATGGGCGCATAGCGCCAACCAGCACTACCGGCTTATCGCATTTTACCGTGAGATTAAGGAAATAAGAGGTCTCTTCCATGGTATCTGTACCATGGGTGATGACGAAACCATCGGTAGACGAGCACTGCTGATTAATTGTTTTCGCCAGTTTCAACCATACCTCATCATTCATATCCTGCGAGCCAATATTCACCACCTGCTCACCGCGAATATTCGCCACATCCTTAAGCTGAGGTACGGCATCAACTAATGCGTTTACGCCCACTTTTCCGGCGGTATAACTGGACTTAGTTGCCGATTCTCCACCGCCTGCGATGGTGCCGCCTGTGGCGAGGATCGTAACATTTGGCAGCGCCATAGCGCCGGAACTGAACCCACTAATAAGTAATGCCAGCATGCTAATCTTCAATGATTTCATCATGTTCTCCTTATAGGGTAGGCCCGCATTATTACCACTTAACCGTATAAAAAATGTGACAAACCAAAGATATCGAAGACGTAGAGCTGAAAACTAAAAAAACGTATCATAACGGCCTAAATCCCCCACTAAGTGACTCACCATGACCCAAACTTTCATCCCAGGCAAAGACGCGGCCCTGGAAGATTCCATCGCACGTTTTAAAGAGCTTCTGGCAAATCAGGGCTTCGAAATCGAAGAAGCGTCCTGGCTGAACCCGGTGCCAAACGTATGGTCAGTACATATTCGCGATACCGACTGCGCGCTATGCTTCGCCAACGGTAAAGGCGCTACCCGCAAGGCAGCGCTGGCATCGGCGCTGGGTGAATACCTGGAGCGTTTGTCCACTAACTATTTCTTCGCTGACTTCTGGCTGGGTAACAACGTAGCCAGTGGCCCGTTTGTACACTATCCGGACGAAAAGTGGTTCGCTATCCCGGAAGATGACTCTCTGCCGCAGGGGATCCTCGATCCTCAGTTGCGCGATTTTTACGATCCGGATAACGAACTGGCCGCCAGCATGTTGGTTGATTTCCAGTCTGGTAATGAAGAACGCGGTATCTGTGCCCTGCCGTTTGTCCGCCAGTCGGACCAGAAGACCGTATATGTTCCAATGAACATCATAGGCAACCTTTATGTATCAAACGGGATGTCCGCAGGTAATACCACGGCCGAAGCGCGCGTACAGGGTCTTTCAGAGATTTTCGAACGCTTCGTTAAAAACCGTATCATCGCCGAATCAATCAGCCTGCCGCTGATCCCACAGGAAGTTCTGGCGCGTTATCCGGCTGTGGTTGAAGCCATCAACACATTGGAAAACGAAGGCTTCCCAATCTACTCCTTCGACGCCTCTCTGGGCGGCAAGTATCCGGTAATTTGCGTCGTGTTGTTTAACCCGCAGAATGGCACCTGCTTTGCTTCGTTCGGGGCTCATCCTGATTTTGGCGTAGCGCTTGAACGCACCGTTACCGAGTTATTGCAGGGCCGTGGCCTGAAAGATCTCGACGTATTCACCGCCCCAACCTTTGATGATGAGGAAGTGGCCGAACACGCTAACCTCGAGACTCACTTTATCGACTCCAGCGGTCTAATCAGCTGGGACATGTTTAAACAGGATGCAGATTATCCGTTTGCCGACTGGTCATTTACCGGAACCACTGCTGAAGAGTTCGCCACGCTGATGAACATTTTCAAAGAGGAAGGTAAAGAGGTCTACATCGCTGACTATCGCCATCTGGGCGTTGATGCCTGCCGTATTTTGGTACCAGGCATGTCGGATATCTATCCGGCGGAAGATCTGTGGCTGGCCAATAACACCATGGGTGTCCATCTGCGTGAAACGCTGCTGGCACTGCCTGATAGCGACTGGGCGCAGGAAGATTACATTGCCCTGCTTGAGCAATTAGATGAAGAAGGCCACGACGATTTTAC
Organism: Salmonella enterica subsp. enterica serovar Choleraesuis; assembly: GCA_022846635.1. Taxonomy (GTDB): domain Bacteria; phylum Pseudomonadota; class Gammaproteobacteria; order Enterobacterales; family Enterobacteriaceae. Next base: position 2,767,618 of record AP025685.1, read on the forward strand.
CCGCATTCGTGAGCTGCTGGGTCTGGCCACCGGCTCCAATAATGGCTGGTACACCCTGCGCATCGGCGAACTGAAAGCCCTGCTGGCGCTGGCCGGTGGCGATCGCGAACAGGCCCTGACCTGGATTGAGTGGGCGCTTGAATTTAATAGCTCAGTTTACAGCCCGGAGCGCGCCCGCTTTATGCGCTGCCTGCAAACTTTACTGTTACTCAATCAGGAGCCAGATCGCGACCCGGCTCAGTACTACGATGCATTCAGAAAAATGTATGGCTCTGAAGCTTTAGAAGCAGCCAGCGCGGCAATCAGCGGTGAAGCACCATTCTATGGCTTACCGGCAATTGATGAAAACCTTGAAGCTCTGCCTGCCCATCAGGCGTTACTCCGCGCCTATCAGAAACTTCAGACAGCAAAGCAACGTTTTTGGAAAGATATTGAGAAAGTTTGATTTAAACCGCTATTCGTGACTTAGTATTTCCTTATATTACCCAGCCGGCTAATACCGGACTGGGTATTTCTTTATTTTATATAACGAGGTGTTAATAAATAGTAAAGCACTGGTAAATTGTAATTGTATTAATTGATTCACAATGCTACTGAATCATTTAATTGATTGATATTTTTTAACCAGCGCAAATGGCAAGGAGTAACGCTATTAAAAATAAATAACAAGATTTAAAAAATATTTATACTTTTATAATCAATTACTTATCCACCTACAGATGAATAACAACACTGCTTGAAGGCTTATTAGCCAGGTGAGGCATGATCTACATCAAATTCTCATCTATAATGCTTTGTTAGTATCTCATCGCCTAATGATTAAAGAGAGAGTTTAGTGTGAAAGCTGAAAACCCTTTCGATTTATTACTGCCAAACGCAATGGCGAAAATCGCCGAAGAAGCTGGCGTTTATAAGGCGACAAAACATCCGCTAAAAACATTCTATTTAGCGATTACCGCAGGCGTATTTATCTCAATCGCTTTCGTGTTCTACATTACGGCAACCACCGGCGCTGCAGCGATGCCTTTCGGCATTGCCAAACTGGTCGGGGGACTCTGCTTCTCTCTGGGCCTGATCCTTTGTGTTATCCTCGGCGCAGACCTTTTTACTTCCAGCAACCTTATTGTCGTCGCTAAAGCGAGCGGCCGAATCACATGGTGCCAACTCTTCAGCAACTGGCTGAACGTATATGTCGGTAACCTGGTCGGTGCCCTGCTATTCGTACTGCTAATCTGGCTGTCTGGTGAACATATGCTGGCCAACGGTGAATGGGGTCTTAACGTCCTGCAAACCGCTGACCATAAATTGCATCACACCTTTATTCAGGCGGTGGTGTTAGGGATTCTGGCAAACCTGATGGTCTGCCTGGCTGTATGGATGAGCTATTCTGGCCGCAGCCTGACTGACAAAGTCGTGGCGCTGATTTTACCGGTAGGTATGTTTGTGGCCAGTGGCTTTGAGCACAGCATCGCGAATATGTTCATGGTTCCAATGGGTATCGTGATTCATGATTTCGCAGGCCCCGAGTTCTGGGCCGCTGTAGGCACAACGCCTGACAGTTTTAAAGATCTAACCGTGATGAACTTCATCATCAACAACCTGATTCCAGTGACCATCGGTAACATCATTGGAGGCGGATTGCTGGTTGGGTTTACATATTGGGTAATTTATCTGCGTCGCGACCATTAAGTTTGCGGCCAGTAAATAAGAACTCCACATTAGAAGGTAGGTGTTACATGTCTGAGCAAAATGAAAAGTTAGCCGCAGCCTGGGAAGGCTTCGCTAAAGGTGACTGGCAGAATGAAGTTAACGTACGTGACTTCATCCAGAAAAACTACACCCCATATGAAGGCGACGAATCCTTCCTGGCTGGCGCAACTGAAGCGACTACCAAACTGTGGGATTCCGTTATGGAAGGCGTCAAACTCGAAAACCGCACTCACGCGCCGGTTGATTTCGATACTGACGTAGCCTCTACCATCACCTCTCACGATGCCGGCTATATCGAAAAAAGCCTGGAAAAAATCGTTGGTCTGCAGACTGATGCACCTCTGAAACGCGCCATCATTCCATTTGGCGGTATCAAGATGGTTGAAGGTTCTTGCAAAGCGTACAACCGTACCCTGGATGCGAACCTGAAAAAAATCTTCACCGAATACCGTAAAACCCACAACCAGGGTGTATTCGATGTTTATACTCCAGACATCCTGCGCTGCCGTAAATCCGGCGTACTGACCGGTCTGCCAGATGCTTATGGCCGTGGCCGTATCATCGGTGACTACCGTCGTATCGCGGTATACGGTATCGACTTCCTGATGAAAGACAAGTTCGCTCAGTTCGGCTCCCTGCAGTCCGATCTGGAGAACGGCGTAAACCTGGAAGACACCATCCGTCTGCGTGAAGAAATCGCTGAACAGCACCGTGCTCTGGGCCAGATCAAAGAGATGGCTGCTAAATACGGTTGCGATATCTCCCTGCCAGCAACTAACGCTCAGGAAGCTATCCAGTGGACTTACTTCGGCTACCTGGCTGCTGTTAAATCCCAGAACGGCGCTGCAATGTCCTTCGGTCGTACCTCCAGCTTCCTGGATATCTACATCGAACGTGACCTGAAAGCAGGCAAAATCACAGAGCAAGAAGCTCAGGAAATGATTGACCACCTGGTCATGAAACTGCGTATGGTTCGCTTCCTGCGTACCCCTGAGTATGATGAGCTGTTCTCCGGCGACCCAATCTGGGCAACCGAATCTATCGGCGGTATGGGCGTAGATGGCCGTACTCTGGTAACCAAAAACAGCTTCCGCTTCCTGAACACCCTGTACACCATGGGGCCGTCTCCGGAGCCAAACATCACCGTTCTGTGGTCTGAAAAACTGCCACTGAACTTCAAAAAATTCGCAGCTAAAGTTTCCATCGACACCTCTTCTCTGCAGTACGAGAACGATGACCTGATGCGTCCTGACTTTAACAACGATGACTACGCTATCGCTTGCTGCGTAAGCCCAATGATCGTTGGTAAACAAATGCAGTTCTTCGGTGCTCGCGCTAACCTCGCGAAAACCATGCTGTACGCTATCAACGGCGGCGTCGACGAAAAACTGAAAATGCAGGTTGGTCCTAAATCTGAACCAATCAAAGGCGACGTTCTGGATTTCGACGTAGTGATGGAACGTATGGATCACTTCATGGACTGGCTGGCTAAGCAGTATGTCACCGCCCTGAACGTTATCCACTACATGCACGACAAATACAGCTACGAAGCTTCTCTGATGGCGCTGCACGATCGCGACGTTATCCGTACCATGGCTTGCGGTATCGCTGGTCTGTCCGTTGCGGCTGACTCCCTGTCTGCTATCAAATATGCGAAAGTTAAACCGATTCGTGACGAAGACGGTCTGGCTATCGACTTCGAAATCGAAGGCGAATATCCGCAGTTCGGTAACAACGACGCTCGCGTTGATGACATGGCCGTTGACCTGGTTGAACGTTTCATGAAAAAAATTCAGAAACTGAAAACTTATCGCAACGCTATCCCAACCCAGTCCGTTCTGACCATCACCTCTAACGTGGTTTATGGTAAGAAAACTGGTAACACCCCAGATGGTCGTCGCGCTGGCGCTCCGTTCGGTCCAGGTGCTAACCCAATGCACGGCCGTGACCAGAAAGGTGCTGTAGCCTCTCTGACCTCCGTTGCTAAACTGCCGTTTGCTTACGCTAAAGATGGTATCTCTTACACCTTCTCTATCGTTCCTAACGCTCTGGGTAAAGACGACGACGTTCGTAAAACCAACCTGGCAGGCCTGATGGATGGTTACTTCCACCATGAAGCCAGCATCGAAGGCGGTCAGCACCTGAACGTGAACGTAATGAACCGTGAAATGCTGCTCGACGCGATGGAAAACCCGGAAAAATATCCGCAGCTGACCATCCGCGTATCTGGCTACGCAGTGCGTTTCAACTCGCTGACTAAAGAACAGCAGCAAGACGTTATCACCCGTACCTTCACTCAGACCATGTAATTGGTTTTGACTGAAAAAACGGTAACAAACGTGTAAAATAAAGGCTCCACCCCGGTGGGGCCTTTTTAATGTTGAACTTTCAGGAGTACGTTTTGCCGGGCCAATGCAGCGCACTGCGTTATTCAGCCAAAACAGACTCGACGCGGCACAAGACCGCGCTCAATTTGCCTGGTATCAGGCATCAACTGGAGAAAACACCGCAATGTCAGTTAATGGTCGTATTCACTCCTTTGAATCCTGCGGTACGGTAGACGGCCCGGGCATTCGCTTTATTACCTTCTTCCAGGGCTGCCTGATGCGCTGCCTGTATTGCCATAACCGCGATACCTGGGATACCCACGGCGGAAAAGAAGTCACCGTTGAGGAGCTAATGAAAGAAGTTGTCACCTATCGCCACTTTATGAATGCTTCAGGCGGCGGTGTGACGGCTTCCGGTGGTGAAGCTATTTTGCAGGCCGAGTTCGTACGCGACTGGTTCCGCGCCTGCCATAAAGAAGGCATCCATACCTGCCTCGACACCAACGGCTTTGTTCGTCGCTACGATCCGGTCATTGATGAATTGCTGGAAGTGACCGATCTGGTGATGCTGGATCTCAAGCAGATGAATGATGAGATTCACCAAAATCTGGTTGGCGTATCTAATCACCGTACTCTTGAGTTCGCCCGCTATTTGGCGAAGAAAGGCATTAAAACCTGGATTCGCTACGTCGTTGTACCCGGCTGGTCAGACGATGACGACTCAGCACATCGCCTTGGGGAGTTTACCCGCGATATGGGCAACGTAGAAAAAATTGAGCTGCTGCCATACCACGAGCTTGGTAAGCACAAGTGGGTAGCAATGGGTGAAGAGTACAAACTGGATGGCGTGAAGCCACCGAAGAAAGAGACCATGGAGCGCGTTAAAGGCATCCTGGAACAGTACGGCCACAAAGTAATGTACTAACTTCCCATCAACCGCCCTTCTCCGGGCGGTTTTTTTTGCCTTACGTTTTTAAGCCTTGCCCACAACCGGCTAGCAGGCTGGTAAAAATACCGGGGCTGTGACCTATTTCAACCCTCCACCGCCTTACCCCATTAAAATCGCTCATAATTCGACCACACGCATATTCCGCGTTAATAATCGCTATATTTACGCTTTTCATTCACATTGAGCACATAAAAAGTCACTAACCGTTCATAATTCATACTGATTTTATAAAAAAAACCGTGGCACTGCTTTAACCATTGTGATTGGTCACACCCGATTATTAGAAATTCTTCTAAGAAAAGACAGGCGTTATTCTTCTGGATATACTGCAAAGCACCTGATATCAGTAATGACATCGCGGTAAATGATAAAAATACGTGCGGATATTTTCTGGCGTGTTACTAACTCTTATTAATTTAATATTTATTTGTTTATCTATTCTCAACACCAGTTCTCATTAGTGAACTAAGGAATATTTAAGCGTACCGATACCGGAGAACTATATGTCCATCAATGCCCTTCTTAACCAACGCTGGAATTATCGTCATCGCGCAATGAACTGGCGCCAGGCTGTGCTTATGGCCAGTCAGCCGCTGGTTGGCGAAAATAAAGTAGACGCTTACTATCCGCTGCATGTTATTGATAATCTTAAGAACGACTGCGACAACTATATGATCGAAGACGGCGTTATGGTTATCTATGCTAAGCCGGAACAAGGCGTTACCAGCAAGCAAGGAGAGGCATCTGTATTACGGTGTCGTAAACCGGTTATTATGCCAAATGGCCGGGAAGTCACATTAATTGTGATGATTTCAGCAGGTGAGCAAGAACATACCAATACTATTCGCAGCCAAATTCATGGCTGGCTGGTTGAAAATAACTGCTGCGAGAAATTAATTCAGGCTGCAAGCCCGGAAATGCTGAACCGCCGCGTTCAGAAAGCCCTGAATATTCATTAATAAAATAACAAAGTGGCCATAATAATATTTATGGCCTCTAACTGCGATTCACCTACCCTCGAATTTGCCGTTAATCTTCAGATATAAAAAAGGCCACCCTGGGTGGCCTTTTTTCTTATTTAATTTTCGCTTCAGGCGTGTGCCACCGGCGTTGGATGATGACCCGCTTTGCGCAGCAGCATGAGCAAATAAACAAAAGATACGCTGGCAATCATGATAAACAGCAGATTATCTGAGTAGCTTTGCATCAACATTGCCGTCAGAGAAGGCCCCAGCAGACTGCCGATTGTGTAACTTAACAATAGCGCCTGATTCATCGCTACCAACTGATGATGCTCGACTTTCTCGCAGGCCCATGCCATGGCAACCGGATACAGCGTGAAGCTGGCCGCTCCCAGGATCATCAGCGCCGGAGCCATCGCAGCATTGCCCAGCATGGCGATAGAGCCAAGAATAACGATAAATACCTGCACCCGGAGCACCAGCAGACGACCAAAGCGGTCGGCCAGTTTACCCACTGGCCACTGTCCGATGATTCCGGCGCTGACCATCACCGCCATCCAGAAACCAATTCCTGAATCGCTGTAACCCTGATGATTGAGATAAAGCGGCATTAAGCCGTAAAGCGTACCGAGAACAATCCCGGAAATAATGCAACCGTTAACCCCAAGCCGAGCCTGACGCAAACGCAGCATCGACCAGACGTTAACCTGTCCATGCCCTGACTCGCCTGCATCAGACGAGACTATTTTGGTAAATAGCAGTGGAAGAATCGCAGCCAGTACCAGGCCTGTAGCCCATGGCAAGACGCTCATCAGCCCGGTAGGAAGCTTACTTATCATTAACTGGCCGGCCACGGTGCCCAGGTAATAGACCATCATATAGGCCGCCAGCAGCTGACCACGGTTTCGGCTGGTACCACTCGACATCAGCGCACTCTCGACGACCACCCAAATCATGGCGCAACCGACCCCAGCGATAAAACGCCAGGCAAGCCAGCTCCAGAAACCAACCATAATACCCAGCCCCACGCAGCCAGCGGCAAATATCAGCGATGCCAGATAATAGCTGCGATTAAAGCCCACTCTTTTTATTAGCCATCCGGTCAACATCGTCCCGGCCAGGTTGCCGGTAAAATAGGATGAACTGACCATGCCCACCTGCCAGGTTGGCAGATGTTCATGCGCCAGCCACAGTGGAACCAGGGTATTTAATACCGCAATAGCCAGAGTCAGCAAAAGCAGGCCACAGAGCAGAAGCACCACTGGCCGGGTATAGGTAGACATGTTGAAAACCGAAAAAGGACGGGTAGAATTTGAGCGCATCATGCCATTAGTAAAAACATTGTCAATCGGCAGATAAGAGCACGATGAGCACCAAAAACCGTTACGATTTAAAACGCTAATCCGTGCATACTGACTTACTGATTCACCGCAATATAACTTGTTGATTCTTATCAATCCTCATTTTCTCCCGCTCGTCCGATTACGCGAAAAATTTCATCGAACCACGGCATGATTTGCACCATTTTTCACGACCTGACTAAAAGGCTTTCCTGATAAGTTCTACCGCTGCCCGATACCCGGGCCAACGCTGGCGGTAAGCGGCACAAAACCACCGTGACAATATTCGAAGGGGACGATACGATACGTATATATTTCATTACGGTATGTATATATGGGAATCGTAAAAATCTCCGACCTGCTGCATGATGATATTCGGGATGCCAGCAAAGCTATGTCACGCTCGGTAAACGCGCAGGCCGAATACTGGATACGCCTTGGAATGATGAGCGAACTTTATCCTGAGCTTAATCACCAACAGATTAAATTACTGATGCTGAAATCAGGCTCTGACCGTTTACTGGAGGTGATTAATGCCATCAATGCCGATTATTAAGACACCGGAAGAGCTGACTATTCAGAGGCGCGCAGGCCAGCTGCTGGCATCCGTGTTTGACATGCTGGATGAAATTATCCAGCCGGGCATTACCACCATGGAAATCAACGATCGGGTCGAAGATTTTATCGTCAATCAGCTTCACTCTCGCCCGGCGAGCAAAGGACAATATGACTTTCCCTATGTGCTAAATACCTCAATTAATGAGGTGGTGTGCCACGGGATACCAAAAGTAACCGAGCACCTGAAATCCGGGATGATAGTTAATGTTGATATCACTCTTGAGAAAGACGGCCTGATTGCCGACTCCAGCAAAATGTATCTTATTGGTGAAGTCACTCCCCTCGCCCGCCGGCTGGTTAAAAAGACCTACGAGGCGATGTGGCAGGGTATTAAAGTGGTCAAACCGGGTGCAACTCTGGGCGATATCGGCCACGCTATCCAGTCATATGTTGAAGGACAGGGTTATAGCGTGGTCCGGGAATACTGCGGTCACGGCGTTGGGCGCGAGATGCACGAAGAGCCGCAGGTGCTGCACTATGGTGAACCGGGTACCGGAACGGTTCTGCGTCCGGGGATGGTATTCACCATCGAACCTATGGTGAATCAGGGTGACCATCGGATAAAAACCAAAAAAGACGGTTGGACAGTTGTTACACGGGATAAAAAGCTTTCGGCGCAGTGGGAACACACCATTGCCGTCACCGAAGATGGGTACGAGGTTTTGACTCTTCGCGCCGATGAAAGGCTACCTGATGCAGGCTAAAGGAAGATGATACCGGCAGAGAATGAGTAATTTTGTTTACTGCAATTCCTTACCCGATAAAAAACGCGCCAGCGGCGCGTTTTTTATTATCAGCTCCAGGTTATCTCACCAGAAGGTGAGCTAACCTGGGATAAGCAATTATCCGGCAATCGCCATTCCGACCGTCATATGCAAACCATAGAACACACCGCGACCTAACAGCTCACCGGCAACCAGCACGATAAACGCCAGCAACAGCAGCGGTACGCCAGGCATGCGACACTTAAGCTGAGGCACAACCCACAGCAACAGCGCAACGGCCAGCAGCACCAAACGCCAGGACATCAGAGCGCCATAATCTGGAACCAGCGCCGCTGCCTGTTGAACTGAGCTATGGATAGTCGCCAGTTCGCTGCCCTGCATCAGAGCGACAACCGAACTAATCACCACCGCCACCAGCGAGACAAAAGGCAGAATGCGCATACGGCAACTTTCTACGCCTGCTGCGCGCAGCAGCAAATAGCCCAGCAGCGGCCCGCCGATAAACATCGTCAGGAAGAAGCTCAGCGTCGTCCAGGCACCATGCCAGGTCGGGACAGTGTCTACGGAGTTATAAACCCGCGCCATCATCCAGACAAACACTACGCCCAACACCATCGTGACTACCAGCCACAGTTTATTAAGCGCCGCAGGCATCTTGTTCATCACGCTCAGCAGCCACCAGAAGCCGCCGACAGCAAAGAACACCGATCCGCTGGCAATCTCATTGCTCAGTGCCGAATGCCCGATACGATTCAGGGAGTTAAAAGCCCGTAGCGGTGACCCCAGATGCATAATGGAGGCGATAAACCCAATCCCCATCAGTATCCACAGTACCAGCATCGCCTGAATAACCTTGCGGCGTTTTTGGTCGTTATCAAAACCACCAATCAGGGCGAAGGCCATAACGATAAAGCCCCCCACCACACACTGCCCCAAAACGGTGAAGACCATTAGCGGCCATTCATGCCATCCATTGCCCATGTTATACCTCCTTCGGATTGGCCAGATAACCGGTGGTATCACCACACGGGCGGCTATTGGCATTCGGTTTGATGACAATACAAGGTTTGGTGAAGTGGGCAGCAGGCAACGGCGCAACTTCAGCAAGCGTACCGTGTTTCTTACGCAGTTCGTCAATAGGACCGAAATCCAGCGCCCGCAGTGGACAAGACTCAACGCAAATAGGCTTATGCCCCGCCGCCACGCGCTCGTGGCAACCATCGCATTTCGTCATATGCCCTTTCTCGGCATTGTATTGCGGCGCACCGTATGGGCAGGCCATATGGCAATACTTACAGCCAATACAGACATCTTCATTCACTACCACAAAACCATCTTCGCGTTTATGCATCGCTCCGCTAGGACAAACCTTAGTACAGGCCGGGTCTTCGCAATGGTTACAGGCGATAGACAGGTAATAGGCAAAGACGTTTTGATGCCAGACGCCATTGTCTTCCTGCCAGTCGCCCCCGGCGTATTCGTAAATACGGCGGAAGCTCACCTCTGGGGTCAGGTTTTTGTAATCTTTACAGGCAAGTTCACAGGTCTTACAGCCGGTGCAGCGTGCTGAATCAATATAAAAGCCATACTGAGTGGTCATCGGCTATTCCTTATGCTTTCTCAACCTGAACCAGGTTACTGTGGGACGGGTTACCTTTCGCCAGCGGCGACGGGCGCTGAGTGGTGAGCACATTGATACAGCCCGCACGATCTACGCGATTGCTATCCGGGTCATACCATGCGCCTTCACCCAATGCCACGACGCCTGGGATAATGCGCGGCGTAACTTTGGCCGCAATCCGCACCTCGCCGCGATCGTTGAAGATCCGCACCTCATCACCATTGGCGATTCCGCGCCGACGGGCATCGAGCGGATTGATCCACATCTCCTGGCGGCAGGCGGCTTTGAGCACGTCAACGTTGCCGTAAGTAGAGTGCGCGCGCGCTTTATAATGGAAACCCGTCAGCTGCAGCGGCCATTTTTCCTGCAGTGGATCCATGTAGTTTTCGAAGCCAGGGCTATAGACCGGAAGCGGATGAATGACATCCCCTTCCTGCAACTCCCAGGTAGCGGCTTTATGGGCCAGGTCCGCTGAGTAGATTTCGATTTTGCCCGATGGCGTGGTGAGAGGGTTCGCCTGCGGATCTTCGCGGAATGCTTTATAAGCCACAAAGTGCCCGTCCGGATCGCGCTGTTTGAAGATGCCCTGCTTACGGAAGGTGTCGAAGTCAGGCAGTGCCGGGATAGCCGCTCGCGACTGCTCATACAGATGGCGCATCCAGCCTTCCTGGGTACGGCCTTCGGTAAACTGGCTCTCGACACCCATACGTTTAGCGATTTCGCTGGTCATCTCATAGATGGTTTTGCACTCAAACCGCGGTTTGACGGCCTGGTCGGCAAAGATGACGTAAGCCATGTTGCCGCAGGATGCGTCGAGGCAGAAATCCATCTGTTCTGATGCCGTGCAGTCCGGCAGGAGAATATCGGCATACTTCGCCGATGAGGTCATATGGTTATCGATAACCACAATCAGCTCACACTTCTTGTCATCCTGCAAAATTTCATGGGTGCGGTTAATCTGGGAATGCTGGTTAATCAGGCAGTTACCTGCATAGTTCCAAATCATTTTGATAGGCACATCAAGCTTATCTTTACCGCGTACCCCATCGCGAGTGGCGGTCATGGACGGCCCCCGTTCAATGGCATCAGTCCACAGGAACATTGAAATGCTGGTTGCTACCGGATTTTCCAGCGTTGGCATCCGAACAAACGGCAGACTATAAGAGCCTTCACGCGCACCGCTGTTACCGCCGCTGATACCCACGTTGCCGGTCAGTATCGCCAGCATAGCAATAGCACGAGAGACCAGCTCGCCATTGGAATGGCGCTGTGGCCCCCAGCCCTGGCAAATATAGGCGGGTTTAGCTCCGGCTATTTCTCGTGCCAGCTTAATAATACGTTCAGCAGGAATACCGGTGATGGACGCAGCCCACTGCGGCGTCTTTGCCTGACCATCGTCACCCTGCCCTAAAATATAGGCTTTATAGTGGCCATTAGCCGGAGCGCCTGCTGGCAGTGTTTTCTCGTCGTAGCCGACGCAATATTTATCAAGGAAAGGCTGATCAACCAGGTTCTCATCAATCATCACCCAGGCCAGTGCAGAGATAAGCGCGGCATCGGTGCCTGGACGAATCGGTATCCAGTCATCTTCACGCCCGGCACCGGTATCGTTATAACGCGGGTCGATGATAATCATGCGCGCGTTAGATTTCGCCCGAGCCTGTTCGACGTAATAAGTTACCCCACCGCCGCTCATGCGCGTTTCGCCCGGGTTATTACCGAACATAACGACCAGCTGGCTATTTTCAATATCCGATGGACTGTTGCCATCGGCCCAGCCGCCATAGGTGTAGTTCAACCCTTCGGTAATCTGAGCAGTTGAGTAGTCGCCGTAGTGGTTGAGATAGCCGCCACAGCAGTTCATCAGGCGGGCAATCAGCGTTTTGCCCGGTGGCCATGAACGGGTCATGGTGCCGCCCAGGGTGCCAGTGCCGTAATTCAGATAAATGGATTCGTTACCATAATCTTTAATCAGGCGCTTCATATTATCGGCAATAGTGTCATAGGCTTCTTCCCAGCTAATACGCTGAAATTTACCTTCACCACGCTTACCTACCCGCTTCATTGGATATTTCAGGCGATCGGGGTTATAAACCCGGCGGCGCATTGAGCGCCCGCGCAGGCAGGCCCGAACCTGATGCAGCCCATCATAATCGTCGTTGCCGGTATTATCGGTTTCGACATATTTGATTTCACCATCGACTACATGCATCCGTAACGGACAGCGGCTACCGCAGTTTACCGTACAGGCACTCCACACTACTTTTTCATCGGCCTGCTGAACCGGTGGATTTGCCGCGCAGGCAAAGCGCGCAAAAGGCAGGCTCAGCGCGCCGCTAGCGGCCGCCAGTCCACTCAGCGCAGTGGTAGTCACAAGCTTACGGCGACTCACTTCTGCTTTGAGGATTTTATCTGTGGGATTTACGTTCATAACGCCCCGTGTTTGCTCACAAAATTAACGTGTATTTAAATGGAAAATAAAAAAGCCATAACGTTTCAGGAGATCAGGGGATTTATCCGATGCGCGAAATCTGGCAGGGTACAAATCGCAAGGATATCGAATGAGAATCATTATTAAATAATTAATCTGATTCCTGACGGAGTAGAATCATACTTATTTGGAGGTAATCAATATTGTCATCGGTCAAGAGGCGCGCGATTATCGATTAGTTGTCAGCGGGTTGCCGCACACTATTTATACAAATAACTGATTGAATGATTTAAATATCAGGAAAGAATACTTCTTAGGAAGAACATCGAAGATAAAGGCCGGTACCGCGATAAATACCGGCGCAATAGTTTTAGAGGTGGCGCCAGGCTGACGCCACGGGAAGATTGGAATCAGAAAGATATCCGTTTGTAATCGCGGTATTCCGGACGCCAGTAATTCTGTTCAATGGCCAGCAAAATAGCCTGATCTGAAGTTGCCACCGCCAGCCCCAGGCGCTGAGCCTCCTTCGCAACGCTAAAAGCAATATGTCGTGAAACCTGTTGAATCTGACCAATATCCGGTAACAGACCGCCTTTCCCATCACGGGCCAGCGGAGAGCTATCGGCCAGCGCACTACTGGCCGCCTGGAACATGCTGTCGGTTATCCTGCGTGCTCCCGATGCCAGCACCCCAAGCCCGATACCCGGGAAGATATAGGAGTTATTACACTGGGTTATTGCTATCTCGCACCCCTGGTAGCTAACTGGCGCAAACGGGCTGCCGGTCGCCACCAGCGCAGCCCCTTCCGTCCAGTGAATAATATCCTCGGGCGTTGCCTCTACCCGCGATGTCGGATTAGATAGTGGCATCACTACCGGACGCGAACAGTGGCGCTGCATCTGCTGAATAACCTTCTGAGTAAATAGTCCGGGCTGGCCAGAAACGCCAATTAATACGCTGGGCCGTGCGTTAGCCACAATTTCACACAGGTCGGGTGCATCACCAGCAAACTGCCAGTCTTTCAGAAGCTGATGCCGCTGCGCTAATGGACGCTGAAACTCTCGCAATTCTGCCATGTCATCGGTCAGTAATCCGAAGCGGTCAACCATATAGACCTGCGACCGCGCCTGCGCCTCGGTTAGCCCTTCGGCCTGCATCCGGGCGATGATTTGCCCGGCAATACCGCAACCGGCTGAACCTGCGCCAACAAAGACGATGGTCTCTTCACTCAAGCGCCTGCCCGCCGCACTACTGGCGGCCATCAGACAGCCCAAAGTCACCGCCGCAGTGCCCTGAATATCATCATTAAAGCAGCACAGTTCATCCCGATAACGCTCCAGCAAAGGGGTCGCATTATTTTGGGCGAAATCTTCAAATTGCAGCAGTACGTCAGGCCAGCGGCGCTTAACGGCCTGGATAAATTCATCAATAAAGGCATCATATTCCGCACCGGTAATACGCGGGTGCCGCCAGCCCATATAGAAAGGATCGTCCAGTTTTTCCGGGTTATTAGTACCGACATCCAATACTATTGGCAGCGTGTAAGCCGGGCTGATCCCCCCACAGGCTGAATATAAAGAGAGTTTGCCAATCGGGATACCCATCCCACCGATCCCCTGGTCGCCAAGGCCGAGAATGCGCTCACCATCAGTGACGACGATAACTTTGACATTTTGCCGGGTCGCATTTTGCAATAAATCGTCGATACGGTCCCGATTGGGATAAGAGATAAATAGCCCGCGCGCCCGGCGATATATATCAGAAAAATGCTCACAGGCTTCTCCCACCGTTGGCGTATATATAACCGGCATCATCTCAGACAGATGGTCATCCAGCAGGCGATAAAACAGCGTTTCGTTGGTGTCCTGGATATTACGTAAATAGATATGCCGGTCGATATCGGTTTTAAAATCCTGAAATTGCCGATAGGCTCGCTCCGACTGGTGTTCAATACTCTCTATGCCCTCCGGCAGTAAACCGTGAAGGTTAAAATTATTGCGCTCTTCATCAGAGAAAGCACTGCCTTTATTGAGCAGCGGGAAGTCGAGCAACAGCGGCCCGGCATAGGGAATATAAAGCGGACGTTTATTTTCGCTCGGATACTCAAGTACAGTTGTCATAATCCCTTCCACCATTTATAACCGCAATTCAGCGACAACTCGCGGCATAAAAACCCACAGCGCGTTGATTAAAAATCAAACGATTGTGCGGCGTAAAATAATGTGTGATAGAAATAATTCATCACTCCCGGAGCTCCGGAATAACACCAGAGATTTATTTATTCAAGCTTTTAACTGGCCAACATTTAATCGAAAAACCAATCAATTTCCGGAATAAAAACTAAAAACACCATTAAAACCATAATCTTATTAAGATGTTTTCCATTCTGGTTATTATAAAATCATAATAATCAGGAAACAATTTATCGAGATTAAATAACAATTTTATTTATTATCAAATATCGTGCTTTTTGATTATTTAATTTAAAAAACCGTGATTACCTGATAAAAAACAACCAGAAATAGCGTCAGGTCATAACCGGGGATACTTATCAAAGGCAAACACAGCAGAAGAGTGTGATGAGGTTATTTCTCAGTGTAATTGACTGAGAGTTGAAAAGAAGAGGCAAAGAGTTGGGTGGTATATGAGCACAAATAATTACGGCCCCAAACGAGGCCGTAAAAGGTATAGCAGTATCGATTAACCGATGTATTGCAGACCTTTCATATATGGGCGCAGTACTTCAGGGATCTCGATACGACCATCGGCCTGCTGATAGTTTTCCATCACGGCAACCAGAGTACGACCAACCGCCAGACCGGAACCGTTCAGGGTATGCACCAGGCGCGGTTTTTTATCGGTTTTACTGCGGCAGCGAGCCTGCATGCGGCGCGCCTGGAAGTCCCAGACGTTAGAGCAAGAGGAGATCTCACGATAGGTATTCTGAGCCGGAACCCAGACTTCCAGATCGTAGGTCTTACAGGCTGAGAAGCCCATATCACCAGTACACAGAACGATTTTACGGTAAGGCAGACCCAGCAGCTGCAGCACTTTCTCTGCATGGCCGGTCATCTCTTCCAGCGCCTGCATGGAGTCTTCCGGACGAACGATCTGTACCATTTCAACTTTGTCAAACTGGTGCATACGGATAAGACCACGAGTGTCACGACCGTAAGAACCGGCTTCAGAACGGAAGCATGGAGTGTGCGCCGTCATTTTAATTGGCAGCGACTCTTCTTCGACAATCTCATCACGCATCAGGTTAGTCAGCGGGACTTCTGCAGTTGGGATCAACGCATAGTTGCTGCTGTCTGCTTCTTCTTCCAGCGGACGAGTGTGGAACAGATCGCCGGCAAATTTAGGCAGCTGGCCGGTACCGTACAGTGTTGCTTCGTTCACCAGATAAGGAACGTAGTTTTCACTGTAGCCGTGCTGTTCAGTGTGCAGATCCAGCATAAACTGGCTCAGCGCACGGTGCAGACGGGCGATCTGACCTTTCATCACCACAAAGCGGGAACCGGTAAGTTTCACCGCAGCCTGGAAATCCAGCCCGCTGTGCATCTCACCCAGAGAGACGTGGTCACGTACTTCGAAATCAAACTGGCGCGGCTGGCCCCAGCGGCTGACTTCTACGTTGTCATTTTCGTCTTTACCGACCGGTACGCTGTCGTCCGGCAGGTTTGGAATAGCCAGAGAAATATCGCGGATCTCTGCCAGCAGGGTGTCGAGCTCGGCTTTTGCTGCATCCAGTTCAGCACCCAGCTGATTTACCTGCTCGCGCAGTGGCTCAATATCTTCTCCACGCGCTTTCGCCTGGCCGATGGATTTCGATCGCGAGTTACGTTCTGCCTGTAAATTTTCGGTGTTAACCTGCAGAACTTTGCGGCGTTCTTCAAGAGCGCGCAGCTTATCTACATCCAGCTTAAAGCCCCGGCGTGCCAGTTTTTCAGCGACTGCGTCTGGCTCGGTACGCAGCAGATTGGGATCGAGCATGCTTATCCTGTGCTTATCGAATTAAAAAAGTGAATTTGGCCACAGCCTGCGGCCATCCGAATTTGAAGCAATAACCTTACCGCAAGCCCTGCATTAGCGATAGCGTTTTGTCGGGCTATTTTGATCCTGTTGCGCAAGCCAGGTGAGCTTTTCACCTATCTTGCCCTCAAGACCGCGAGAACTCGGTTGGTAGTATTGAGTATCGGCCATTTCTGGTGGGAAATAGACCTCCCCTGCGGCATAGGCATTTGGCTCATCGTGAGCATAGCGATACTCATCGCCATGGCCCAGAGATTTCAGAAGCTTGGTTGGCGCATTGCGCAGATGAACAGGCACATCGTAATCCGGACGCTCGCGGGCATCAGCCATCGCCGCCTTAAAGGCTTTGTATACCGAGTTGCTCTTTGGCGCACAGGCCAGATAGACGATAGCCTGGGCAATCGCCCGCTCTCCTTCCGCCGGGCCAACCCGGGTAAAACAGTCCCAGGCCGAAATAGCCACTTGCATTGCACGTGGGTCGGCATTGCCCACATCTTCCGAGGCAATTGCCAGACAGCGTCTTGCGACATAGAGCGGGTCGCCGCCGGCGGTAATTATCCGCGCATACCAATACAGCGCAGCGTCAGGAGCCGAACCGCGTACCGACTTATGAAATGCCGAAATAAGGTCGTAAAAACGGTCGCCTTTATTATCGAAACGCGCTGAACGCTCACCGGCTATCTCTTTTAACAGCGTCGGCTCAAGCACCCGCTGACCGCTGGCGTCGGTTTCTGCCATGTCCGCCATCATTTCCAGCGTGTTTAGCGCCCGGCGGGCATCGCCGCTAACCAGCTCAGCAATGGCAAGCCGCGTTTCATCCGGCAGTACAATATTTTGCCCACCGTAACCGCGCTCCTTATCACTCATTGCCTGGGTTAATACCTGCTCAATATCGTCAGTGGTCAGAGATTTAAGCAGATAAACTCGCGCACGCGACAGCAATGCAGAATTCAGTTCAAATGATGGATTTTCGGTGGTTGCGCCAATAAAAGTAATGGTGCCGTCTTCAATATGCGGCAGAAAGGCATCCTGCTGGCTTTTATTAAAGCGGTGGACTTCATCAACAAACAGAATGGTACGCCTTCCGGCATTACGGCTATTGCGGGCTCGCTCAATGGCTTCCCTAATCTCTTTAACCCCAGAGGTGACCGCGGAAATGCGCTCAACGTCCGCATCTGCGTAGCGAGCGATCACTTCTGCCAGGGTAGTTTTCCCGGTACCCGGTGGCCCCCAAAGGATCATTGAATGCAGGTGCCCGGCTTCAATTGCCCTTGGCAGGGGCTTACCGGAGGCCAGCAGATGTTGCTGGCCGATATACTGCTGAAGATTTTCTGGCCGCATACGCGCGGCCAGAGGTTGAAAGGTATTCTCGGAGAAATCTAGCGACAGGTTGCTCACCATGGCCTCACTAGCGCTGGTCGTCTACCGTCACTCCCTTCGGCGGCGTAAAGGTGAACTTGCTCATGTCCACGCTGCCGTTTTGCTGGGAGCGAAGCTGGTAGCTGCTGCGCTGATCGTCTTGCTCAACGGCACTGAACTGATGAATTGTGCCGTCGCTGCCAACGTTAATCGTAAACTGCTTCAGATTTCCGTTGGCGCTTTTTGGCGTCAGTACGAAATCATCGCCAGTCTGCTTGATATTATATTGCTGCCAGTCGCTGGACTGGTTACGGGCAATCAGCATAAATGGCGTATTGCTGGTGGCATCACTCAGGCGCGTAGCGGTAGCCTGCTCAACAAATGGGTTATAGAACCACAGCGTTCTGCCATCGGATACCAGTACGCTTTCATCTGGCTGAGTCATATGCCAGTTGAACAGATTCGGACGCTTAACCCACAAATCACCCTGCCCGTCCTGCACCGCAGTGCCACTTCCATCAACCACTTTTTGGGTAAAGCTTGCGTGGAAGCTGCTGACGCGATCCAGACGCTCTTTCAGCGTACTTGCCGCATCAGCCCAGGCTGAAGAGGCAATAAAACCGGACAACAGTGCACAAGTGATGGCTAATTTTTTCATCGTATTCCCTCTAATTCTACGCCCGTTAGGCTATGTCGCCCAATGTAGACCTTTGCTACCCAGGGCGACAGAAGATAATGCTGAATTCCCTATTTTTTACCGATCTTTGCAATATCCATTGACGACCGGCCGCCGTTAATCAAACGGCGGCGGAGCCAGCACCTCACGGTTACCGTTATGGCCAGGAGAACTTACAATCCCCTGTGCTTCCATCTGTTCAATGATGCGTGCCGCACGGTTATAACCAATGCGGAACTGGCGCTGTACGCCGGAAATCGAGGCTTTACGTTTCTCAACGACGAACGACACAGCCTGATCAAACAATGCATCCAGCTCTTCATCGCCATCAATGCCGCCAGCGCCGCCTTCGGCGTTGCTATCGGAGGTAATGCCGTCAACGTATTGCGGACGACCGCGGGCTTTCCAGTCCTGAACCACGCTATGTACTTCCTGGTCGCGTACGAATGCACCGTGGACACGAACAGGCGTGCTGGAGTTAGGTGCCATATACAGCATATCACCCATCCCCAACAGTGACTCTGCGCCCCCCTGGTCAAGGATAGTACGCGAGTCGATTTTACTGGATACCGTAAACGCGATACGGGTTGGGATGTTAGCCTTAATCAAACCGGTGATAACATCCACCGATGGACGCTGGGTCGCCAGCACCAGATGGATACCCGCCGCACGCGCTTTCTGCGCCAGACGCGCAATAAGCTCTTCAACTTTTTTGCCTACCGTCATCATCAGATCGGCAAATTCATCGACGATGACCACGATGTACGGCTCTTTTTTCAGCATTGGATGGGTTGCATCCATACTGTCGCCCGGTTTCCAGTAAGGATCTGGAATTGGACGGCCCATACGTTCAGCTTCGAGAATTTTTTCGTTGTAGCCCGCAAGGTTACGTACGCCAAGAGCTGACATTAGCTTGTAGCGACGCTCCATCTCATTCACGCTCCAGCGCAGGGCGTTGGCGGCGTCTTTCATATCGGTCACAACTTCCGTCAGCAGGTGCGGAATCCCCTCATAAACCGACAGCTCCAGCATTTTAGGGTCGATCATGATGAAGCGCACTTCTTCTGGCGTCGCTTTATAAAGCATGCTGAGGATCATCGCATTGACCCCAACCGATTTACCCGAACCAGTAGTACCTGCTACCAGCAAGTGCGGCATTTTTTGCAGGTCGGCCACTACCGGTTCCCCGGCAATATCTTTACCCAGCACCACGGTAAGCGGTGAACTGTTGTCGCGGAAACGATCGCAGTCCAGCACCTCACGCAGGTATACGGTCTGGCGTTTCTTGTTCGGCAATTCCAGGCCTACATAGGGTTTACCCGGAATAACCTCAACCACACGCACCGCAACGGTAGACAGGGAGCGAGCCAGATCGCGCGACAGGTTAGAAATCCGCGCTGCTTTAACGCCTGGAGCCAAATTCAGCTCAAAACGGGTAATAACCGGGCCAGGAGAATAATTCACCACGTCGGCTTTAATGCGGAAATCATTCAGACGAGCCTCAACCAGACGCGCCATTTGCTCCAGCGCGAAGGTATCTACCGGCTCCACTTCTGATGGCGGAGAGGCCAGCAGATCCAGGGATGGCAGCGGCGTCGTCGGTTTTTGCAACGGACGGGAGTCGCCATTTCGCATCAGCAGCGGATGAAGTAGCGTATCCTGTGGAGCAGGAACCGCTGGCGCTTGCGGCGCCTGCCAGGCCTCTGGCTGTTGCACTGCTGGCTGGAAAGCCGGGGCCACGGGAGCCTGCTGCGGTGCGGACTGGAAAGCCGGAGCAGCTGGTTGCTGACCGTGCTGTGGCAAGTTTTGTGCCGTTGGCTGTCCATAATTCTGCGCTGGCGCAGGAGCCTGCGGATGGCCAGACGGAGCCGGTGCGGGAGCTACTGCCTGTGGCAAAGGCTGGCCTGGAATTACGTGCTGAGTTGCGGGCTGTTGAGCTGCAACCGGTGCCTGCCATGATGGTTGAGCCGACTCATGAGCGGCAGGTTGCGGATAACCCGATGGTACCTGAGGTGCAACAGGCTGCTGTGCGTAATTACTGACCGGTGTTGCTGGCTGATACTCTTCAGCATCATCAACGCCATAGCGCTGACGCTGGCTGGCGGCAAACTGACGGGCCAGCTCTTCCTGCTCCTGAGCATCTTCATCATCGATTTCAGCCGAGCCATCATCGTACTCTTCGCCATAACGCTGCTGCTGTGAAGCGGCAAACTGACGAGCCAGCTCGTTTTGTTCCGCCTGAACCAGCTGCTCATCGTCACCATCGTCACTAAATTCATCGGCCGCCTGACGGCGCTCGGCTTCTCGCTGGGAAGGAAGCTTGATGCCATAAGAAGCCAGTTCACGACGGGTTGGCACCCGTACCCGATTAGGGCGCGGAAGCTGAGGGCCAATCCCTTCTTTAACCTGTGGGCGCGGCGCACCAGAGGCGGCAGGGGTAAACATGGCGCTGGCCGCTGCAGAGCTGGCCGGCGCTGATGTATGGCCTGTGGCCCCGGCAACCGCAGCGGCAACGCTTTGAACTTCTGGCGCGGCAGGTGCAGCAGGCGCTGTGCTTTGCGGGCGTGGAGCCGGCACAACTGGGCGCTCTGCGGCAGGCTCTGGAATTGGCTGATACCAGGCTTCCAGCTGCTCACGTTCGCGAGCGCGACGGGCCTCAACCTCTTCAAAATAATACAGAGGTGGACGTTCGTGGCGCGCGGGTTCGACCGGAGTTTCAGATTCAGCTTCTGGCTGCGCCGGAAGCTGATATTCCTCATGCCCGGAGGCCTGGGGCTGATAACCCGCAGCATTATCTGTCGCAGTACCGTAGGCCGTGTTTTCAAACGCCGTGCCCTGCTGTGCATGTTCGGCATATTGATAGCCGTTATTAATATCAGGTGCCTGAGGCGCAGCGTAACCTGCCGCTGACTGTACAGGTGCTTCATAACCCTGAGCTGCATGCTGGCCCGGGGCATAGTAAGGTGCCTGAGCCTGAGCCTGAGCCTGAGCCTGAGCCTGAGCCTGAGCCTGAGCAGGATAATTATCAAACAGCGGATCTACCGGCGCCTGAGATTCTGGATAGCCGGTATGTTGTGGTGCCGGCGCATAGCCTGGCTCATTTTGCCAGTGAGTCTGAGCCGGTGGCTGCTGCTGCCACACTTCCTGATGCTGAGGAGCCATTGGCTGCCCGGTCGCGGCTACACCCGGTGCGGCCTGCCATTCTGCGGCGGCGGCAATACCCGGAGCCACTGCGGCAACGGGTTGAGGGGCAGCAACTTGCTCCTGAACCCAGGGACCATCAGCAGATTGCGCGGAAGGAGCACTGAATAGCGGGTCATGCTCACCATTCAAATCGCCCGTGGCAGTATGGCCAGAAAACAGTACATCGTTGGGGTCCATCGGCGCGCCCTGGGCACGATATTCCGATACATCAGACGTACCATCGTCCATGCGCTTGCCGGAGAACAAAGCCGCATCTGACAAACGACCTAAAGGATTGGCGAATTTATCCGCCAGACGGCGACGACGCGCCAGCGCGCCGCGCAGAATTCGCGCCCTGCGGCTTTCAGTAGCAACCGGCTGCCCGGCCTGTGGCCCGGTATCAGCGGTTTCTGCGGCATGCTCATCGTCGTCATATTCATAATCATCATCTACCCAGCTATCATCACGATGCGGGCGGGTACGGTTGCTGGCAAAAGTCAGAACGCCAAGGACAACGCTCCCCATTTTTTCAGCAATGCTCACCCACGACCAGCCGGTAAACAGCGTCAGACCTGCCGCCCAGATGCAAAGCAGCGCGATAGTGCCACCGCTGTTATTCAACAGTGGAGACATCGCTGTACTCATCAGACTGCCGATTACCCCGCCGGATGCGAAATACCAGATATCATCGGCGTTAATTGCCGCCAGGCCGCATGCGGTGATTATCATGGCCAAAACGCCAATCAGGCGCAGTGCCACGGCAAAATAGTCGATATCGTCATTTTCACGACGGTAACGCCAGGCAAACCAGCAGGCACCCAGCATAATGACCGGAATGGCGTAAGCCATTACGCCAAAGATGAAAAATAGCGTATCAGCAAGCCAGGCACCGGTACCGCCGCCCCAATTATGGATAGGTTCGTGCCAGGCTGTTTGTGACCAGCTTGGGTCGGAAGGATTAAAACTTAGTAGCGCAGCCATCAGCCATACGGCAAACAGCGCAACAACGATTAATACCGCCTCTAAAAGACGGCGCCCGCTGCTCAGTCGCGTAAGAGTGACTTCTTTATCTTCAGTGTATTCCTGGCTCAAGAATAGCTCTCCAGGTCCTTGTGCTAAAACGGACAACAGTGCCCCGTGGCACTGTTGCTGTATGGATTAACAGGGAGTGTAATCAAACTACGCGGGTTTTGCACCTGTACAGTGCTAGCGGGTCTTAATAACCAGACGATTACTCTGTTTGACCTCTTCCATGACCACATAGGTACGGGTGTCGTTAACTCCAGGCAGGCGTAGCAAGGTTTCACCCAGTAATTTACGGTAGGCAGACATATCCGGAACGCGGGTTTTAAGCAGATAGTCAAAGTCGCCTGACACCAAGTGACACTCTTGAATTTCCTCAAGTTTTTGCACTGCGGTGTTAAATTGTTCAAACACGTCGGCAGCGCCGCGATTGAGCGTTATTTCCACAAAAACCAGCAGTGAAGCGTCCAGATAATGTGGGTTGAGCAGTGCGGTATAGCCCTGGATGAACCCCTGACGCTCAAGCCGGCGTACACGCTCCAGGCAAGGTGTAGGGGAAAGCCCAACGCGTTTGGAAAGTTCTACGTTGGAGATACGGCCATCCTTTTGCAGCTCATTCAGAATATTACGATCAATACGGTCCAGGTCTTTGCCAGGGCGCTTTTTGCTATCTACCATTATTATTGTCTCTCTTCTGCCTTCCTCGACTTGCCAAAAACTCTGCACGCGTCTTTAGTGCCAGAGTGTGCGAAAGAAGCGCTCACCGACCTGACCCAGCGCTATTACCCATGGCGTCTGTCCACCCCATGGGAGAATTGCGCTGACTGGTCAAATCAGGCCGAGATATCGCAATACCCTTTCGATATCATCTGCTTCTGCTAAATGTTTTCGCAAAAGCACAGGTGATTGTCAAAGTAAAACAACCTTTTTTAGTGAAACGTCCCGATATGCGCGCATTTTGCTCGCTCCACGCCCTGATTGTCAGGCGCTGCGCGGCTTTTTCCTGGCTTAACCATTGCAATTCTTGCCTGTTTTTTAATCATTAATTGATAATAGCTATCATACATATCGTTAACAAAATCGCTGGCCCCTTTTTTTAGTCTTACAAATTTCCTACAATCCCGGCCATTGCAGCCAATTACAGTGAGGATCTCATGGGCACGGCTAAACATTCGAAATTGATTATTCTCGGCTCCGGCCCGGCAGGTTATACCGCTGCCGTCTACGCCGCCCGCGCCAACCTGAAGCCGCTGTTGATTACCGGCCTGGAAAAAGGCGGTCAGTTAACCACAACGACTGAAGTAGAAAACTGGCCAGGCGATCCTAACGATCTGACCGGCCCGCTGCTGATGGAACGCATGCATGAGCACGCGGTGAAATTTGATACCGAGATCGTCTTCGATCATATCCACACCGTGGATGTTAAACAGCGTCCATTCCGCCTTGTCGGCGACAGTGGTGAATACACCTGTGATGCGCTGATTATCGCGACCGGTGCCTCGGCTCGTTACCTCGGCCTGCCTTCTGAAGAAGCTTTCAAAGGCCGCGGCGTTTCAGCCTGTGCAACTTGCGACGGTTTCTTCTATCGCAACCAGAAAGTCGCAGTTATTGGCGGCGGCAACACGGCGGTTGAAGAGGCACTTTATCTGTCTAACATCGCATCTGAAGTGCATCTGATTCACCGTCGCGATAGTTTCCGCGCTGAAAAAATCCTTATCAATCGTCTGATGGATAAAGTCGCTAACGGAAATATCGTGCTGCACACTAACCGCACTCTGGATGAAGTGACCGGCGATCAGATGGGCGTTAGCGGCCTGCGTCTGCTGGATGTTAATGACGCATCTAATCAGGAGCAGCTGGAAGTAGCTGGCCTGTTTGTTGCCATCGGCCATAGCCCTAACACCGCTATCTTCGAAGGGCAGTTGGAACTGAAAAACGGTTACATCAAAGTGCAGTCTGGCATTGAAGGTAATGCGACTCAGACCAGCGTTCCGGGCGTATTTGCTGCAGGCGACGTTATGGATCATATCTATCGTCAGGCAATTACCTCAGCCGGTACTGGCTGTATGGCAGCGCTGGATGCTGAACGTTATCTGGACGGTTTGGCCGATGGCAAGCGCGCCTGATAACGGAAGGCTTAACCGTTTCAACAGTTTTAATGCTCGCCAGACGTTTCAACTGGCAAACATTAGGCTGACATAACATCAATAAGGCGACATCAGTGTCGCCTTTCTGTTAACTGCGAGGTAACATTGGGCGTCAACACGCCAACCGGCAAATGGATTATCTGAATCTGCATGGCTCGCAATGAATAAAACCCATCAGCAAGTATTGAGCGCCTGGCTCAAACAACAAAGCGCCCTCTCCCGTCGTTGGTTAAACCTGTCACGCCTGCTTGGCGTTATCGGCGGCCTGCTTATCATTGCTCAGGCATGGCTAATGGCTGCCCTGCTTAACCACATGATTATGGATAAGATCCCCCCCGAGGCCCTGTTATTGCAGTTTGTACTCCTGGCGCTGGTTTTTGTGCTGCGGGCCTGGGTGGTATGGCTACGCGAAAAAGTGGGTTTTCGCGCCGGATTGCAGATTCGCCAAACCTTACGCCGCAAAGTGCTAGACCGGCTGGCTGAAGCTGGACCGGCCTGGATTCAGGGTAAACCGGTAGGAAGCTGGGCCACGCTGGTGCTAGAGCAAATAGACGAAATGCATGATTACTATGCCCGCTATTTGCCACAGATGTCGCTGGCAGTCACGATCCCGCTGCTAATAGTGATTACTCTGCTGCCGGTGAACTGGGCTGCAGCACTGATTTTACTGGGTACCGCTCCGCTTATCCCTTTATTTATGGCATTGGTTGGCATGGGTGCCGCAGACGCTAATCGCCGAAATTTTCAGGCTCTGGCCCGGCTAAGCGGGCACTTTCTTGACCGGTTGCGCGGCATGGAAACGCTGCGTCTGTTTTATCGTGGTGATGCGGAGATAGAGGAGATTAAAAGAGCCTCTGACGATTTCCGCTCCCGCACCATGGAAGTCCTGCGTATGGCGTTCCTCTCCTCGGCTGTTCTGGAGTTTTTCGCCTCACTGTCTATTGCCCTGGTGGCGGTTTACTTTGGGTTCTCTTATCTTGGCGAGCTGAATTTTGGCCACTACGGCACTGGCGTCACACTATTTGCAGGCTTTATGGCCCTGATTCTGGCACCTGAATTCTTTCAACCATTGCGGGATATGGGGGCTTTTTATCACGCTAAGGCTCAGGCGGTTGGGGCTGCCGATAGTCTGAAAACTTTTATGGAAGCGCCGCTGCAATATCCTGAGCGCGGACGGCAAGAGCTGGCCGCGACCTCTTCCCCAGTTCAGATTGAGGCCCATGAGCTGACGGTGCTTTCCCCGCAAGGCACTCCGCTGGCAGGGCCGCTCAATTTTACCCTGCATCCAGGCCAGCGGGTGGCGCTGGTTGGGCTGAGCGGCGCAGGCAAATCTTCTCTACTCAATTTACTGGCAGGATTTCTTAGCTACCAGGGCTCGGTGAAAATTGATGGTATTGAGCTGCGTGAGCTTAATGCTGATGTTTATCGCAGCCAGTTGAGCTGGTTAGGCCAGCATCCTCAGCTTCCGGCAGCCACTCTGCAAGCGAACGTTTTACTGGGTAAACCGGATGCAACGCCGGAAGAACTAAATGCCGCTCTCACGGCGGCGCGGGTTGATGAATTTGTTAATCGTCTGCCATTGGGTCTCGATACCCCTGTCAGCGATCAGGGAGGCGGACTTTCCGTGGGTCAGGCCCAACGTGTGGCACTGGCTCGCGCGCTGATTAAACCTTGTCGCCTATTACTGCTCGATGAACCAGCGGCCAGCCTTGATGCCCGCAGTGAGCGAATGGTGATGGATGCCCTGGATGGCGCATCTCGCCGCCAGACGACCCTGATGATTACCCACCAGCTGGATTATCTGGCCGACTTTGACGCTATCTGGGTGATGCGCGGCGGAAAATTAATCGAGCAAGGAAATTACGCTACGCTGGCCTGTGCCGGCGGGGCTTTTTCAGCGCTGCTTGAGCAGCGTCGGGAGGAGATCTGATGCGAGCGCTGTTACCTTATTTGCGTCTGTATGGTCAGCATAAATGGTTATTACTGCTGGGAGTATTGCTCGCCATCATCACGCTTCTTGCCAGCATTGGCCTGCTGACCCTATCGGGATGGTTCCTGGCCGGTAGTGCGCTCGCCGGGTTTGCCGGGCTTTACTCATTTAATTATATGTTGCCTGCGGCGGGCGTTCGCGGTGCTGCAATTACCCGCACCGCCGGACGCTATTTCGAACGACTGGTTAGCCACGATGCTACCTTCCGGGTGCTGCGTAACCTGCGCGTATTTACCTTTAGCCGTCTGCTGCCTCTATCGCCTGGTGGGCTGGCTCGCTTTCGCAGTGGGGAATTACTAAACCGGCTGGTGGCGGACGTTGATACTCTGGATCATCTCTACCTGCGGGTTATCTCACCGCTGGTAGGCGCGATTGTCGTTATTGTGGTCGTGACATTTGGACTGAGCTTCCTAAACCTAACGCTAGCCTTAACCTTGGGCGCAATTTTACTCCTCACTTTGTTGCTATTGCCGCCGCTGTTTTGGTTTGCCGGACTTAATCCAGGTAAAACGCTGATTGCCAGCCGCAGCAGCTATCGCCAGCAACTGGTTATCTGGCTGCAATGCCAGGCTGAACTGACGCTATTTGGTGCCGGTAAGGAGTTCCGCGCCGGTCTGGACGCCACGGAGCACAGCTGGCTAGAAGCACAGCGCCAGCAGGCCGGTTTGAGTGCCCTATCCCAGGCTATCATGCTGATAATTACCGGTATGACGGTGGTACTTACTTTGTGGATGGCCGCAAGCGGGCTTTCCAGCGGTCAGTCGCCTGGTGCTTTAATTGCGTTATTCGTATTTTGCGCCATGGCCTCATTTGAAGCCCTGGCTCCGGTTAGCGGTGCTTTTCAGCATTTAGGCCAGGTTGCCTCCAGCGCAAGCCGTCTGACTCAGATAACCGAACAACAGGCGGTGGTGCATTTCCCGGTTCGTGAGCAGCCACTTACCGCTAAACAGGCCAGCCTTAAATTGGATACGGTGGCTTTTCACTATCCCGATAGTCTGCAACCCGTACTACGTGAATTCTCTCTTGATGTGGCAAGTGGAGAGCATATAGCCCTGCTGGGCAGCACTGGCTGCGGTAAATCCACGCTACTGTCACTCATCACCCGCGCCTGGGATCCACTGACCGGCACTATTCAACTGAACGATACTCCTTTGAGTAAATGGGATGAGCAAAGCCTGCGCGCCATGATGTCGGTTGTGCCACAGCGAGTTCATCTGTTTAGCGCCACCCTCAGGGAAAACCTGATACTAGCCGCACCCGAGGCTGATGACGATAAGCTGGCTGCTATGCTGCGCGCCGTTGGGCTGGATAATTTACTGGACGAACAAGGGTTAAATGCCTGGCTGGGCGAAGGCGGCCGCCAGCTTTCCGGCGGTGAGCTACGGCGTCTGGGTATTGCCCGCGCTCTGCTTCACGATGCGCCGTTGTTGCTTCTCGACGAGCCAACTGAGGGACTTGATGCCGAAACTGAAGGGCAAATACTGGCTCTGCTCAGGCAGTCAGCACAGCAAAAAACCCTGATTATGGTGACTCACCGCCTGAACGGACTATCGCAGCTAGACCGGATAGTGGTTATGGACGATGGCCAAATTCTGGAGCAAGGTCATCACGATGAGCTGCTCAGACGGCGCGGTCGTTACTATCAGCTATTGCACGCGCGCCATTCTTCATAACTCACCTTTTTTTACCCTGCGGCTGGCGGAAAAAACTCCCCCAGCCGCTTTTCTTTGTGGTTGACCCTGGATTAACAGTCCGGGGCCGATAATCATCTGATTCGCGCAGCGGCAGCGATAAAAACGCTGCTAATGCGCCAGCGGTTTCAACTATCATAGTCCTGTTACGTTTGTCCGGAGAGACATCCATGCGACTGGCTCAGTTATCACATTACTCATTATCTTTTCCCCCGGCTGAGTCAGCGCTCCGTGAACCCAACGGCCTGCTGGCTTTGGGCGGCGACCTTAATCCTTCCCGGCTGATAATCGCGTATCAGAACGGTATCTTCCCGTGGTATTCGCCGGGAGATCCTATTCT
Organism: Salmonella enterica subsp. enterica serovar Choleraesuis; assembly: GCA_022846635.1. Taxonomy (GTDB): domain Bacteria; phylum Pseudomonadota; class Gammaproteobacteria; order Enterobacterales; family Enterobacteriaceae. Next base: position 2,796,742 of record AP025685.1, read on the forward strand.
GTGGTGGTCGCCAAACCCGAGAGCCGTACTCTATCCCGAAAGTTTTCATCAGAGCCGAAGCCTGCGCCGTTTTTTACGCCAGTCACCATTTACGGTAACTATCGACCGGGCTTTCGACCGGGTTATTGAACATTGTGCCGAAGGGAGAGATGAAGGTACCTGGATAACGCCAGATATTTTGCTGGCCTATCAGCAGTTGCATCAGCAGGGCATTGCTCACTCTATCGAAGTGTGGGAACAGGACATACTGGTCGGCGGTATTTATGGCGTGGCGATGGGCGCACTATTTTGCGGGGAGTCGATGTTTAGCCTGCGTGAAAATGCATCCAAAACCGGTTTATGGGCCTTTTGCCGACATTTCTCTCGCTGCGGTGGTCAATTAATCGACTGTCAGGTGATTAATCCTCATACCGCTTCTTTGGGTGCCGAAGAGATAAGCCGCCGGGCCTACCTTGATGCGCTGGAGACTTTACAGCATCAAACCACAAGCTCAGAGCTATGGCTCACACAAACCCTTGACGTAACACCATAATGTTTTCAGCACATTTATTAGCGGCGGTGTTATAATTACGCGCGCTGTATGTAGGCTGCGTATTATTCCTGCCGCTTTTTGCCCTTTCTCCGCTCCGCTTTCCTTGCTGTTTGCGCTGTTGGTGCGGCGATGCGCTGCACGAGGGGCAATACGCAGATACAGCATTCCGGGTGAAATCGCCCGGTGATTCTTTACATAATAAGCGAACTTCGGCATTATCTTGCCGGTTCAAACTATGGTAGTGATACCCCAGAGGATTAGATGGCCAAAGAAGACAATATTGAAATGCAGGGCACCGTGCTGGAAACGCTGCCTAATACCATGTTCCGAGTTGAGTTGGAAAACGGTCATGTGGTAACCGCGCACATCTCCGGTAAAATGCGCAAAAACTATATCCGCATTCTGACGGGCGACAAAGTGACTGTTGAACTGACCCCGTACGACCTGAGCAAAGGCCGCATTGTCTTCCGTAGTCGCTAAGAGTTTTTAAATCGCGGGCGTACTGCCGGCGAATTGCCGATAAAAAAAGGCCGGGTTTAACCCGGCCTTTTTATTTTTACCTTCCGGCAATCAGTGAGCCGCTTCCGGCTTATGCTTCTGAGCGCTCAGGAAGTCGTAAGTCAGCTTACCGGCTTCTTTATCCAGCTTAACCACAACCTGGCCACCGTTCACCAGGCTGCCAAAAAGCAGCTCGTTAGCCAACGGTTTTTTCAGGTTATCCTGAATAACGCGTCCCATTGGGCGCGCGCCCATAGCGCGGTCATAACCCTTCTCTGCCAGCCAGTCGCGTGCATCCTGACTAACTTCAAGCGAAACACCTTTCTGATCGAGCTGCACCTGAAGTTCGACAATAAACTTGTCCACTACCTGATGAATAACCTCGGTAGACAAATGGTTGAACCAGATGATGTTGTCGAGACGGTTACGGAACTCCGGCGTAAAGATTTTACGGATTTCATCCATCGCATCGGTGCTGTTGTCCTGATGAATCAGGCCAATCGATTTACGCTCAGTTTCACGCACACCGGCGTTAGTAGTCATCACCAGAATGACGTTGCGGAAATCGGCTTTGCGGCCATTGTTATCGGTAAGCGTACCGTTATCCATTACCTGCAAAAGCAGGTTGAACACATCCGGATGCGCTTTCTCGATTTCATCAAGCAGCAATACAGAGTGAGGATGTTTGATAACCGCATCGGTTAACAGCCCACCCTGGTCATACCCAACGTAGCCTGGAGGAGCCCCGATCAAACGGCTAACCGTGTGGCGCTCCATATATTCCGACATATCAAAACGCAGCAGCTCAATGCCCATTGCTTTAGCCAGTTGAACCGTTACTTCTGTTTTACCCACCCCGGTCGGCCCGGCAAACAGGAATGAACCCACCGGCTTGTGATCATGACCCAGCCCGGCGCGGCTCATTTTGATAGCCTCAGTCAGCGCTTCGATTGCATCATCCTGGCCGAACACCAGCATTTTGAGGCGATCGCCAAGACTTTTCAGCGTGTCGCGATCGCTGGCCGAAACGCTTTTCTCAGGAATGCGGGCTATACGGGCAACCACCGATTCAATATCAGCCACATTGACGGTTTTCTTACGCTTGCTTACCGGCATCAGTCGGCTGCGAGCGCCTGCTTCGTCAATAACGTCGATGGCTTTATCCGGCAGGTGGCGATCGTTGATATATTTCACCGATAGCTCCACCGCCGCGCGAATAGCTTTCGCGGTGTAACGCACGTCGTGATGCGCTTCGTATTTCGGCTTCAGCCCGTTGATTATCTGCACGGTTTCATCAAGCGTTGGCTCGATAACATCTATCTTCTGGAAACGACGCGCCAGGGCACGATCTTTTTCAAAGATATTGCTGAATTCCTGATAAGTGGTGGATCCGATCACGCGGATCTTACCGCTCGACAGCAGAGGTTTGATCAGATTCGCCGCATCAACCTGGCCACCGGATGCTGCACCGGCACCAATGATCGTATGGATCTCATCAATAAACAGAATGCTGTTTTCATCCTGCTCCAGCTGTTTTAGCAGCGCCTTAAACCGTTTTTCAAAATCACCGCGGTATTTGGTTCCCGCCAGCAGCGAGCCAATATCGAGCGAATAGATAGTGCAATCGGCCATAACTTCCGGCACATCTCCCTGCACAATACGCCATGCCAGGCCTTCGGCAATGGCCGTTTTACCAACGCCAGACTCCCCCACCAGCAGCGGGTTATTCTTGCGGCGACGGCACAGAACCTGAATGGCGCGCTCCAGCTCTTTTTCCCGCCCGATAAGCGGGTCGATTCCGCCAACGCGAGCTAGCTGGTTGAGATTGGTGGTGAAGTTTTCCATACGCTCCTCCCCGCCTGCCTGCTGCTCTTCGTTAATTGGCGACTCTCCACCCGGAGCAGGATTACCTGGCTCGTCCTTACGCGTTCCGTGAGAGATGTAATTGACTATATCGAGACGGCTGACATCGTGCTTACGCAGCAGATAGGCCGCCTGGGATTCCTGCTCGCTAAAAATCGCGACCAGAACGTTGGCACCAGTAACCTCGTTACGGCCGGAGGACTGGACGTGGAATACGGCACGCTGTAATACGCGCTGGAAGCTGAGCGTAGGCTGAGTATCACGCTCTTCTTCACTCGCAGGCAGCACCGGCGTGGTTTGTTCGATGAAAGATTCGAGTTCTTGCCGTAACGCCACCAGATCCACGGAACACGCATCCAGCGCCTCCCGGGCAGATGGGTTGCTAAGCAATGCCAGCAACAGATGCTCGACGGTCATAAACTCGTGACGGTGCTCGCGCGCTCTGGCGAAAGCCATGTTTAAACTGAGTTCCAGTTCTTGATTGAGCATAGGCACCCCCCAAATTGTTAGCCCAGCGTGGACCGGCCAGTCAGGCTTTCTCTAGCGTACACAGCAATGGATGCTCGTTTTCCCGCGCGTAGCGGTTAACCATCTCCACTTTAGTTTCAGCAACCTCTGCCGTAAAGACTCCACAGATAGCTTTACCCTGATAGTGAACGGTAAGCATCAATTGCGTTGCACGTTCCACATCATAAGAAAAGAACTTTTGCAGCACGTCAATAACAAATTCCATCGGCGTGTAATCGTCGTTCATTAATATAACTTTATACATCGCTGGCGGTTTTAGCTCTTCCCGTAAAGCGTCTTTGGTTAACTGTTCAAAATCCAGCCAATCTTTTGTCTTACTCATGCTGCCAGTCATCGTTAGTTAAGGTTACCGCCGGCCATTTTTTACGACCAGCGGGTAAAATTTTTGCTTCAAGCCCTGGGGCTTAAGCCCTGTGGTGAAAGTCATATACTTCGCTATCAATGCAAGACGCGAACAACGTCACATTACACACCAATAGCGTTAACTGCTTCAAATTTTGGTGCACTTTTAGCCACGATACAAGGCCTGGTTCTTGACGGTGAGGGTTATTTATCTAAATTGTAGAAACGTGAGTTGGCGAGCTTTTAACCACTAGCACCCTCACCGCCGGTTCATTCCATCTCAGTGTATAAAATCAATTTACGAAGGATGTCGAAGCATGGAAACGGGTACTGTTAAATGGTTCAACAATGCCAAAGGGTTTGGATTCATCTGCCCTGAAGGCGGTGGCGAAGATATTTTCGCTCATTACTCCACCATTCAGATGGAGGGTTATCGAACGCTTAAGGCGGGCCAGCCTGTGCAGTTCGATGTTCATCTGGGGCCTAAGGGCAATCATGCCAGCGTCATCGTTCCTCTGCAAACCGATGTAGCCGTGGCCTGATAAATCGCTGTGCGTCTGTCATGCCAGCGTCCGCTGGCATTTTTATTTCTGCGGCTAAGACTACATCAGCAATAAGTATAGACGTTACACCTTTGGCTGCCTGCCCAGCTCTGACGTTGCGCACCTGTGGTTTAGTCTGCTCGTCCCCGAGCCAGCCACAATACGCGGGAAAACATTTTCCGCAGCAATAGCGGCACACTATCCATTCCACGCCGGGCGGCTTCCATTGCTACTTCAATCGCCAAATCCGGTTTAGAAGACCTGTGAATTGCTTTAGTGATGATGCGCCGATTATTCATAGGAACATTGTCTGGAAGCTGGGCAACCCGGTGATAGACATTCCGGAACCCTTCCCGATATAGAAAGTGCTCCATATCAGGTGCCGGTAGCGTAGTCAGATGCACCCTTTCTCGACTCTTGTCATTATCCAGCATACCGCGGGCGGTGGCGGAGTATTTACGCCCGGCTTCATCACCATCGGCCAACACGTGCCAGTCGATCCCCATCCGCCGTGCGAATTTGATTAATGGGCGCAATCCGCATTGAGCAAATTCGATAACCTTTATTCCCTCAGCGTCAAAGCGGTGCCCGCACTGGCGTGCAAGTTCGTTGATTAGCCACACTTCAGTCTCTCCCTCTACCAGCAGCCAGCAGCGGGCAAAGAGTGAAGAAGGACGATTAAAACGGATATGAAAGGCTATGCGCCGCCCGTCCTCCGGGCTGAGACCATCGGTTCCCAAACGCCATGCCGCAACCCGATTTGATTCGCGCACCAAACGGCAAACCTGCTCTACCGGAGTCAGAGAAATAAGCTCGCCGGAGTTAGTGGTCGTAATTCTTTGCAGTGGCAGTAAATTTAATAAATGCCAGGCAACTGAAAGCATAATAGGGTGCAGGCGGGTTTCAGGATCTTCCATTAATAGCAGCGGCCGGGCTTCGCGCTCAAGTTTCAGGCAGCCTTTCGCCTGAAGCAGTGTGGCGAACATACCCAATAAAATCATACGCTGATTGCGCCCGCCTGAGCTGTCTATCATCCGGTTAATCGCATCCAGATAGCGCCAGCCGTGGCGGCCATCGTGATAGTACCGCCGCCGGCTACGAGTACGATCATCCGGCATACTTTGTTCACTAAAGTAGTGCTCAAGCAGCTGCGACATAGCATTCAGCCCCTGTCGCAACTGGCCATCGGACAAATTTTGCGGATTAGACACCAGCTCTCGCGCCAGTTCGTCTAGCTGACGAGCCGTCATTTCGGCATCAGGCAATTGCGGCAAGCCGTTACCGCGTATGCGGCGCATAAAACGGGCATCTCGCAGCCGTAAAACAGGGTTAAGACGCACCACCCGCTCGGCATAGAGGTCAATATCTTCTAGTTTTAAAGGGTGTCCATCTGCATCAAGGAAACTACGTAAGGTAAGCACCGAGCCATCTTCTGCAAGCTCACCTTCCAGACGGTAGAAAATCCGACCTACGTCATCCGGGCCATTTATCCATAAAGGTCTCAACTGTTTTAAGCGCCGCACTTCGCGCCCGCCAGCCTCGTTTTCACGGAAGGTCAGAATAATCTGCAAATGATTTTCCTGCCCTTCTTTATCTCCGGGAGGAAAATAGAAATCATCGCGTTCAAAGTGGTAAAGAGGCTGACCAGAGGCAAGTATTAACGTCAAAGCGTCCAGCAGGCTCGACTTACCCCAGGCATTCTCACCAATCAGCACATTATTATGTTCCAGCAATAATGAAAGGCGGTTAATTCCGCGAAAACCGGACACCTCAATGCGCTCAAGAAACATACACCCTCCCGTGATTTAGCCCGTTCCCTTGCCTGACTCACTTACAGCGAATTATAGCGATAGCTGCATCAAACAACAGGACATAAGCCGCCTAATCGCCCGAAAAATATTGGCAATTCTTTTTAGGATTTATCTCTATAATTAAATCAATCTTCCCTAACACGGTAATCACCATCAGTTTGTTTTAAGTCAACCTTAACAAATCCGGCGTCCGTTAATATCCTGCCGGCCTTTAATCCAGGCACATTTTTTATTTTTCTCTGTAATGGAGTTGGGTCATTAACCGCTTCCGGTTTTTGCCGGATGCCGTCGTGGCTTTTTCATGAGGTGGTTTATGTTTAAAAAATTGGCGGCCGAATTTTTCGGCACATTTTGGTTGGTGTTTGGGGGCTGCGGCAGCGCGGTTCTCGATGCGGCGTTCCCACAGCTGGGTATCGGTTTTCTCGGCGTGGCGCTGGCATTTGGTCTGACCGTGCTGACTATGGCTTACGCCGTAGGTCATATCTCCGGCGGTCACTTTAACCCGGCTGTTACCTTTGGTCTGTGGGCCGGCGGTCGCTTCCCGGCTAAAGATATTCTGGGCTACGTTATTGCTCAGGTTCTGGGTGGTATTGTCGCAGCCGCAATTCTGTATGTTATTGCCAGTGGTCAGGCAGGCTTTGACGCCGTTGCCAGCGGCTTCGCATCTAACGGTTACGGCGAGCACTCTCCAGGCCACTACTCCCTGGCAGCTGGTATTCTGATTGAAATCGTTCTGACCTGTGGTTTCCTTATCGTTATCCACGGTGCTACCGATAAAAACGCACCGGCAGGCTTTGGCCCGCTGGCTATCGGCCTGGCACTGACTCTGATCCACCTGATCAGCATCCCGGTAACCAACACCTCAGTTAACCCGGCGCGCAGCACCGCGGTTGCTCTGTTCCAGGGCGGCTGGGCTATCCAGCAACTGTGGATGTTCTGGGTAATGCCAATCATCGGCGGTATCCTGGGCGGCATCATCTACCGTTCACTGCTGGAAAAACGCAGCTAATACCCGAGGCCCGGTGTGCTACCGGGCCTTTTCCCCTCTTTACTCTCCACCTGGCTTTGGGTAGTGTTGATGCGCGAATTTTTGCGCAAGGACTTTACCTGCAATGTTATCCGGACTTCTTATTATTCTCGTGCCGCTGATATTGGGCTATTTGCTCGTGGTGCGCCAACGCTCTGTACTTAAATTAATTAACCGCCTGCTGAGCTGGATTGTTTATCTGATCCTGTTCTTTATGGGTATCAGCCTGGCATTCCTCGACAACCTATCCAGCAATCTGATATCAATTCTGCACTACTCGGTAGTCAGCATAATTATCATTCTCTCTTGTAATGCGATTGGTCTGATGCTGCTGGAGAGAAAATATCCGTGGAATCACAAAGTACATCAAGAAGCGTTACCTTCTCGCCTTGCCATGGCGCTGGAATCATTACAGCTATGCGGCGTGGTGGTTCTGGGCTTTATCGTGGGGTTAAGCGGCTGGCAGTTTTTACGTCACGCTACTGAGGCCAGCGAATATACCCTGATTTTACTACTGTGGCTGGTGGGCGTTCAGCTACGCAATAGCGGCATGTCATTAAAACAGATAGTGCTTAACCGTCGAGGAATGATGGTGGCTAGCATTGTGGTCGTCAGTTCGCTGATTGCCGGGATGATTAACGCGATGATTCTGGGGCTGCCGTTAAAAGTAGGCATGGCTATGGCCTCCGGCTACGGCTGGTACTCTCTATCGGGTATTCTGATGACCGAGTCTTATGGCCCCGTCATCGGCAGCGCGACATTCTTTAATGACCTGGGGCGGGAGCTGATTGCCATTATGCTCATTCCGGCTCTGGCTCGCCGCAGCCGCTCTACCGCCTTAGGTTTGTGCGGGGCGACGTCTATGGACTTTACCCTGCCGGTGCTACAGCGCAGTGCAGGGGTCGAAATCGTTCCGGCGGCTATCGTACACGGTTTTATTCTCAGCCTTATTGTCCCTATCCTTCTGGCGCTATTTGCCGCCTAAAAATTGTGGAGTTACCCCTTTGGGGTAGCTCCGCTTTTGCGCTAAATCAATTCACATTCATCTTACGTCAAAAAGTGCTTTTAGCCGTTTGAACGCAGGCATACCATAAACATGTATTTTTAATATAACTTTAAAAAAGCATGAGGTCTCATTATGTTTTGCGTGCAATGTGAACAAACGATCCGGACTCCTGCCGGCGACGGCTGTGCTTATGCACAGGGTATGTGTGGTAAAACAGCGCAGACTTCCGATCTGCAGGACTTGCTGATCGCCTCATTGCAAGGCCTGTCGGCCTGGGCGGTTAAAGCACGTGAAATGGGAATTATCAATCACGACGTTGATACCTTTGCCCCACGCGCCTTCTTCTCTACGTTAACTAACGTAAACTTCGATTCCCCACGTATCGTCGGTTACGCTCGCGAAGCCATCGAACTGCGCAAGGCGCTTAAAGCCGCATGCCAGGCTCAGGATGCAAGCGTAATGCTGAATCATCCGCAGGCAGAACTGGAACTGGTAAGCGACGACCTGGGTGACCTGCAACGCCAGGCGGAAGCTTTCGCGCCAAACCGCGACAAAGCTGAAATCGGCGAAGATATTCTGGGCCTGCGCCTGCTGTGCCTGTATGGCCTGAAAGGTGCCGCCGCTTATATGGAGCATGCTCGCGTTCTCGGCAAATACGACAACGACATCTACGCTGAATATCACCGCATTATGTCCTGGCTGGGTGAATGGCCATCGGATATGGAACAGCTGCTGGCTCGCTCCATGGAAATTGGCCAGATGAACTTTAAAGTCATGAGCATTCTGGATGCAGGCGAAACTGAAAAATACGGCCACCCAACTCCAACTCAGGTTAACGTTCGTCCGGTTGCCGGCAAATGTATTCTTATCTCCGGCCACGACCTGAAAGACCTGTACAACCTGCTGGTACAGACCGAAGGCACCGGCGTGAATGTCTACACCCATGGTGAAATGCTCCCGGCTCACGGTTATCCAGAGCTGCGCAAATTCAAACACCTGGTCGGTAACTACGGCAGCGGCTGGCAGAACCAGCAAACCGAATTCGCCCGCTTCCCAGGCCCGGTTGTCATGACCTCTAACTGCATCATCGACCCAACTCCTGGCGAATATAACGACCGCATCTGGACTCGTAGCATTGTCGGCTGGCCGGGCGTTAGCCACCTCGAAGGCGATGATTTTGCTCCGGTTATTGCTCAGGCTCAAAAACTGGCTGGCTTCCCGTACAGCGAAATCGAACACATGATTACCGTTGGTTTTGGCCGCGAAACCCTGCTGGGCGCTGCTGACTCCCTGATAGACCTGGTTAGCCGTAAAAAACTGCGCCACATCTTCCTGGTGGGCGGCTGCGACGGCGATCGCGAACAGCGTACCTATTTCACCGACTTCGCCACCTCGGTACCGGACGACTGCCTGGTATTGACCCTGGCCTGCGGTAAATATCGCTTTAACAAACTGGACTTCGGCAATATCGAAGGCCTGCCGCGCCTGATTGATGCCGGTCAGTGTAACGACTCTTACTCCGCCATTATCCTTGCGGTAACGCTGGCTGAGAAACTGGGCTGTGGCGTTAATGATCTGCCTCTGAACCTGGTACTGTCCTGGTTCGAGCAGAAAGCTATCGTGGTTCTGCTGACTCTGCTGGCCCTGGGCGTAACCAACATTACCGTCGGCCCAACTACTCCAGGCTTCCTGACTCCAAACCTGCTGGCCGTGCTGAATGAAAAATTCGGCCTGCGTCCGGTAACGACCGTTGAGCAGGATATGAAAATGATGCTGGGCGCGTAAGGAGCCAATCATGACTATGCCAACTCCACTGTGCCCGCATCGTATGCAGGTGCATGACATTCGCCAGGAAACGCCGGATGTCTGGACGCTGTCGCTTATCTGCCACGACTTTTATCCGTATCAGCCGGGTCAGCACGCGCTGGTAAGTATTCGCAACAGCGAAGATACGCTGCGCGCCTACACCATCTCTTCAACGCCGGGGGTCAGCCCGTATATTACGCTGACTATCCGTCGTATCGAGGATGGCGTTGGTTCCGGCTGGCTTACCCGTGAGGTAAAACGCGGTGATTATCTGTGGCTGTCCGAAGCTCAGGGCGATTTTAGTTGCCAGGTGCATAAAGATAGCCGCTACCTGCTGCTGGCCGCCGGTTCCGGCGTAACGCCAATTATCTCTATGCGTCGCTGGCTGGCGGCTAATCAGCCAGATGCCGACGTACAGGTGATTTACAGCATTCGCTCACCGCAGGATGTGATTTTCGCTGATGAATGGCGTAATTACCCGGCAACGATGGTTGCAGAACAGGGCCTGGTTCAGGGATTCATCTCTGGCCGTCTGACCCGGGAACTGCTGGCAAGCGTTCCTGACCTGACCGAGCGCACCGTGATGACCTGCGGCCCGGCCCCATACATGGATTTCGTTGAGAAAACCGTGCGTGAACTGGGCGTCAGCAAGTTCTATAAAGAGCAGTTCTTCGTGCCTGCCGCCGCGGTTAGCAGCGATGAAACGCTGAAGTTCACTAAACTGAACCCGGCGGCCTCTTTCACCGCACCGGTAGGCGTCACGCTACTGGCAGCGATGGAAAGCAACAAGGTTCCGGTCACCGTGGCCTGCCGCGCCGGGGTATGTGGTTGCTGCAAAACCCGCGTGATGGAAGGTAAATATCACGTCACCAGCACTATGACGCTGAGTGAGCAAGAAATTGCCGACGGTTACGTGCTGGCCTGCTCCTGCCACCCTGAGAGCGACCTGGTTCTCGCCTAAGCCTCTTATGCCACCCGGCTCCGGGTGGCACTTTCCGCCCCCTTCTTTCGCTATTCTCAACTACGCTTAATCGCATCAGCCAGCAGGGCTATTCCCATGCTATCAGGGCCAGACTGCGTCCTGAATCGGCATCCGGGCCTATGGCACCTTCAACCGTGCCAAACGCAACACCGGAATAGTCCCAATAATTAAAAGGAGATGTGATGAAACAGACCGTAGCTGCATACATAGCAGCAACTCTGGAACAGGCAGGCGTGAAACGTATCTGGGGCGTAACCGGCGACTCCCTTAACGGACTAAGCGATAGTCTTAACCGTATGGGCACCATCGACTGGATGCCGACTCGCCACGAAGAAGTTGCGGCTTTCGCCGCGGGAGCTGAGGCGCAGCTCAGCGGAGAGCTGGCCGTATGCGCCGGATCCTGCGGGCCGGGCAACCTTCACCTCATTAACGGACTTTTCGACTGCCACCGTAACCACGTTCCGGTGCTGGCTATTGCCGCGCATATTCCCTCTAGCGAAATTGGCAGCGGCTATTTTCAGGAGACTCATCCGCAAGAGTTGTTCCGCGAATGCAGCCATTACTGTGAGCTGGTTTCAACCCCGGAACAGATACCTCAGGTGCTGGAAATCGCCATGCGTAAGGCGATACTCAATCGCGGCGTCTCAGTTATTGTGCTGCCTGGAGATGTGGCGCTAAAACCCGCACCAGAAGAGGCCATTACTCATTGGTATCCCGCGCAGTTGCCGGTAACCGTGCCTCAGGAAGAAGAACTGCAAAAGCTGGCTCAGCTACTGCGCTACTCATCCAATATCGCACTGATGTGCGGCAGCGGCTGTGCCGGAGCGCATCGCGAACTGCTGGCGCTGGCCGAAACGCTCAAAGCGCCTATCGTGCACGCCCTGCGCGGCAAAGAGTATGTGGAGTACGATAACCCTTACGACGTAGGCATGACCGGGCTTATCGGGTTTTCATCCGGTTTTCACACGATGGCTAACGCCGACACCCTATTACTGCTTGGTACCCAGTTTCCCTATCGGGCGTTCTACCCGCAGAACGCCAAAATCATCCAGATTGATATCAACCCCGGCAGTATCGGCTCTCACAGTAAGGTCGATATGGCGCTGATTGGTGATATCAAGGCAACACTGCGCGCCTTGCAACCAATGCTGGAGCCTAAAACCGATCGCAAGTTTCTTGACCGCGCTTTGGAAGATTACCGTAAAGCGCGCGCCGATCTCGATGACCTGGCAACCGCAAATGACAACCAGGCGATTCACCCGCAGTACCTGGCAGCGAGAATCAGCCATTATGCCAGCGACAATGCGGTATTTACCTGTGATGTCGGCACCCCTACCGTTTGGGCCGCCCGTTATCTGAAAATGAACGGTAAACGCCGCCTGCTCGGCTCCTTTAACCATGGATCCATGGCCAACGCTATGCCGCAGGCCCTCGGTGCTCAGGCAACGGATCCCAAACGTCAGGTCGTCGCCATGTGCGGTGACGGCGGATTCAGCATGTTAATGGGCGATTTCCTCTCAGTAAGTCAGATGAAACTGCCGCTGAAAATTGTGGTGTTTAACAATAGCGTTCTGGGTTTTGTCGCCATGGAGATGAAAGCCGGAGGATACCTGACCGATGGCACCGAACTTCACAGCACCAATTTCGCCAATATCGCCCAGGCCTGTGGGATTCAGGGGATCCGGGTTGAGAAAGCGTCCGAGCTGGATAGCGCTCTTGAAAGCGCATTTAACAGCGACGGCCCGGTACTGGTCGATGTAGTGGTCGCTAAGGAAGAGCTGGCGATGCCGCCGCAAATTAAACTTGAGCAGGCCAAAGGCTTTAGCCTGTATATGCTGCGGGCGCTAATTAATGGCCGTGGTGATGAAGTTATCGAACTGGCGAAAACTAACTGGTTCAGGTAAAACATCTTTTTAACATTAAGGAGAATAACGCCGTGATAGATCTGCGCAGTGATACCGTGACTCGTCCCACTAAAGCTATGCTGGATGCCATGATGCAGGCTCCGACTGGCGATGACGTTTATGGCGACGATTCCACCGTCAACGCTCTGCAGCGGCAAGCCGCTGAGCTGGCAGGTCATGACGCGGCGTTATTCTTACCCACCGGCACTCAGGCCAATCTGGTGGCGCTGTTAAGTCACTGTCAGCGCGGCGATGAATATATCGCCGGTCAGCAGGCCCATAACTACTTATATGAGGCAGGCGGAGCGGCAGTACTGGGCAGCATCCAGCCTCAGCCTATCGACGCGGCCGCAGACGGTACATTGCCACTCGAAAAAGTCGCCGCAAAAATTAAAGCCGACGATATTCACTTCGCCCGAACCCGGCTGTTAAGCCTGGAAAATACCCATAACGGCAAAGTATTGCCAATGGATTATCTGCAACAGGCCTGGCAGTTCACTCGTGAACGCGGTCTGGGCTTGCATATTGATGGTGCCCGACTACTTAATGCCGCCGTAGCCTCCAGCCTTACCCTGCGCGATTTTGGCGCGGTATGCGATAGTTTTACCCTCTGCCTGTCCAAAGGTTTAGGTGCTCCAGCCGGATCGCTACTTATTGGCGAGCAATCGTTTATCGAACGGGCGCGTCGCTGGCGGAAAATGGTCGGTGGCGGTATGCGCCAGGCCGGAGTTTTAGCCGCTGCCGGTATCTATGCTCTGGAGCATAACGTTGCGCGCCTGCAGGAAGATCACGACAACGCCGCCTGGCTTGCCGAGGCGCTGAAAGCTATTGGCGTTCAGGTTCAGCGTCAGGACACCAATATGCTTTTTGTCCGTATGGAATCAGCTGAACAGGCAAACAGCCTGACCGCCTATATGGCAAAACGCGATGTGCTGATTAACCCATCGTCGGTGATACGTCTGGTGACTCATCTCGACGTTAGCCGCGATGACTTACAGCAGGTAGTAAGCCACTGGCGTAGTTTTCTCCACGGCTAAATAAGGAACAGGGATGACGGAAACCAGGGATATACAACGGGTTTTAGTATTAGGGGCCAGCGGCTATATCGGCCAGCGTTTGGTACCGCGCCTGGCGGCTCAGGGTCACCAGGTTACGGCAGCCGCCCGCCGCCGCGACTGGCTGGAGCGGCAAAACTGGCCGGACGTTCGCTGTGAATATGTCGATCTGCTCAAGCCTGAAACGCTAGACGGGCTGCTTACCGGTATTGATACCCTGTATTACCTGGTCCATAGCATGGGCGATGGCGACGACTTTTTAGAGCGTGAGCGCCAGGCGGCTAATAACCTGCGCCTGGCACTTCAGGCCACGCCGGTGCGCCAGATTATTTTTCTCGGCGCACTGCAGCCTAGCGATAATAGCTCCTCACCGCACCTGAAAGCCCGCCAGATTACCGGTGATAACCTGCGTGCCAGCGGCGTACCGGTTACCGAAATCCGCGCCGGGATTATTATTGGTGCAGGCTCTGCGGCTTTTGAAGTGATGCGCGATATGGTGTTTAACCTGCCGGTTTTGACTCCACCGCGCTGGGTGCGCTCACGAACCACTCCCATTGCCCTGGATAACCTGCTCTGTTATCTCGAGGGCCTGATGCACTGCCCGTCTGACAGTAATCGAGTATTTGAAGCGGCTGGCCCTGAGGTACTCAGCTATCAGCAGCAGTTTGAGCGCTTTATGGCTATTAGCGGCCGCCACCGCCCGCTTATCCCCATTCCATTTCCTACGAGCTGGATTTCGGTTTGGTTTTTAACCATGATTACCTCCGTGCCGCCCTCTATTGCCCGGGCCTTAATTCAGGGGTTGAAGCACGATCTGCTGGCCGATGACAGGCCGCTACGTGCCCTGCTGCCTCAGCCGCTTATAACGTTTGACGATGCTGTGCGCCAAACGCTGGAAGAAGAATATAAGCTGGTGGACTCCCCGGAATGGGGGTATGACCCGCAGGCGTTTGCCCGCTGGCGACCAGAGTATGGTTACTATCCCAAGCAGGCCGGGCATAGCATTGAAACGACCGCGAGTAGCGAAGCTCTGTGGCAGGTCGTGAATCAGGTTGGCGGCGACAAAGGTTATTTCTTTGCCAATATTTTATGGCGCACCCGAGCGTTTCTCGACCTGCTGGTTGGCCATCGGCTGCCTAAAGGGCGACCGGCTCACGCTATGTTACGCGTCGGCGATGCGGTCGATAGCTGGAAGGTTATCCGCGTGGAGCCACTGCGCGAACTGACCATGCTGTTTGGCATGAAAGCCCCCGGCCTGGGGCGGTTGTGCTTTACCATTCGCGATAAAGGCGATCGGCGGATTCTGGACGTACGCGCCTTCTGGCATCCTCACGGAACTCCGGGCCTGTTTTACTGGCTAATAATGATCCCGGCACATCTGTTTATTTTTCGCGGGATGGCGCGACGAATATCACGTCTTGCCGAACGAATTAGCAGCAAAGACTAAGGTTGTCGTGTTTTCTTAGTACACTCCCATTGCATGGGAACTAAAATCACGAAAGAATGCGCAGCCTGGATTGAAAATAACAGCGGGATGATATGAAGGTACTGGTTACCGGAGCCACCAGCGGATTAGGCCGCAACGCGGTCGAATATTTGCGGCGTCAGGGCGTCAGCGTCAGGGCGACGGGGAGCAATGCGGCCATGGGCAAATTGCTCGAAAAAATGGGCGCAGAGTTCGTGCATGCCGACCTTACCGAGTTGGTTTCATCCCAGGCTAAAGTCATGCTGGCCGATATCGATACCCTGTGGCACTGTTCCGGCTTTACCTCGCCCTGGGGCAGCCAGGAAGCCTTTGATCTCGCCAACGTTCGTGCCACCCGCCGACTCGGTGAATGGGCCGTGGCATGGGGCGTACGCAACTTCATTCATATCTCCTCCCCGGCAATTTACTTCGATTATCACCACCATAGGGATATTGAAGAAAGCTTCCGACCGGTGCGCTATGCCAATGCCTTTGCCCGCAGCAAGGCTGCCGGAGAAGACGTGATTGCCCTACTGGCACAGTCCAACCCTAACACCCGGTTTACTATCCTGCGCCCGCAAAGTCTGTTCGGGCCTCACGATACGGTGTTTTTCCCGCGGCTGGTGCAGATGATGCGCCGCTACGGCAGCGTGCTGTTGCCCCATGGTGGCAGTGCGATGGTGGATATGACCTATCAGGAAAATGCGGTGCATGCCATGTGGCTGGCCAGCGGTAAAGCCTGCGACAAGCTGCCATCAGGGCGCGCTTATAACATCACTAATATGGAACCCAGGCCGCTGCGGACGATTGTTGAGAAACTGATAAATGACCTGGATATCCGCTGCAAAATTCGCTCGGTGCCTTATCCAATGCTGGATATGATGGCCCGCAGTCTGGAGCGACTTAGCAGTAAGTCAGCGCGCGAGCCGGCGCTGACCCATTACGGTGTATCCAAGCTGAACTTTGACTTTACGCTGGACACTCAACGCGCCGAACGAGAACTGGGTTACCAGCCGATTATCTCTCTGGATGAAGGGATCGCGCGCACCGCGTGGTGGCTGCGCGATCACGGCACGCTTCGCCGCTAACCCTGCCCGTATTTTTCTAATAACGCCTCGGCGATAGCCTGACTCCCGGCATCTGCCTTACCGTCATAGCGCGCGGGGCGGAAATGCATCTGGAAAATGCTGATAACCCGCTGCTGTTGGGCGGCCGTCGCATTGGCCGGAATTTGATAGCCATAGCGAGCTAGTAAATCCAGTAACGCGGCGCTATCTACCGGCTCATCTGGCGATCGTCCATTCAGATAGAAAGCCACCCGATTAGCATCCGGCCATGCGCCAATCCCCTGTTTAGCCAAAGCCTGCCACGGGAATAGCGGGCCCGGATCCTCTTTGCGCTGCGGAGCCACGTCGCCATGCGCCACCACATTTTCGGGCTTAATCCCATAACGGGTTATCACATCGCGCGCGACCCGGCTCAGCGCCGCTATTTGCCCTTCCGGGAATGGGAAATAGCGCTTCTCGCCGTTTTCCATCCGGTAGCCGGCGTTTTCCAGCTCAATACCTATAGAGGTATCGTTGATACGCGTCGCTCCCCGCCACTCGCTAATTCCCGCATGCCACGCCAGCTGCTGCTCCGGCACTAATTGCCAGATAACCGGTTTGTCACCGCGTAACGGCGGATTGGCTGGAATCAGATAGTGGGCGCTGACCTGCTCTCCGGTAAGCGTTTTCAGGGAGCGGTCAAAGTCGCCGGCTGTATAGTGGATAACCAGCACCTTGACCCGCGGCCATGCCTGCTCTGCGGGATGGCGGGTATCGGCTATCCAATCGCCGCGATCCTCTAACCCCTTTTCAGCACAGCCGGCAAGCACCAGAAGCGCCGCGATCACCAGTATGCGTCGCCACATTAGCGCAGCTTCACGGCCGTTCCGCTAATGGTGACCATCAGCATACTGCTATCTTTACCGACCGTTTCATAATCGATATCAATACCAACTACCGCATCGGCCCCCAGCTCACTGGCCTGCTCCCCTAACTCTTTAAAGGCGATTTCGCGCGCTTTACGCAACTCTTTTTCGTAAGAACCGGAACGGCCGCCCACGATATCGCGTACACTGGCGAAGAAATCCCGGAAAATATTTGCGCCAAGTATCGCCTCTCCGGTAACCACCCCGCAGTATTTAATAATTTGCTGCCCTTCGAGGGTTGGAGTCGTTGAGAATTGCATCAGGTGCCTCCATTGGCTTTCAATGCGTTAACCTATGAACTGGCGCGCATTTTTCTCGCGCCAGGCTATGCTACAGCTTAGACTTATACCACCTAATATCGTGATGCCGAAACATAAGGAAATTTTTATATGCGTTACCCGCTTATCGCGATGCTGGCACCGTGCGCTCTGCTGCTCAGTGCCTGTTCAACTCTGACCACCACCGTAGATCCAACCTATAGTACGGTGACACCGGCGTATAAAGATGTCGGCACCCGCCTGAGCACTTGCGTAGAAGGCGGCCCTGATACCGTGGCTCAGAAATTTTATGACTATCGCATTCAGCATCCATCAACCGGCCTAAATGATCTGACCAGCTTACGGCCATGGCTTAGCGAGTCGCTCTATAAAATGCTGAGTGACGATCTCCGCCAGCCGGAAACGCAGGCTAAAGTACGTGGGGATATCTTCTCCAGCGCCAGTGAAGGTATCAATACTGCCGATGTCGCCAGCTCCTCGCTGATTCCAAATACTGACGCACGTAACGTTCCGCTGCGTGTGACCTTTACTAAGGGTAGCAAGACCTGGCAGGATGAAGTACTGATGGTTCGCGAAGGCAAATGCTGGGCTATTGATGACGTACGTTATCTGGGCGCCAGTAACGCCCCTTCCGGCAACCTACGCCAGTCTCTGGGTCGTTTCTGATTTTGAGCCCAAAATCACGTAACTAACCTTAGCGTTGTGCGGGTTTTTATGCAAAATAATGCATTAGAACAAAAATTGTTCAAAAGCCCGCCAACGCTGCTGTTTATTAGTTTCTCAGCGGTAATTAGTAAATTATAACGCATATTTATTGCATAACTATTCGCTCGGAGGTACCATCAGACAACTTTAAGCTATTCGACTGTCACGCATGAGTATTCAACTAAACGGCATAAATTGCTTTTACGGCGCCCACCAGGCGTTGTTCGATATCACCCTCGACTGTCCGCAGGGCGAGACGTTGGTACTGCTCGGGCCTAGCGGGGCAGGAAAAAGTTCTCTGTTGCGGGTACTTAACCTCCTCGAGATGCCGCGTAGCGGTAAACTCGCCATCGCCGGTAACCAGTTTGACTTCATCAAAGCGCCTGGCGACAAAGCCATTCGCGACCTGCGTCGTAACGTTGGCATGGTCTTCCAGCAATATAACCTGTGGCCACATTTAACCGTCGTGCAGAATTTGTGCGAAGCACCGTGCCGGGTTTTAGGGCTGAGTAAAAGTGAAGCCAGCCAGCGTGCGGCTAAATTACTCGAGCGTCTGCGCCTGACTCAGTATGCCGACCGCTACCCTCTGCATTTGTCTGGCGGTCAGCAGCAGCG
This sequence comes from Salmonella enterica subsp. enterica serovar Choleraesuis, assembly GCA_022846635.1. Lineage (GTDB taxonomy): Bacteria > Pseudomonadota > Gammaproteobacteria > Enterobacterales > Enterobacteriaceae. The sequence goes on from AP025685.1 coordinate 2,815,673, forward strand.
TGTTGCCATTGCCCGCGCCTTAATGATGGAGCCACAGGTTCTTCTCTTCGATGAACCAACGGCAGCACTAGATCCTGAGATCACGGCTCAGATAGTTAGCATTATTCGTGAACTCGCACAGACTAATATTACACAAGTGATTGTCACCCACGAGGTTGACGTCGCTCGCAAAACGGCCAGTCGGGTTGTTTACATGGAGAACGGTCACATCGTTGAACAAGGCGATGCCAGCTGCTTCACCAACCCTCAAACTGAGGCCTTTAAATCCTATTTGTCTCACTAAGATTTTTTCGGGGAATTGAGAATGAAAAAGATTGTTCTTGCCGCACTATTAGCCAGTATCAGCCTCTCAGCGGCCGCCGCAGAGACTATCCGTTTTGGCACTGAAGCATCCTATCCTCCGTTCGAATCGATGGATGCAAATAACAAAATTGTCGGCTTTGACGTGGATCTAGCCAATGCGCTGTGTAAAGAAATTGATGCGAAATGCACCTTTACTAACCAGTCATTCGACAGCCTGATTCCGGGCCTTAAATTCCGTCGTATCGATGCAGTCATGGCCGGTATGGACATTACCCCTGAACGTCAGAAGCAGGTGCTGTTTACTCAGCCTTACTACGAAAACTCCGCGATGTTCGTCGGGGAGAAAGGTAAAGTTGCTGATATCGCTGCGCTGAAAGGTAAAAAGGTTGGCGTCCAGAACGGAACCACCCATCAGAAATTCATTCTTGATAAGCACCCGGAAATCACCATCGTGCCTTACGATAGCTATCAGAATGCGCGTCTTGATATGCAAAATGGCCGTATCGATGCGGTATTTGGTGACACGGCAGTCGTCAGCCTGTGGCTGAAAAATAACGCTAACTTTGCCGAAATTGGCGACAAAGTTACCGATAAAGATTACTTCGGCACCGGCCTGGGCATAGCAGTTCGCCAGGGTAATACTGCTTTGCAGCAGAAGCTGAACGGGGCGCTGGAAAAAGCGAAGAAAGATGGCTCCTACCAGGCTATCTATGACAAATGGTTCCAAAAGTAATCTCTGAATGAACGAAATCCTCCCACTTGCGAGCGCCGCCGGTATGACCGTCGGCCTCGCGGTCTGCGCCCTGGCAATTGGCCTGGTGCTGGCGATGCTGTTCGCACTCTGGGAATCATCCCGGTGGCGGCCAGTCGCCTGGCTCGGTTCCGGGCTGGTGACCCTGCTGCGCGGCCTGCCGGAAATTCTGGTCGTGCTGTTTATCTATTTCGGTGCATCTCAACTGCTGCTGACTTTATCCGACGGTTTTACTATTCCGCTGGGTATAACCAGTCTGCATATTCAGATACCGATTGAAAACTTTGACGTTAGTCCGTTCCTGTGCGGCGTGCTGGCACTTTCGCTGTTATATGCCGCCTACGCGTCCCAGACTCTGCGCGGTGCACTAAAAGCGGTGCCTCAGGGGCAGTGGGAGTCCGGCCAGGCGCTGGGCATGAGCAAGCTGGCAATTTTCTGGCGTTTAGTGATGCCTCAGATGTGGCGGCACGCTCTGCCAGGGCTGGGCAACCAGTGGCTGGTTCTGCTTAAAGACACCGCACTGGTATCCCTGATTAGCGTTAATGACCTGATGCTGCAAACCAAAAGTATCGCCACCCGGACTCAGGAGCCATTCACCTGGTATATCATCGCAGCGGCGATTTACCTGGTGATTACGCTGATAAGTCAGGCGATATTACGCGGTCTTGACCGCCGCACCACCCGGTTTGAGCGGAGGGCAAACTCATGATGGATTATTTACCCGAGCTGCTCAAAGGGCTGCATACCAGCCTGACATTAACCGTCGCATCTCTGGCACTGGCGCTGGTTTTATCGCTTATCTTCACGGTGATTTTAATCCTGAAGACGCCGGTGCTGGTTTGGCTGGTGCGCGGCTATATCACGCTGTTTACCGGCACGCCGCTGCTGGTACAGATTTTCTTAATCTATTATGGTCCGGGCCAGTTTCCGTCGCTCCAGAGCCACCCATGGTTATGGCAGGTATTGAGCGAGCCGTGGCTCTGTGCGTTGATGGCACTGGCGCTTAACAGCGCAGCCTACACCACTCAGCTATTTTACGGCGCAGTGCGGGCTATACCGGAAGGTCAGTGGCAGTCGTGCGGTGCATTAGGAATGAGCCGCAAAGACACCCTGGCAATCTTGCTGCCTTACGCACTCAAGCGCGCCCTTTCTTCGTACTCTAACGAAGTGGTACTTATCTTTAAGAGTACCTCTCTGGCCTATACCATCACATTGATGGAGGTGATGGGTTACGGGCAGTTACTGTATGGGCGCACCTACGATGTCATGGTGTTTGCCGGTGCCGGGCTTATCTACCTGGTGGTCAACGGCCTGCTCACCATCATGATGCGAATGATTGAGCGCCGCGCGCTGCGTTTTGAGCGTCGCAACGGCTAAAAAAATGCATAGTTAACAAAAAAGGCAGCCCGCTAACCCCGGCTGCCTTTTTTATTTCCGTCGCACTATCTCTCCTGATAACCTCAGAATTAAGCAGCCTTCTCGCAAGTCATCACTGTTTTATCATTAAATATTTATACATTTATATTGAATAAAAATTCAATCTATGACAATTTAAAACGGTCGGGTTAAACGGCGATTAAAACCACAAACGGGAGATGTCCATGAAAAAGTATCTTTTGGCCGCGCTGATTTCAGCGGCTGCTTTTGGCGCTAATGCGGCTGATAAAATCAGCTTCGGTTCCTCGGCAACGTATCCCCCTTTTGAATCACTGGATTCCAGCAATCAAATAGTGGGCTTCGATATCGATCTCGCTAAAGCCTTATGTAAGCAGATGCAGGCCGACTGTACTTTCACTAACCAGGCATTCGACAGCCTGATTCCTGCGCTGAAATTCCGCAAATTTGATGCCGTTATCTCAGGCATGGATATCACACCTGAGCGTAGCAAGCAGGTCGCTTTCACCACCCCTTATTACGCAAACTCAGCTATTGTCATCGCGAAAAAGGGCCAGTACAGCTCCCTTGAGCAACTGAAGGGTAAACGGCTAGGCATGGAAAATGGCACCACCCACCAGAAATACCTCCAGGATAAGCACCCGGAAATAAAAGCAGTAGCGTATGACAGCTATCAGAACGCATTTATCGACCTGAAAAATGGCCGTATTGACGGTGTGTTTGGTGATACTGCGGTAGTCAATGAATGGTTGAAAACCAGCCCGCAGCTGGCAAAAGTCGGCGATCACATTACCGATAAACAATATTTTGGTACCGGCCTTGGCATTGCCGTGCGCCCGGATAACAAAGCGCTGTTACAGAAGCTGAACACGGCACTGGAAGCAATTAAGGCCGACGGCACGCTCAAGCAGATTAACGATAAGTGGTTCCCGGAGTAATTTACTCACCGCGGACCATGGCCCGCCCCGAATAGCCTTTGTTTAAAAAACAGGCGGGCCGGTTTACCAACAGAAAGCTGAGAACGCTTCTGCTCTCTCGCTGCTGGCTTATCAGGCGCTGCGTTCCAGCAGCGCCAGAACTTCATAATGTGCAGTATGCGGGAACATATCGAACAGCTGCACCTTGACAACCCGCCAGCCCTCAAGCCGCGCTAAATCCTGCGCCATCGAGCGGGCATTACAGCTGGAATAAACGATATACTGCGGCGCCATCTGGCTTAACCAGACACAGAGCTCTGCGCCAATTCCCCGGCGCGGCGGATTAACCAGCACCAGCTCCGGTACCTGCTGCTGTCCGGTTGCAAAGCCGGTAGAATCCAGAGCTTCGAATTTCAAACCTTCAAAACCCATCATCTGAGCTGATTTTTGGGCGCAGGCAATAGCCTCAGGGCTGATTTCGATACCGGTCACCGTCATTCCAGGCCGCGCGCAGTGCAGGCCAAAACCCCCTACCCCACAAAACAGATCCCACATCGATTGAATGCCGAGCGCTGATACCCAGTCACGGGCAGTGGCATAGAGTTCTGAAGCCACAACCGGGTTGGTCTGGAAGAATCCCTTAGGCTGGATCCACAGCGGCACGCCGTTGAAGTTTTCTTCCAGCGCCCGCTGCTCGGTTAACAGGATCTCCTGCTCACCTTCCAGAATAGCCATATGCACTGGCTGAATATTGGCTGAGATAACTTTGAGCTGAGGCAGCTGAGACTGCAGCCACGGCAGAGCGGCGCGCAATTGCGCCAATTTAGTCTCAGAGCGCAATACAAAACGCAGCATCATTGCACCGTCGAGTGTGCTTTGCGTCAGTAACAAAAACTTCAGCTCGCCACGTCGCCGTTCAACGTTATAGGGAGTGAGCCCGGCTCTGGCGATAAAAGTTTTTAGCACCGCAAAAACTGGTGCAAATCCGGCAGGATACAGCGGGCATTCGCATAAATCCTGAGGTGTACCATCACGTTGCAACATGCCCAGAAGCGGCCTCTCCACGCTGCCGCTGACCACCATTTTAGCTTTATTACGCATTGCCACTAACGGGCCAGACACCGGCGTGTTCCACTCTTGTACTGCGCAATCTGCCAGCAGCGTGCGCAGCTCATCCTCTTTCATGGCAAGCTGAGTGGAATAAGGATGTGGGAGCCACTGACAAGAACGGCAGCGCCCGGCGTCATAGAGTGCGCATTGCATAACATGGTCCTGAAATTTTTCGGGCGCAGATTGTAGCACGCCCGGCGGTTACTGTAGCCGGAAAAAGCGCCGGCTGGAGGCGGGAATAAATAGCAAACCGAGTACCAAAATATCGGGAAGCTTTTGAGTTATCAGGCTGCGCAGTATTTCACGCTCGCTACTTCCGGCGATACTAAACAGCTCTGGATAGCCATAGCCCAACGATGCCGCCCATAAATAGCCGGTCACGATAATCTGGGTCAGCAAAAATACCCAGCGCCCCCAACTGCGACCCCGCATTACGACAAACGCACAGCGGAACTGAATAAATAGCAGCAGCAGGCTGGATAACATCACGAAGGTCAGGCTCCAGGTCTGCACGCTGCGATGGATAAGATCCATAAGCCCGCGCAGGCCCAGCATATTAAAGATCATTAATAGATCGAGGCAACGCGTAGAAATAATGCCAATTCCGGCAATGATAACCAGTACCGGTGGATTAAGCCGGGCATGCCCGGAATGATGAGATTTAAATATGGTTGCCAATGGGCCTCTTCCCTGTAGCACGAAGACGCCGCACTTATGTGCGGCGCCTGAGCCGTAGATTCCCTAATTTTAGGAGGTTCATTGCCCCCTTGCACGTCTGATATCGAGCAACCGCTGCTTTTCCGCGCGAGCCATCAGCCACCAGGCGATAAAACCGATAATTCCGACCACGCCGAGGATAATAGATGCCAGCGCGTTTATCTCCGGATTGACCCCCATCCTTACGCTGGAGAACACCAGCATAGGCAGCGTGGTCGCTCCCGGCCCCGACACAAAGCTGGCAATAACCAGATCATCCAGAGAGAGCGTAAACGCCAGCAGCCAGCCGGAAATAATGGCCGGGAGAATGCTCGGCAGCGTGATGAGCAGAAACACTTTCAGCGGCGTAGCCCCTAAATCCAGCGCAGCCTCCTCGATGGATTTATCCAGCTCCCGCAGCCGGGCGTTGATAACCACAGCCACATAGGCACTGCAAAAAGTAGTATGCGCCAGCCAGATAGTCAGCATGCCGCGCTCGGCGGGCCAGCCCAGGGTATGGCCCAGCGCCACAAACAGCAGCAGCAAAGACAAACCGGTGATGACATCCGGCATAACCAGTGGCGCAGTCATCATAAAGGCGAAGCCGTTCGAGCCACGAAAACGCCCAAACCGCACCAGAATCAGCGCCGCCAGCGCCCCCAATACCACCGCCATCGACGCCGACAGCGCGGCAATGGAAAGGCTTAGCCCTACGGCACTCATCATTGCACTGTCATGGAACAGCGCGCTGTACCACTGAGTCGACCAGCCGGCCCATACCGTTACCAGGCGAGAGCTGTTAAACGAGTAGATGACCAGCATTAGCATCGGGGCATACAAGAAAGTAAACCCAACCACCAAAATCAGCGTGCGCCACGGCGAACGAATAACCGGTAATTCATTCATCAGCCTGCCTCCTGCACTTTGTTCTGATGTTTGTGGAACCACATAATGGGTGCAATCAGGATAACCAGCATGGTTATCGCCACCGCCGATGCCACCGGCCAGTCGCGGTTATTAAAGAATTCCTGCCACAGTACCCGGCCTATCATGATGCTATCCGGGCCGCCTAACAGTTCCGGAATAACGAACTCTCCCACCGCCGGAATAAACACCAGCATTGAACCAGCGATGATGCCGCCTTTAGTCAAAGGAACCACAACCTGGAAGAAGGTTTTCAGCGGCCTTGCGCCTAAATCGAGAGAGGCCTCCACCAGTGAATAGTCAATACGCACCAGCGCGGTATAAATCGGCAGTACCATAAACGGCAGATAGGCATAAACAATACCGATATAGACCGCCAGGTTGGTATGCAAAATAGCCAGCGGTGTATCGATAATACCCAAACTCATCAACACGTTATTCAGTATTCCATTCTCTTTCAGGATACCTATCCAGGCGTAAACCCTGATTAAGAACGACGTCCAGGAGGGCAGAATCACCAGCAACAGCAGAATATTGCGCGTGGACGGCTTACTGTGGGCCACAGCCCAGGCCAGAGGGTAGCCCAGCACCAGGCAGCACAGAGTTGACACCGCCGCTACCTGCAGTGACTGTAACCAGGCCTCAATATAGAGTGGGTCCTCGGTCAGTTGCAGATAGTTGCCCAGGTTCAGCACCACAGAGAGCTGGCCATCAGCCCAGCTAACCAAATCGCTATAAGGAGGAATAGCGCGGGCAATTTCCGACAGGCTTATCTTAAATACCATTAAAAATGGCAGCATAAACAGGCAAGTCAGCCATAGCATCGGCAGCGCGATAACCAGCTTACGCCCGTGTTTTTGCTGGAGCTTACCCAGCCACAGTCCAAAACCTTTCGGCTGACTTACCGCCGGTGGGTCATTATGAATAATCGCCATTCGCCCCCCTTAGACCGTCAGCACTACGCAGCTTTGAGCATCCCAACACAGCTTGACCTCATCACCCCAGGTTGGCGCGCCTTTACGGTAACGGCTGGCGTTCTGAAGCTGTGCGCTTATCATCTGGCCGCTATTAAGGCGAACGTGATAGATAGAGAGATCGCCAAGATAGGCAATATGCACCACTTCACCCACCGCAAAGTTATTGCCATCCGCCGGCGGCTCCTCGCACAGCATAATTTTCTCAGGCCTGAGTGCCACGGCTACCGGCACCCCTTCTACCACCGAAGCATCGGCATCAACCAACAGCGGATGAACCAGGCCCGGAGCGTCAATAATCAGTCCTTCTTCTTTTCGTTCGCGCAGCAGCCCCTCGAAAACATTCACCGAGCCGATAAACTCCGCGCTATAGCGGGTAGTCGGATGCTCGTAAATCTCTTCCGGCTCGCCAATCTGCACAAACTTACCGCGGTTCATAATGGCGATACGCCCGGCCATGGTCATTGCCTCTTCCTGGTCATGAGTGACCATGACGCAGGTAGCCCCGACCCGCTCGAGAATATCCACCACCTCAAGCTGCATTTGATCGCGCAATTTCTTATCCAGCGCCCCCATCGGCTCATCCAAAAGCAATAGCTTCGGACGTTTCGCCAGGCTACGGGCCAGGGCGACGCGCTGACGCTGTCCGCCAGAGAGCTGATGAGGTTTACGTTTGGCGTACTCATCCATCCGCACCAGCGTCAGCATTTCGGCTACCCTGGCGGCAATTTCCCCGCGCGGCAATTTGTCCTGTTTCAGGCCAAAAGCGATATTTTGCTCAACGGTAAGATGCGGGAATAACGCATAGGACTGGAACATCATATTAATCGGACGCAGATAAGGCGGCACCGCCGACATATCAACGCCATCCAGCACTATCTGGCCGCTGGTCGGTGGCTCAAACCCTGCCAGCATTCGCAACAGGGTCGACTTCCCGCACCCTGATGCGCCCAGCAGAGCAAAGATCTCGCCCTTGTAAATAGTCAGACTAACGTCATCAACGGCGTGCTGGCCGTCGAAGGATTTGGTCAGGTTACGGATCTCCAGTAACGGAGTCAGCGCTTTACGGGATTTTGCCTGGTGGCGAGCAATAGTTTCATTCACTCAGAGTGTTCTCCGGTTATGACTTTAATAAACCAGTGCGGTCCGGTTGCCGCACTCGTAAGGGGAGCAAAACTCCCGGTAACGGGGCCTAATCCTGGCCCCGGTTTTCAGGTGCGGTTATTTACCAGACTTAACCTTGGTCCAGGCGCGGGTAATAACGCGATCGATTTTTGGAGACTGAACTTTTAGAGTGAACAGCTTAGAGCGCACGTCCGCCGGAGGATAAATCGCCGGATTATTGCGCACGTCTGCATTCAGATATTGAGTGGCTTCTTTGTTGGCGTTGGCATAGTAGACATAGTTACTGATATCTGCGGCGACTTTTGGCTCCAGCAAATAATTCAGGAACTTATATGCCGCATCTTTATTTTTGGCATCGCTGGTGATGGCAAAGGTATCGAAATAGGCCAGCGCCCCCTCTTTCGGGATGCTATAGGCGATGTTGACGCCGTTTTTCGCCTCTTTAGCACGGTTTGCCGCCTGGAATACATCACCAGACCAGCCGATCGCCACGCAGATATCACCATTAGCCAGATCGTTGATGTATTGCGAAGAGTGGAAATAGCGAATGTTTGGGCGCAGCTTCAGCAAAAGATCGTTAGCCGGGCCGGTGTAGTCGCTGGCATTTTCACTGTTTGGATCTTTACCCAGGTAATGCAGAATGCTGGCGTACACTTCGCTCGGCGCATCAAGGAACGACACCCCGCAGCTTTTCAGCTTCTCAAGGTTTTCCGGCTTGAAGATTAGATCCCAGCTATTTACCGGCGCATCTTTACCCAGCACGGCTTTGACTTTATCGACGTTGTAGCCAATACCGGTCGTAACCTGCATATAAGGCACGCCATATTTATTGTCATGATCATTCTGCGCCGCCAGCTTCAACATTTCTGGATCGAGGTTTTTATAGTTCGGCAGCTTAGACTTATCGATAGGTTCAAAGATCCCGGCCTGTGACTGACGTTCCAGGAAGCTCGACGATGGCACCACAAGATCATAGCCGGTGCTTCCGGCCATTAGCTTGCCTTCCAATACTTCATTGGAGTCGAAAACGTCGTACACCACTTTAATGCCGGTTTCTTTAGTGAAGTTTTTCAGCGTATCCGGCGCAATATAATCAGACCAGTTGTAAATATGCAGTGTCTGTTGCTCCGCAGCCATAACCGATGCCGAGCCTGCCATCAACACACCGGTAATAACACCCGATAACCATGATTTTACGGGAATGGGCATAATCCTATCCTTTTCAATAATAAGACTGAAACCGCCGGGCTGACCCGGTGCATAATCCAGGCGAACGCGCTGTGTCTCATCCTGGCAGAATGGACACTGCAAGATTCATGCACAAATGCTTACACAGCAGGAACGCCGCCATTGTTTTTACAGAAAAGTTGCAAGCATGTTGCAGCAAGGCAAGCATAGCGATGCTATGTCGGTGAGGCCATAGGACGGGGAAAAAAACGCCATTTGCCAATCAACTACGCAAATAGTGTCTATGTGATCACCCGTAAAGAGATATAAGTAGTGATTTATTTCAGTCGAAAGGGAAAACGAAAGAATAATGTACGGCACAACCGGGGCGGCTGTGCCGGAAAAAACGCCTGTTAGCGATTAATGCAGCAGCGCAGGGGCGGCTAACTCTTCGCTTTGGCTCTCCTCTTCTGGGCAGAACAACAGCTGCTGAGCCGCCGCCTCCAGAACAACCATCGAAATTTGCTCCTCACTCTGCTTCATAAAGGCGGCAAATTGCTCAACGCTCACACCCACGTCGCAGCTTAGCGTCTGGCAGACCACCAGCTTCGGCAGGTTATCATCCTGAATATCCAAAAATGCTTTGACGGTGAGCGAGCTGGCGTTAATGGCCGACAGATCGCAAGAGAGCGCCAGCAGAGCCGAGGGCTTCACCTCGGCCAACGCTGAAAACACCAGCACGTCGTTAACCAGATCCAGCTTGGCATCGAATACCCCGGAAAAATTCTGCATATGCGGGAGATGCAGAGCCTGGCAGTTATCACACTCAAAAAATCCGGTACCCATTTCATCCAGCCAGTGGCGAAGTGTGTCGAGTGTTGGAACGACAAGTGAAGCCATAAAACGAAAAACCTCATGTGCTGTGGAGCGGGCGAGCGCATAGTTTACGCAATCTGACCGGCTGCGACCATCCTCATGTGCAGATAATCGCCTTAGCCACCGGTTTTCGGATGATAGCCGGGCCGGGCGTGGCGCTCGATCCAGTCGATCATCGTTCCGGCGATATTAAGCCCGGTCGTTTTTTCGATCCCCTCAAGGCCGGGCGAAGCGTTGACTTCCATCACCAGCGGTCCGCGATCGGCACGCAGGATATCGACTCCCGCAACGTCCAGCCCCAGGGTGCTGGTGGCGCGCAGCGCAATTTCACGCTCCCGTTCAGTAATCTCCACCCGACGGGCGCTGCCGCCGCGATGCAAGTTAGAACGAAACTCCCCTTCTTTAGCCTGGCGCTCAATGGCCCCCACAACCCGATCGCCCACCACCAGGCAGCGGATATCCTTACCCTGCGCTTCTTTAATATATTCCTGCACCAAAATATGAGCGTTCAGGCCGCGAAAGGCATCGATAACGCTTTCAGCCGCTTGACGCGTTTCGGCCAGTACGACGCCTATCCCCTGAGTACCTTCCACCAGTTTCACCACTAGCGGCGCGCCGCCCACCATTGCAATAAGGTCGGCGGTATCATCTGGCGAATGGGCAATGCCGGTTATCGGCAAATCAATTCCCTGACGGGCCAATAGCTGCAATGCCCGCAGCTTGTCACGGGCGCGGGTAATTGCGACAGATTCATTGAGTGGATAACTGCCCTGCATTTCAAACTGACGCAGCACGGCCGTTCCGTAATAGGTAATGGCTGAACCAATACGGGGAATAACCGCATCAAAATGGGGCAGCTGGCGGCCTTTATAGTGGATAGTGGGCGCTGCGGGGTTGATATTCATATAGCACGACAGCGGGTCGAGAATTTCAACCAGGTGGCCACGCCGCATTGCGGCCTCTTTAAGGCGGCGGCATGACCACAAATTAGCATCGCGGGATAACAGCGCAATCTTCACAGTTCTCAGTTCCTTTGGCTGACTCAGGGCGTCGTTATAAATCGATGCTAATGCTCGCAGGGCAATCTCACTTCGTCAACGCAATGCAAACCCCTGCTGGTGCAAATAGTCGAGAATGAATGGCCGGCTCTCTTTAATTAGGGTGCGGCGAATGTGATCGGTCCAGGTATCGGTGCGGGTATTACTGCCCCTTTCATGGTAATAGCTGGTCATTGCCGCATCGTAGGCATCAAGGGTAGCTTTATCCAGCGGCTGATAGCGGTTTTCATGCATCAGCAGCGTAGCGGGCAGGCGTGGCTTGAGATCCGGCCGATCTGCGGGCCAGCCCAGGCACAGACCAAAGAGCGGTAATACCAGTTTAGGCAGTGCCAGCAGCTCGGTGACCGCGGCAATATTATTGCGGATACCGCCAATGTAAACACCACCCAGCCCCAGAGACTCAGCGGCGGTCAGTGCGCTTTGCCCCATCATTGCGGTATCAACCGCGCCCAATAGTAGCTGCTCAGCCAGACCGGTCTGTGCATCCGGCTGAATCTGGATATGGCGATTAAAATCGGCACAGAACACCCAAAACTCCGCCGCTGTGCCGACATGGGCCTGATTACCGCTAAGCTGCACCAGCTGCTCCCGCAAAGCGGGTTCGGTGATACGAATAATCGACGTACACTGCAAAAAGCTGGAGCTGGAAGTGGCCTGAGTCGCGCGAATAATGGCATTGCGCTGGTCTTCGCTTATCGGCTGCCCGGTAAAATGGCGGATGGAGCGATGATTGCACATCAGCTCGATGGTCGGGGTCATATCACTACCCTTATGTTCAAAATCTGTGACCGACACCATACACCAGCGCCAGGCTACAGATAAAACATAACTTTAGTCAAAATGTGCCGCCGTGCTCGCCCGGACGCTTGTGCGAGCGCTGCAGCATTGAGCGAACAAACATGCAACTCAGCGAACCGATACCGCACCAGAACATAGCGGAGAAAATCCAGGCAAGCTCCTGCCAGAAAGGTCGTACCGGCGTTGCATCCAGTTTGACCGCTAACAAGCAGACCGGAATAGCCAGCAGCGCGCCGATAAGCGGACGGATCAGGCAATACCGGGAGAACAATGTGGAAACAATCCCCGGCACCAGAAATAGCAGCAGCCCCAGCTCAGTGCTTGGCTCACTTTCAATATGGCCACGCTGGATATGCAATTTTTGCGAAATGAAGATCAGAACAAACAGAATGAAACAACAAAAAATACCGAGCCAGCGTTGTCGATACATCATCGACTATCCTCCTGATATTGCTTAGGGAATACCTGCTTTCATCAGAAAGCGGGCGCATTTTCCCGCTCTATTAAAACTCTGCGGCAATCCTTGCCACACCGACTACACTCATCTGACTAGCCGTTGATTCTTTTAAAGATTAAACTAACGCCCGTCGGGAGCCAGACCGGTCAATATTTCATGACCAATAACCCGCGTTAATGCAATGGTTACTTACCACAAACATTAGCCCATAATCCTTTTTTATTCAACAGCTTACTGTAAACAAGAAGTTAGAATCCGTGAATATTAACGTCGCAGATTTGTTAAACGGGAATTACATCCTGTTGCTATTTGTAGTTCTCGCGCTCGGGCTATGCCTTGGCAAATTGAAATTGGGCTCGGTGCAACTGGGTAATTCTATTGGCGTTTTAGTCGTCTCCCTGCTGCTGGGCCAACAACAATTCTCCATAAATACCGATGCATTAAATCTCGGCTTTATGCTGTTTATTTTTTGCGTAGGAATTGAAGCCGGGCCAAACTTTTTTTCGATATTTTTTCGCGACGGAAAAAACTACCTGGCACTGGCCCTGGTTATGGTCGGCAGTGCCCTGCTGATTACTCTCGGGCTGGGCAAACTCTTTGGCTGGGACATCGGACTCACCTCCGGGATGCTGGCCGGGGCGATGACCTCTACCCCGGTGTTGGTGGGTGCAGGCGATACCCTGCGTCATGCCGGAATGCCGAAAGAAGAGCTGGCGCTGGCGCTTGACCATCTAAGCCTTGGCTATGCCCTGACATATCTGGTCGGTCTGGTAAGTCTTATCGTTGCCGCCCGCTATATGCCTAAGCTGCAGCATCAGGATCTGCAAACCAGCGCCCAACAGATCGCCCGCGAGCGCGGCCTGGATACCGATGCCAGTCGTAAAGTCTTCCTGCCAATTATCCGCGCCTATCGGGTCGGCTCTGAGCTGGTGGCATGGGCCGATGGTAAAAACCTGCGCGAACTGGGTATTTATCGCCAGACCGGCTGTTACATCGAGCGTATTCGCCGTAACGGTATTCTCGCGAGTCCCGATGGCGATGCGGTGCTGCAAAAAGGCGACGATATTGCCCTGGTAGGTTATCCGGACGCTCATGCACGCCTCGATCCTAGCTTCCGCAACGGTAAAGAGGTTTTTGACCGCGAGCTGCTGGATATGCGCATTGTCACCGAAGAGATTGTGGTGAAAAACCACAATGCCGTTGGTCGCCGCCTGGCTCAGCTGAAGCTTACCGATCATGGCTGCTTTCTGAACCGCGTCATTCGCAGCCAGATTGAGATGCCTATCGACGATAACGTCGTGCTCAATAAAGGCGATGTGCTTCAGGTGAGTGGCGATGCTCGCCGGGTTAAAACCATTGCCGATCGCATTGGCTTTATCTCGATTCACAGCCAGGTCACCGACCTGCTGGCATTCTGCGCCTTCTTTATCATCGGCCTGATGATAGGGATGATTACCTTCCAGTTCAGCTCCTTTAGCTTTGGCGTCGGCAACGCTGCCGGCCTGCTATTCGCCGGAATTATGCTGGGTTTCCTGCGCGCCAACCATCCTACCTTCGGCTATATCCCTCAGGGGGCGCTGAATATGGTCAAAGAGTTTGGCCTGATGGTGTTTATGGCCGGGGTCGGCCTGAGTGCAGGCAGCGGTATCAGCCACGGGCTGGGCGCGGTTGGCGGGCAGATGCTGGTTTCTGGCCTGATAGTCAGCCTGGTGCCGGTGCTTATCTGCTTCCTGTTTGGGGCTTACGTGCTGAGAATGAACCGGGCGCTGCTGTTTGGCGCAATGATGGGCGCACGTACCTGTGCGCCCGCAATGGAGATAATTAGTGATACTGCGCGTAGTAATATTCCAGCGCTGGGCTATGCCGGCACCTACGCAATAGCCAACGTCTTACTGACGTTGGCCGGTACGCTAATTGTTATTATCTGGCCTGGACTCGGCCTGTAATCATCATGCTGGCGAAGAAGAGCATTTATTTTTTATCTTCCGTGAACTTTCTGCGGAAGTGCCAGTCATAATAAGTGCCACTGCTTTTCTTTGATGTCCCCATTTTGTGGAGCCCATCAACCCCGCCCGTTTGGGTTCAAGGTTGATGGGTTTTTTATTACCTCCGCCCTTACATTGCAAGCCTGAATGCCTTTTCTGCTTTCATAATTTTGACTCCCCCCGCACTCTGGTAAAAACGCCCCGGTTTTCAAAAATTTCGTGTTGACAGTCGCTTACAAACTCTGCCTGCCGAAACGTTTAGACATATACAAGCGCCAGTAAAGCAGGTACTTTGGCGGCGTTTAATTTTGCACGGAATGGTTATGAGTACCTCTTCATCTCGCAAAGCGCTGCTTTTGCGTACCTGGGCGCTGTTCGCTTTTTTCTTTTTACCAGGCCTTTTGATGGCCTCATGGGCTACCCGAACTCCCGATATTCGTCAGCTTCTTGATGTCTCAACCGCCGGAATGGGTATCGTATTATTTGGTCTGTCGGTCGGATCGATGAGCGGTATTCTCTGTTCTGGCTGGATGGTTAACCGGTTCGGTACCCGTAACGTTATCCGCTTTAGCATGACTTTGGTGGTGATAGGCATGCTTATCATGAGCCTGGGGCTGCACATTGCCTCTCCGGTGCTGTTTTCCTGCGGGCTGGCGGGCCTGGGAGCGGGTCTGGGCAGTTCTGAGGTCGCCGTTAATGTGGAAGGCGCTATTGTTGAACGGCTAATGAAAAAAACCATTTTGCCGATGCTACACGGCTTTTATAGCTGTGGAACTCTGGTTGGAGCCGGGATCGGTATGGCGCTGACCCGGCTTTCGCTGAGTGCCCAATGGCATTTGCTGTTGGCGGCGCTTAGCGTTATTGCACCGCTGATTATCGCGCTTCAGGCTATCCCTAATACCCGTGAACATAACGCTGCTCCCTCTGGTGATGATAAACCTCAACGTGCACTGCCATTCTGGCGCGACGGCAAGCTGATGCTAATTGGATTTATCGTATTAGGTATGGCTTTCGCCGAAGGGTCCGCTAACGACTGGCTGCCGCTCCTGATGGTTGATGGCCACGGTTTTAGCCCCGGTTCCGGTTCTCTGATTTATGCCGGATTTACCTTAGGAATGACGTTGGGACGCTTCTGCGGCGGCTGGTTTATCGATCGCTATAGCCGCGTAAGCGTGGTGCGGGTTAGCGCGCTGCTGGGGGCGCTGGGTATCGCTCTGGTCATTTTTGTCGACAACGCTTTTATCGCGGGATGCTCGGTCATTCTGTGGGGGCTAGGCGCATCGCTTGGCTTCCCACTTACCATCTCAGCCGCCAGTGATACCGGGCCAAACCCGGCGGTGCGTGTAAGCGTGGTGGCAACTACCGGCTATATCGCATTTTTGGTCGGGCCGCCGTTGCTCGGTTTCCTGGGTGAACACTATGGACTGCGCAGCGCTATGATTCTGGTACTGGTATTGATTGCCGGCGGCGCCCTGGTTGCCAAAGCAGTAGCGAAACCACCGCAGCCCGGAAAGAATTAAGATACTTTCGTAAACAGACGGCGGCGGCTGATAACCGCGCCGTCGGTGCGAAACTGCCCATCGCCGGCATAATGCAGCGTATTCGGCCACTTAGGGGATGGCTTAACACTTGCACTGACTACCTCAAAAATAAAGAAGTTATAGCTATCCACTAACGCATCGTCGTACAAGCGACAGCCAAAACTGGCGTGGCACTCCACAATGCCCGGTGCGCTAACGCCAGAACACACCTCTTCGGTCAGACCAAAGCGTTCAAACTTATCCCCTTCACTACCGCTGCAATTACCTATGCGGGAAACGGTTTCTACCATATCGGTGGTGGGCAAATTGAGTACGCACTCACCGCTGGAACGGATAGTCTGGAAGCTACGATTACCGGCAGAAATCACGCAGCCAACCAGCGCTGGAGAAAACTCCATTACGCTATGCCAGCCCATGGTCATCAGATTTCGTTCCCCGGCAGATTGCGAGCTGACCAGCAGCACCGGGCCGGGTTCAAGCCAGTGGCGAATATCTGCCACTGGCCAGGGTGTTTTTTTCATCATCGCGAGCACCTCTGCCATTACCTGTCTTCAGGATAGCAAAGCGAGTTCGCGCATCAGGCGTGAGGAAGCGGCTCTTCTGAAGGAGCCGAAGGGTTTTCCTGAGGGGCGTGGGCGAGGAAGTAACGCATCAACACCAGCCATACCAGACCGGCGGCCAGGTCAAAGAGGTTAAAGCCGAGGCTGCCTCCTGCGGCCCAGATATGCTTACTGGCTTCTATACCGGCAGTAAAGATGAACATCTGAATCATCCCCATCGCCGCCGAAACCGCACCTTTGCTGACCTGGCTTGAGAACAGCGTCAACCGCACCAGCCCGGCATTCGCTATACCAATACCAAAAGCGTAAATGCTTAGCCCCGCAACCATGCCCCACCATGCAGCCGGATGGAGAGCGATAAACGCTGCCGCCAGCGCCAGGCCGATAATAATCGGCCAGCCACCGGCCATAATAAGCGTGCGGACGCTGTACTTACCGGTCAGCTTAGCCAGCACCATATTCCCAGCAATTAACCCGCCAAAAACTGGCACCTGCATCAGACCATACTGATAACTACTCATATGCCCATCGCTAATAATCATCACCGGTGACTGGGCAATCCAGGCCAACAATGGCAGGCTGACGCAGCCCAGAGCCACCGCACCGGCAACAAAGCGCCGGTTGCCTAAAACCTGGCGATAATCGCCACCTAACGCTTTGAGTGATAAGCGCTCTCCGATACGGGTTGCGGTTTCTGGCATAGCTTTAAACAGCCCAAACCAGGCAATAGTGGCAAGCGCGGCAAACAGTACAAACATCAGCTCCCACGGCGCTACGTGAATCCAGGCCGCACCCACCAGAGGTCCAAGTAACGGAGCAATCAATGCCACATTCGCCATCAGCGCCGTTATTTTGATACAGGTCGCCTCTTCAAACGACTCCTGAATCGCGGCATAGCCCACCGCGCCAATAAAGCACAGGCTCACGCCCTGCAAAAAGCGCAGCACCATAAATTGCTCAATATTTCGCGCCAGCAGCGTCGCAAGGCAAGTAACAATAAACCACAGCACGCCGCACAGCATGACCGGGCGACGGCCGATGCGGTCAGAAAGCGGCCCCAGCAACCACTGCAGGAACATGCCTCCCGCCAGATAAGCGGTCATGGAGGTTGGAACCCAGTCGATGCCTGCGTGATATTCGGCAATTACCGCCAGCATACCGGGCTGAATCATATCGTTGCCGATATAGGTCGCAAATTCATACAGAACCAGACACAAAGGAAAAAGCAGGGCCGTACGCCCCAGAGGTTTAGCTAACTGAGTGGACATTTTTTCTCGATGATTATGATGTAGCCGCGAAGAAAGTCAGGATATTCGCGGGGCGCAGATAGTAGATAATTTCCGCAGATGAAGCAACTTTTAAGGTTTCATTAAGTTAACGGCTCTAGAATAACCAACATTCAAGACAGGCCAGCGATAGCGCTCTTTCCAGATATATCCCGGTATACGGTACGTTTAATCTCAGCCAAAATACCGCCTCTGGGAAAGCACTGATGTCATTGATGAAATTTCCATCGTTTAATCTCTGTTTAGGGAATCTTTTCCCAAAATCTCAGTCACAGAGATGGATTGTTACTTTTTGACATCTTTATCGCTTCATTCGCCCCCATTTGCATTGTGATAAGACAGGAAAGCGCTATGTTAGAAGCCTTAAACCATAAATGGTTTTTGCTGATAAACGCCACCCCAGACTCTCCGCTCTGGGCCTTGCAGCTGGCAAATTTCTTTGCCGAACGCCTGATTTTAGTTGCCCCATTATTGGTCGCAGCTCTCTGGCTTTGGGGGCCGCGTCATGCGTTGAAACATCAGCGTACTTTGGCGGTTAAAACGGCGATTGCCTTTATCATTAGCATGTCGCTCTCCTGGGCTATCGGCCATTTGTTCCCGCACAGCCGACCGTTTGTCGACGGTTTTGGCTACAACTTCCTGCACCATGGGGCAGATAACTCGTTCCCAAGCGATCACGGAACCTCCAGCTTTACCTTTGCCTTTGCTTTCCTGCTTTGGCACCGGCTCTGGTCTGGGGCTCTGCTGATTATCGGGGCCATCGCAATTGCATGGTCACGAATCTATCTCGGGGTGCACTGGCCGCTGGATATGATTGGCGCACTGTTTACCGCCCTGTCCGGTTGCCTGCTTACCCAGCTGCTTTGGAATCGCGGTGGTGAACAATTGCTACAAGGCTTGAATCAGCTATATCGATTCTGCTTTGCCCTGCCTATCCGTAAAGGCTGGATACGTGACTAAGCCTTAAGGCAAAGGTAAGATGAATATAAACCCGGCACCCGCCGGGTTTGTACTATTTAGAGGTCATCATGGAAACCCGGCGCGAGACTCGGATAAGTAAGCTGATGCAGGCCCTGCGCCGCAACGATAAAATCCATCTTAAGCAGGCATCGTCCCTGCTCGGCGTATCAGAGATGACCATTCGCCGCGATCTCAGCGCCGCTGAATCACCGGTTGCTTTACTGGGTGGTTACGTAGTGCTTCAGCCCGGTAGCAATACCGTCAGCCGTTACCTGATTAATGATCAGCAGGGCCGTCAGCTTGAAGAAAAGCGGATTGCCGCACGCCGCGCCGCCGCACTGGTCAAACCCCACCAGACGCTCTTTTTTGACTGTGGCACCACAACGCCGTGGATAATCGATGCCCTGGACGACAAACTTCCGTTTACCGGAATTTGTTATTCGCTTAATACCTTTCTGGCACTACAAGAGAAACCGGAATGCCGGGTGATCCTATGTGGAGGGGAGTTTCACGCCAGCAACGCCATTTTTAAGCCGCTGGATATTAACGAGACTCTGGCGAACTTGTGCCCGGATATTGCCTTTATCTCAGCGGCAGGCGTTCATCCTGAATATGGAGCCACCTGCTTTAACCTAGACGAGCTGCCGGTTAAGCACTGGGCATTACGTAAATCTCGGTTAAAAGTGCTGGTCGTGGATGGGAGTAAATTTGGCCAGGTACGTCCGGCCTGTATCGGAGAGCTGAGCGCCTTCGATACCCTGATTAGCGATGCCCCAATTCCACCAGGCCTGCAACACCTGGCGGCTAAATAGCGTAAGCCCACCTTACGGCGGGCTTACGGATAACCGCTATTAGCTAAACCAGCCGCCAAACCACTGATGGAATTTCATCAACACAAAATCCATCATCCGGCTAAAGAATCCACCTTCAGGTACCGCTTCCATTACCGTAAGCGGACGCTGCTCGACAACTTTGCCATTGAGATTAAAGTCGATAGTCCCAACTACCTGGCCTTTTTTCAGCGGAGCCACCAGCTGAGGCTGGCTGAGAGTAAAGCTGGCTTTGAGGTTTTTCAGCTGGCCTTTCGGCAGGGTAATAGAACCGTTCTCAGTGCCCAGCTTCACTTCGCTGGAATCACCATACCAAACGCGTTGGGTAACAAACGGTGCATCAGGTTTAATTGGCGTCACCGTTTCATAAAAGCGGAAACCCCAGGTCAGTAATTTTTCCGACTCATTAAAGCGAATACGATCGGTTTTGGTGCCCAGCACCACGGCAATCAGGCGCATATCGCCCTGCTGTGCCGACGATACCAGGTTATAACCCGCGCCTGCGGTAGTCCCGGTTTTCACCCCATCCACATTCAGGCTGCTGTTCCACAGCAGACGGTTGCGGTTGGGCTGACGAATTTTATTAAAGGTGAACTCTTTTTCTTTGTGTATCGCGTACTCTTCCGGCACATCACGAATCATCGCTTTAGTCAGCAGCGCCATATCACGGGCGGTACTAAACTGGCCGGGTGCATCCAGCCCATGCACCGTTTTGAAGGTGGTGCTGGTCAGGCCCAGTTTAGAAGCGTAGTTATTCATCAGCGCGATAAAGGAGTCCTGACTACCGGCAACATAATCTGCCAGCGCAATACAGGCATCATTACCCGATTGGATAATTACCCCTTTATTTAAATCTGACACCGCTACCTGGTCGCCCGGTTTAAGGAACATGACCGAAGAGCCGCGCAGCGCTGGGTTACCGGTAGCCCAGGCATCCCGCCCGATAGTCACTTTATCATCAAGATGAATTTTCCCCGCCTTCAGCGCCTGGCCTACGACATAACTGGTCATTATTTTGGTCAGGCTTGCCGGGTCGAGTTTTTCGTCAGCGTTGCCCTCTGCCAGCACCTTACCGCTGGCATAATCCATTAAAAACCACGCTCTGGCGTCAACCTGTGGTGCGTCCGGAGCCTGAGCCGCAAGAGCCAGGGGAGAAACCACCAGCAACAACGTGGTGCCCACCATCCATCGACGCACTGATGCCTGGGAAAAAATCTTCATATGTGCCACCCGAATTTCCATGTTAAAAGCCCAATCGCCAGCGCTGATCTGGCGCGAAGGTGTGAGTATGACTCCACAAAGCCACCTGAAGAAACAATGCATTGGTAAAGTTTTTTAAGTTTAAGCGACAAGCACACGCCCTGCTTAACCAACTATGAATTTTTAAGCTATTACACGCTGCCGAAACCCAGCGATGCTACAATCAGTGACTCAAATCACTCTTTACAGGTTAAAAAAACCATCATGATCACAGTCTGGGGTCGGGATAATTCGACCAACGTAAAAAAGGTGCTTTGGTGCCTTGAAGAACTGGGCATGCAATGGACAACCATTCCAGCAGGCGGCAAATTTGGCCTCAACCACGATCCGGAATATCTGGCCATGAACCCTAATGGTCTGGTGCCGTGCCTGCGTGATGACGCCCATAATCTGGTGCTGTGGGAATCTAATACTATTGTGCGTTACCTGGCTGCAGAATATGGCAGCCCGAGCCTGTGGGAATCGGACCCTGCGCGACGAGCCGCCGGTGAAAAATGGATGGACTGGATAAGCGCCACGCTGGCTAATCCGTTTAAAGCGGTTTACGTCAGTCTGGTACGCCTGGCGCCGGAGCAGCGTGACCAGGCGCTGATAGCGCAGGGCATAACCGAATGCAAAGCGGCATTTTCTATACTCGACTCAGCATTAGCCAATCAGCGTTGGCTTGGTGGCGACAATTTTGGACCCGGCGATATCGCCGCTGGCCCGACCCTCTATGGATTGTTGAGCCTCGACGTTGAGTGGGGTGAACTGCCGCACTTAAGGCGCTGGTACCAGCAGCTTTGCGAACGCCCGGCGTTTAAAGCGAAGGTAATGCTGCCGCTGAGCTAATCATCTAGCCCGCAGGTTCTGCCTGCGGGCTAACGCGCAATAACTCTCCCTGAGCCTCGTCGGTTAGCACATATAAATCACCATCCGGGCCTATTCGCACATCGCGAATCCGCTGTCCCCTATCCTCCAGCAGGCGCTGTTCACTCACGACCCTATTTCCATCAAGTTTCAGCATTAACAACGCCTTCTCTTTCAGTGCGCCAATAAAGACGTGATGCCGCCACTGCGGCCAGCGCTGCTCGTCATAAAATGCCATACCGCTTACTGCGGGAGAAACCTTCCAGTACCAGAGCGGAGCTTCCATGCCTTTAACTTCTCCCCCCTGAGTTTCCGGATAGCGCACGCCGCTGTAATCAATCCCCCAGCTGGCGATGGGCCAGCCATAATTCTTACCCGCCATTGGGATATTAATCTCATCACCACCGCGCGGGCCGTGTTCATTAATCCAAATCTGTCCGCTCCAGGGGTTCAAAGCCATGCCCTGAGGATTGCGCACCCCATAAGACCAAATCTCAGGACGCACGCCGGGTTTATTAACCCACGGATTATTCACTGGCACCGCCCCTTCGCTATCCAGACGTACAATTTTTCCCTGCAAACGAGCCAACCGCTGGGCGTCGTTACGCTGGTTATTCTCGCCAAGGGCGATAAAGAGATGACCCTGGTTATCAAATGCCATGCGTCCGCCGAAGTGATTACCGGTTGATAGCTTTGGCTGCTGTCGAAACACCACTTTAAAATCATTTAAACTGGAGTAATCATCACTTAGCCGCCCATATCCCACGGCAGTTCCGGCTTTACCCTCTTCTCCCACTTCAGCAAAGCTCAGCCAGACCCGACGGCTGGAAGAGAAATCTGGAGCCAGGACGACATCTAATAGCCCGCCCTGACCGTGTGCCCACACCTCAGGCACACCGGTTATCGGGGGCTGTAATCCCCCTTGAGCTGTCCAGCGCCGCAACTCTCCGCCGCGTAACGTCAATAGCAGCCCTTCATCATCCGGCAAAAATGCCAAAGACCACGGATGGCTGAGCTGCCCCTGCAGGCGCTCAACACGCACCTGTTGAGCCGCCAGCGGCAATGCACAAAAAAGGAGGAGAAGAATTGAAAGAGAGAGAGGTTTCATGATGGCTGGCTCCTTTAACCGTTGGGTTAAGGGTAGCCAGCCGGGAGTGAAGTGACTGAAAAATTACCGTTCTTTAACCGGTAACCTATCCGGCCACCAGATGATTCTCCGCCCCCAGCGCGACATCCATGCCCTCCTGCAGCAGCGCCAGACAGGCTTCAAGACGCGGAACGTCGACGCTTACATAGGACGGACAGTCGTGACTGCCACTTAGCAGACAGACCGCAGTGGCATTAACCGCATGCATAGCATCCTGCAGCCCCATAAACTGTGCCCGGTTCATTTGACTGGCAAGGGGCCAGCGCACCTCCTGATAGTCAGCATTCAGGGCGAACAACGCATTACGCAGCCGCGCTGTTTCTGCCTCATGCATATATCCTTTGGCTTTACGCATCTGGAGATAATTTTTCAGCTCTCCATTCAGAACCTGCAGCTGGCGAATGACGGCATGATCGTACACATAGTCAGACATGGTCTTTCCTCCTTATACAGTGGGCCCAGGTTCATAATATGGACATTTTTTATGGGGTTTTATGCCGTAGATCAACTTTACGCAAACGTTTTCGTTGCTTGTTTTTGGTCTTTTTTAAGACGCTGTTATTGCGCGATTTTTAGCGCCATTCTGGAAACTGGTGATTTAAAAAAGCACTTTTCATTCATCCTGCAACAGAAACAACAGGCCATTAATGTGCGCCAGGTATCTATCCTGATGAAATGGTTTACCCAAACATAATTGGCCAGGCGCGATATAACAGACAAAAAATCGCTATAAAACATATAATTACTAATAATCTCACCCTGTGCTTTTCAATATTTCACCGCCAGATAACTGTTGGTAATTCTCAGACATTTGGTCTACAACTTAACTGTTCGATAATTATTTAATATTTTACTCCTCCGCAGGAGGTTGCCCATGGAATACGGTATCCTCTTTATCGTCGCCGCCAGTTTAATTACCGGCGTACTTTTTATTATCATTCCCAACCCCCAAAATAATAATAAAACCCGGGCACAGAAAGAACTTAACGCATTGTTATCTCAGATAAATGAGATTCATGAAGATACCATTCAGTACACCAGTAATATTTTACTAAAACTAAGATTTCAAACGCCCTGCCCGCCGCGCCACCCGGACAGCACCTTTAATGAGCGCAGCCAAATAATAAAAAAAATACACTCAATTAAAAACATATCCCATGCGCCGGATGTGTTAGCTCTCGAGCAAATAGAAAATGATTTGATAGAGATCTTTTCACATAAAACAAAACTGGATAAAAAACTTGCGCCTTACTATAAAGTTAACGAAATAGACACCGCCGCCTATATGTTTGTCCGTCGTGAGGTGCTTAATAAGCTTACTATTATTTCCGCTTCTTTTATTACCGTTAAAAAAAACCTACATGATTTAATTCAGAAATATAAATAAACAGCGGAGAAGCGTTGCCCCTATTTCTGCCGACATCTAAATATATCGCGACCAGAACTACATAATATATCTATATCAGTAACGCCTTTGCTACACTAATGGTAATACATGATGGCGTAGCTAAATTACCTTCATTAATACCAGGCCCTGTACCTTTAACATAACGACCAACTTCGGTGAACCTCTTTCTGGTACATTCGTCTGCCCGGCCAATAGAACAAGCCTCATTGATTTCATTAAGAGAATGAACGGCGCTAAAACCTATGCCAATATACCCGGTGTATCGCATTGCTTTTACATATTCAGCCGCACGTTCAATATGTGTGGCATCACCCTCGATATCACTAACGCCTTTCTCACTCCAGCGATGAGTAATTGAACGGCTGGACAGGACTGGTGCGCTTTTACACCCAACCATGCTCAACCGCCAACATTAGCAATCCACCAATAACAAAAAACAGTATGCTGACAGCACCGAAGTATATTTCGAAGTAAAATGGCCTAATCAGCCGTCTCGGTAGACCTCTAATGAAGTCCTTATCATCATTTTTGGTCAGAGGTGAACTACGATTCCACAACAGCGGCATGTATATAAATTGTACTTTTATTCCATATGCTCCTTTGACATAAAGCGAATTGACGTTCTCAAACACCAACACTGCATCTGGCAGGCTGCCGTATTTTTTTTTATATAGTTCGCAGATTTCTTTAAAGCGTTTTCGGTTCAGCAGAGATGCAATGCTACTGATAATTATCAGTAGTACCCCTGCAAGAATAGCGATTACCGAAATCATTTCTAAATTAATCTTCACCGCTTACCTCATAAAGGCCAAGCCATTTCCCGATAGATTGACCTGTTTTTCCTCCAGCCCAACTTAGAGCCTTGTCACCTCCGTATGCTATGCCACCGCTCACACCAATGGTACAAAGTAACGCGCCTGCCCCCATAGTTTCAACCGTCGCAGCCCCCAAAACAACTGCACATGCGGTATTTGCAGCGCCAGCACCGATGAGTCTACTTGCCACCATCCCACCTACCAGACTTCCCGAAAATTCACCGATGGAAGTCAACGAAGTTTTGGCACAATCTCGCCCTACGGTGCAGGCTTCAGTGATCTTCGCTGCGGTATCAAAGGCAGAAAGGCCAATGCCGATCTTCCCGGCCGTTTCCATGAGCTTGACATACTTAGCAAGCTTCTCGATGTGTGTCGCGTAACCTTCGAGATCGCTAACACCTGTCTCATTCCAGCGATGGGTGATTGAACGGCTGGACAGACCAAGGGCGCTTTTCAGGTCGATGTATTCATTGAACATGAAACGATGCTTCATAAACATCTTTAGCACACTATCGAGTTGCCCAAACAGGCGACGGCGTTCAACGAAAAACTGTTCGCCGATCAGTGTGCCGCTGGTGATGTACTGGTTTTTGTAGGTTTTCTCGATCTCGACGAGAATTTTTTCTACCAGTTCGAAATACCCCTTCGCGGCTTCGGTCGCTTGTCCTGAGTATCCATAAATGTCGCTCGCCGTACTGGCAGCAGCGGCGAACATCTCAATAGTGTCTTTATGCTTATAGAGAAAATTGGCTTGTTTGACAGTCAGAGGCTGCAACGCCGCATCGACCCGCGCTTTTGCCGCTTTCATATGGGCTATCTGTTCTTGATCCTGTTTTTCAGGGTCAACCACCAGCATAATCGACCCGGCTTTGTATCTTTCATCCGGCCCATTTAATGCAGCAAACAGCTCTTTGGCACCCGGCGGTGGGTTTTCGGTGAATAGCAGACGCTGCCAGGCTTCTGTGGTACCTCCGTAAGGGAGAACGACAAAGCCAGCGTCGACCCCTGTTTTTTTCTTCACAGCCTAGGCATGCTGTTCTGGCTCTGACTCCGAACAAAATTTGGGTATCAGTGCCCCTGTAACCGGGGCCGCAACCGTGAAATTTGAAGGCCGGGGAGTAAAAATAGATTCTTTTTCATAACTGTCGGGTATGGAGGGAATGAACTTAGCTTTGCAGGGGCAGGAGCTAATACTGTCCAGCGTTCCTGCTAACCGTAGCGCCCCATCCAAAAAACTCTCCGTACCACCTAAAATCTTGTATGAGACACCCGGATTTTTACCGCAGGATACATAATCACCTTCACGGGCAGCGTCTGAGTCGTACCATGTAAACGCTGGATCTCCAGTCAGTATTTTTCCATCGCATGTGGTTTTATCGCCAACACGAAGGTAATAACCTTTTGCCATAACTTCCTTGCCCGGCAGAATAAATAATCATGGTGCTCATTTTAAAAGCAACCTGCTTATGAACAGCAAGTATTCGCTTTAAGCAAACCCATCTTTGAGAATTTTCGATTAATCGCTATCAGGTTGTTCCAGACTGGAAATAAAACCGATGCGGCAAGTATTTTCAGCTTACGCAGAGTATGACCCCCTCTGCCCCGCGCCCAATTTAAGATGCAATATCCGCTAAAGATACCAGTACAATTTTCCCCCCAACCTCTGTAGAATCCCTGCCCTGATAACACTATAAATGATGAATTTTTGACCTATGAGCAATGTTACGCAGCAGCCGAAAATCGGCTTTGTCTCTCTTGGCTGCCCTAAAAACCTCGTTGACTCCGAACGCATCCTCACCGAGCTGCGCACCGAAGGCTATGATGTGATCCCAAGCTATGACGGAGCCGATATGGTTATCGTCAATACCTGTGGCTTTATCGACAGCGCGGTGCAAGAGTCCCTGGAGGCCATCGGCGAGGCGCTGAATGAAAATGGCAAGGTCATCGTGACCGGCTGTCTTGGCGCTAACGAAGATAAAATCCGCGAAGTTCATCCTAAAGTGCTGGAGATTACCGGCCCGCATAGCTATGAGCAGGTGCTGGAGCATGTTCATCATTACGCACCAAAACCAAAGCACAATCCGTTTTTAAGCCTGGTGCCAGAGCAAGGCGTCAAGCTCACTCCGCGCCACTACGCTTATCTCAAAATTTCTGAAGGCTGTAATCATCGTTGCACCTTTTGCATCATCCCATCGATGCGCGGCGATTTAGACAGCCGTCCGATTGGCGACGTGCTGGCCGAAGCTAAACGTCTGGCCGATGCCGGCGTTAAAGAGCTGCTGGTTATCTCCCAGGATACTTCAGCCTACGGCGTAGATGTGAAGCATCGCACCGGTTTTTATAACGGCGAGCCGGTGAAAACCAGTATGGTTAGCCTGTGCGAACAGCTGGCTAAACTGGGTATCTGGACGCGTCTGCATTATGTCTACCCTTACCCACATGTGGATGACGTCATCCCGCTGATGGCCGAAGGCAAAGTGCTGCCGTATCTGGATATTCCTCTTCAGCACGCCAGCCCGCGCATTCTTAAGATGATGAAACGTCCGGGCGCGGTGGAACGCACTCTGGAGCGCATCAAACGCTGGCGCGAAATCTGCCCGGATCTGACTCTGCGCTCTACGTTTATCGTCGGCTTCCCTGGCGAAACCGAAGAAGACTTCCAGATGCTGCTCGACTTCTTGAAAGAAGCGCGGCTTGACCGGGTGGGCTGCTTTAAATTCAGCCCGATAGAGGGCGCTGCCGCCAATGAGCTGGCGGATCCGGTGCCGGAAGAGGTGAAGGAAGAGCGTTTCCATCGCTTTATGCAGCTTCAGCAACAGATCTCTACCGAACGCCTCCAGGAAAAAGTGGGCCGGGAGATTCTGGTTATCATTGATGAAGTTGACGAAGAAGGCGCTATTGGCCGCAGCATGGCTGATGCCCCAGAAATTGACGGTGCAGTCTATCTCAACGGTGAGACCAAACTGAAGGCTGGCGACATCGTTCGCGTCAAAGTTGAAAATGCTGACGAATATGACCTGTGGGCGAGCGTGGTCTAACCGCGAACGCCGGGTGGTGAGTTTATACAACTGACCTGCAATAAGGGCCGCTTAAGCGGCCCTTATTATTTTTACCGATTAACCCTCACGCTCCAGACGCGGATCTAACGCATCACGTAGCCCATCCCCCAGCAGATTAAATGCCAGCACGGTTAGGAATATCGCCAGGCTGGGAAATATTGCCACATGCGGGGCCAGTACCATATCGGCTCGCGCTTCATTGAGCATTGCCCCCCATTCCGGCGTCGGCGGCTGCGCGCCCAGACCAAGAAATGAGAGGCTGGCAGCGGATATAATTGCCGTGCCAATTCTCATGGTGAAAAACACCACTATTGAAGAGAGGGTGCCTGGCAATATGTGACGCAGCAAGATAACCCAGCCGGGAGCGCCGATGGTGCGTGCCGCCTCAACAAAAGTCTGCTGGCGTAGTACCAGGGTATTCCCTCGCACCAGGCGGGCAAAAGCCGGAACAGTAAATATCGCCACGGCAACTATCACGTTGCTCATTCCGCTGCCCATAATCGCGACAATCGCTATCGCCAGCAGAATACCGGGGAAGGCGAATAAAACGTCACAAATACGCATAATGACGCGATCCCACCAGCTGCCATAATATCCGGCCACCAGGCCCAACGCGGTGCCAACTAAAGCCCCCGCCAGTACTGCCACAACGCCCGCCACGAGCGAAATGCGGGTTCCTGCCAGTACCCGGCTGAAGATATCGCGCCCCAGCGAGTCCACGCCAAACCAGTGCACTCGCGATGGACCTTCATTGATCCGGTCATAATCAAAATAATTTTCCGGGTCAAAAGGCACCAGATGCGGTGCCAGTAGCGCGACGACAATCAGCAACAGTACAAAGACCCCGGCACCCAGCGCCAGCGGCTGGCTTAAGAAACGCCGCCAGATTAAACGCCAGGGCGTATTGACCGGCTCATTCGCCAGCAGCGGTAGCCCCCGGCTTAGCGCCTGACGACGCCAGTTAAGCAGACGCATATTATCGATACCTGATAGTTGGATTAATGGCGGCGTAAAGCATATCCACCAGCAGATTGATAAGAATGAACTCCAGCGAGAACAACAGTACCTCAGCCTGTATAACCGGATAGTCGCGCATTGCTACCGAGTCCACCAACAATCTCCCTAATCCCGGCCAGTTAAAGACCACTTCCACCACGATAGAGCCTCCTAGCAGAAAGCCAAACTGCAGGCCCATCATGGTAACAACCGGGATTAGCGCATTGCGCAGGGCGTGTTTGATAACCACCCAGCGCTCACGTACCCCTTTGGCGCGCGCGGTGCGGATATAATCCTCCTGCAACACGTCGACAAAAGAAGCTCGGGTGAAGCGCGCCATTACCGCAGCCACCGCCGCCCCAAGAGTCAGCGAGGGCAAAATATAGTGCCGCCAGCTATCGGCCCCAACGGTAGGCAGCCAGCCTAGCTGTACCGAAAAAATCTGCATCAGCAGCATTCCCAGAGCAAACGCGGGGAATGAGATTCCGGATACCGCCAGCGTCATACTAAGCCGGTCAGGCCAGCGATTTCGCCATACCGCCCCGATAACCCCGGCTATCAAACCAAACAGCGTAGCCCAGGCCATACTGGTCAGCGTCAGCCACAGGGTCGGCCCGAAACGGCTGGCAATTTCCTCGGCAACCGGGCGGCGGGAGACCATCGAAATCCCAAAATCTCCGCGCAGCACCTCGGCAACGTAATGGAAAAACTGCTCCCACAGCGGCCTGTCCAGCCCCAGCTGGCGACGCACCAGCTCCACCACCGCAGCATCGGCCTCCGGCCCGGCAATCAGACGCGCCGGATCGCCCGGCAGCAGGTGTACAAATAGAAACACCAGCAGCATCACGATAAGCAGTGTCGGGATAAGCCCCAATAGTCGCTTTACAAAATAACTGAACATGCCTCTCCCTGGTGATGGCCGTAGCGGGTACGCGGCACTTATTTCACGCTTGCATCATCAAAACTGAACCCGGTATCCGGCATTACGTAAAAACCGCTCAGGTTTTTATTACGGGCCGATACCAGCTTCTCCACCACCAGCGGCACCCACGGCGCGTCGTCCCATATTTTTTGCTGAGCATCACGATAAAGCTTATCTTTCTGCACCGGATCGGTGGTTGCCAGAGCCGCAGCAAGGTCTTTATCCACCACCGGGTTGCTATAAAACGCGGTGTTGAACTGAGTTGGCGGCCAGTTCTGGCTGGCAAACAGCGGAGAAAGCGCCCAATCGGCTTCACCGGTAGAGGCGGTCCAGCCGGTGTAGAACATCCTCACCCCACTCTCTTTTTGCCCTTTTGCTTCTACCTGGGCGGCGCGCTGCCCGGCATCCATTGCAGTGACTTGCACCTTAATACCAACCTGCGCCAGCTGTTGCTGGGTAAACTGCAACACTTTCTGGGCGGTGCTGTGGTTGTGCGACGACCACAGCGTAGTGGTGAAACCGTTT
Source organism: Salmonella enterica subsp. enterica serovar Choleraesuis (assembly GCA_022846635.1). GTDB lineage: Bacteria > Pseudomonadota > Gammaproteobacteria > Enterobacterales > Enterobacteriaceae. Next base: position 2,846,367 of record AP025685.1, read on the forward strand.
GGATAACCGGCCTCTTTCAGCAGTTCGCGCGCTTTGGCCGGGTCATACGGCCACGGCTTAAAGCTGGCGGATCCGGCGATATCCGGCGGAACTACACCACTGGCCGGAGTGGCATATCCGGCGAAGGCAACTTTCACCAGCGCCTGACGGTTGATGGCATAGTTAATCGCCTGACGGACTTTTGGATTATCAAACGGCTTTTGGGTCACGTTCATGCTGATATAGCGCTGCATGATGGATGGCGAAGTGACCAGCTCCAGCTTGGGGTTTTTAGACAGGAGTGCTGCCTGTTCAAACGGAATGGGGAAGGCAAAATCCGCCTCGCCGGTTTGCAGCATCGCCGCCCGGGTATTGTTATCCACCACCGGTCGCCAGGTAATCGAATCAAGCTTCGGCTCACCCTTCTGCCAGTAGCCATCGAACTTCTTCACTTTGACAAAGTCAGTGGGATTCCAGGTGACAAATTGGTACGGCCCGGTGCCCACCGGATGGAAGCCAATATCTTTTCCGTACTTTTTCAGCGCCGCCGGGGAAATAATCACGCTGGCCGGGTGCGCCAGAACATTAATAAATGCCGAGAATGGCCTTTTGAGGGTAATTCGGACGGTATTGTCATCCACCGCTTCGGTACTGGCGATATCTTTGTAGAGGTTATAACGCTTGAGATGGTTATCCGGATTGCTGGCACGATCGAAGTTGGCCTTAACCGCTTCGGCGTTAAACGGCGTACCGTCCTGGAATTTCACGTCGCTGCGCAATTTGATAGTGTAGGTTTTACCATCCGATGAAACCTGATAATCACTGGCCAGTACCTTCTGCACTTTCATCTCTTTATCCAGGCCAAACAGCCCCTGATAAAATGACTTAGCCACGGCCTGAGATAACGTATCGTTAGCGTCATATGGGTCGAGCGTGGTGAAACTGGAACCTACGGCCACCACAATATCTTTGGCCGCCAGCGCCGGAGCGCTCGTCAGGGCCGTCGCCAGTACTGCCCATGGCAGCCAGGCTTTAGTCGCGTGCAGAGTCATACCATTCTCCTGAAAGTTACCGCTGGAACCGGTTATATCCGGCCACCGGCCTTGCCCGACCCGCCGGAGTGGCGAGCCACAAAATGATCCTTCGCCACTTCAATTAACGTGACGGGCTGAAGCGAAGACCGGTCACGACCGGTTTCATCTTCAGGAATAAGCAGCGTCTGGCGCGCGGCTACATCGGGTGATGCCACCGGTACCGATGCCATCAGACGCCGGGTATAGGGATGCCCCGGCGTTTCAAATACCGCCCGTCGGGAGCCGGTTTCCACTATCTGCCCGCGATACATCACCGCCACCCGATGGCTGATGCGCTCAACCACCGCCATATCGTGGGCGATAAACAGCAGCGCCACGCCGCGTTCGCGCTGAATATCGAGCAGCAGATTAACCACCTGAGCGCGTACCGAAACATCCAGCGCCGATACCGCCTCATCGGCGATAATAATTTTGGGATCCAGCGCCAGCGCCCTGGCAATGCAGATGCGCTGGCGCTGACCACCGGAAAATTCGTGCGGGTAGCGACGCGCCATCTCAGGGCTTAAACCAACACGCTCCAGCAGCTCCGCTACCCGACTGGCCGCTTGTGTCGCCGTTACACCGTGCAGACGTAAGGGTTCGGCAATAGAAGATCCGATAGTCTGGCGCGGATCGAGCGATGCGTAGGGATCTTGAAATACACACTGAATATCGCGCCGTAATGGTCGCAAAGCGCGCTCGCTGAGCGCCTCAATGGACTTACCGTTGTAACAGATAGAGCCACTGGCAATATCTACCAGCCGCAGTAAAGCCCGGGCAGTCGTCGACTTACCGCTGCCGGACTCCCCCACCAGAGCCAGCGTTTCTCCGCGCCGAAGCTCAAAGCTGACGCCGTTTACCGCCGTAACATGACGAGTCACCCGGTTAAGCCAGCCGCCGCGCATCGGAAAACGTACCGTCAGGTCGCGAACGCTTAGCAAAATGCGATCATCCGAAGGCGCGCAGGCCACTTCATCCCGACCATCGCTCAGCGGAAATTTCCGCGGTAAGTCAGATCCATTCATGGCCCCAAGGCGCGGCACAGCAGCCAGTAAAGATTGGGTATAAGGGTGTTTGGGGGTATGAAAAAGTTGAGTAACATCAGCGCTCTCCACCACCGCTCCACGATGCATAACCAGCACCCGGTCGGCCATCTCGGCCACTACGCCCATATCGTGGGTGATAAAAATGACGCCCATCGCCAGCTCTTGCTGAAGGACACGAATCAGTTGCAGGATCTGCGCCTGTACCGTGACATCCAGCGCCGTAGTGGGCTCATCGGCAATCAGCACCGCTGGTTTACATGATAGCGCCATCGCTATCATCACCCGCTGACGCATGCCGCCGGAAAGCTGATGCGGAAAGCGAACCAGCACAGATTCAGGGTCAGGAATTCGCACCTGTTTTAGCAACCGCAGCGCTTCATTTCTGGCAGCGCGGCGCCCCATTCCCTGATGGAGACGCACTGCCTCAGCAATTTGCTCCCCCACCGGAAATACCGGATTGAGCGAGGTCATCGGCTCCTGAAAAATCATGGCGATATCCGCACCGCGGATCTCGTGCATGGCGCTATCGCTAAGTGACAGCAAACTTGCCTGCTGGCGATTGCGGCGGCGCAACAGAATATTATCCGCCGTCACGGCGACACCACGCCGGGCCAGAAGCCGCATGATAGCCAGTGCCGTCACCGATTTTCCCGAGCCAGATTCGCCAACAATCGCCAGAGTTTCGCCGCGCATCAGGTTAAAGGAGACGCCTTTAACCGCCTCAACCACGGCTCCCTGCTGACGGAAACTCACGCTGAGATTCTCAACCGTCAGCACCCGCTCGTCGGGTAAATCCCTCACCGCCTCGCCGCTCACAGAGAGTTACCCGCACCCGGCATATCGCATGCACAGATTCGCGCCAGACGCATCCCTATAAGCCCGGCACAGATATGAACGACAGGCAGAATATTTAGGGCTTTGCTGGCCTCAATCAGCCATACCCGGAGCTCAGCACCGCTAAATACTTCACTAGCAAGTTGCCGGGGGTATATGACATTACCGCGAGTTGTGGCTCCCGCGCCGCCGTGTTTTCCTGTCATTGCATCACTCATGGTTAAAGCCTGGCCGACCTGTACGGTTAGTTCGAAGACGAATTGTTACCGATGAGATTCTGACTATAAAAAGGTGTTAATTAATTGTAAAGCATTGAAGTGATTACCTCTCTATAGCCATTCAGTCAGTGCCGGTTCTCTGCCATAATGTCTGTCTCATTCGCTGTAAGCAGGAACTCTTCATGGAACACACTGCCGGACTGATAACGCTGGACACCGCATTAAGTGAAATGCTCAATCGCATCACGCCCGTAACCGAAACGGAAACCGTATCTCTACTGGCCGCCCGTGGCCGTATCACGGCTGAAGCTATTCGCTCGCCAATTGATGTTCCAGGGTTCGATAATTCGGCAATGGACGGCTATGCATTGCGGCTGGCCGATATTGCCAGCGGCGAAGTGCTGCCGGTTGCAGGCAAAGCCTTTGCCGGGCAGCCGTATACCGGCGAATGGCCGCAAGGCAGCTGTATTCGGATTATGACCGGCGCGCAAATTCCTGAAGGCTGTGATGCGGTGGTTATGCAGGAGGAGACAGAACAGGCAGGCGATGGAGTTCGTCTTACAGCCCAGGTCAAAGCCGGGCAAAATATCCGTCGCCGCGGTGAAGACCTGCGCCGTGAAGAAACGGTGCTGGAAAAAGGGCAAAAGCTGAGCAGCGCCGAATTGCCGCTCCTTGCGTCTCTGGGTATTGGCGAAGTGACGGTTCTGCGCCGCCTGCGGGTCGCGCTATTTTCAACCGGCGATGAATTACAGCTCCCAGGCAAGTCGTTGGCTGCCGGCCAGATTTACGATACTAACCGCCTCGCGGTGCATTTGATGCTAGAGCAGCTGGGCTGTGAAGTTATCAATCTCGGTATTATTCGCGACGACCCGGCCGCACTACGCCAGGCGTTTAACGACGCGGATGCACAGGCTGATGTCACTATCAGCTCCGGCGGAGTCTCCGTGGGTGAAGCGGATTACACCAAGCAGATCCTGGATGAAGTAGGCAAAATCGCTTTCTGGAAGCTGGCGATTAAACCGGGCAAACCCTTTGCCTTTGGCCGCCTGAATAACAGCTGGTTCTGCGGTCTGCCGGGTAATCCGGTATCGGCGGCGCTCACCTTTTATCAACTGGTACAACCGATGCTGGCAAAACTTTCCGGCCAGAGCGGCCATGCCCTGCCACCGCGCCTGCGCGCTCGCGCGACAACGCCACTTTCTAAAACCCCAGGACGGCTCGACTTCCAGCGCGGCGTGCTGACGCGCGGCGCTGACGGCGTACCCGAGGTTGCCACTACCGGCCATCAGGGCTCACATATTTTTAGCTCTTTCAGCCAGGCCAACTGCTTTATCGTTCTGGAGCGTGAGCGCGGCAAAGTCGCCGCCGGTGAGTGGGTTGAGGTAGAGCCTTTTAACTCATTGTTGGGGGGCTAACGGCAATGTCAGAGGAACTCAGCAATGCCGAGATGATGCGTTATAACCGCCAGATTGTCCTGAAAGGCTTCGATTTTGATGGTCAGGAGCGTCTCAAAGCGGCTCGGGTGCTGGTGGTCGGTCTGGGCGGTCTGGGCTGCGCGGCGGCACAGTATCTGGCGGCGGCAGGTATCGGTCACTTAACCCTTAACGACTTCGATACCGTTTCTCTGTCTAACCTACAGCGCCAGACTCTGCATTACGATGCCGATATTGGCAGACTAAAAGTGGAATCTGCCGCCGAAACGCTGGCGGCAATCAACCCACTAACTGTTATAGAAACTCGCGACGGGCAATTAGACGATCGGGAAATGGCCGCTGAGGTCGCCCGTCACGATTTAGTTCTGGATTGCACCGATAATGTGGCGGTGCGCAACCAGCTCAATGCCGCCTGTTTTGCCGCAAAAGTGCCGCTGGTTTCTGGTGCGGCCATTCGTATGGAAGGCCAGATAAGCGTATTTACCTGGCAAGAAAAAGAGCCATGTTATCGCTGCCTGAGCCGGTTATTTGGCGATAATGCCCTAACCTGTGTCGAGGCGGGCGTCATGGCACCACTGGTTGGCGTGATTGGCAGCATGCAGGCACTGGAAGCGATAAAAGTGCTCACGCACTTTGGTACCCCACCGGTTGGGAAAATCGTGATGTATGACGCCATGACCTGCGAATTCCGTACCCTGGCGCTGCCGCGTAACCCTGGATGTGAGGTCTGTGGTCAGGCTGAAAAGTAATACGGTTTTAGCGCTTCTAAAACAAAGCATTACGCGATAACTGGCGGAAATTATTCAGACGGAGCGGGTTTAAAATCCGCCCCGTCTTTTATTTATATCCGGCATAAAAAAAGCGGCCCGCGGGCCGCCTTCAGAATAATGATAATCAGCGAGTAAATCAGACCACGCCCTGGCTGCGCAGGTAATCTTCATAGTTACCGGTAAAGTCAGTCACTTTATCTGGTGTTATCTCAAGAACGCGGGTCGCCAGCGAGCTAACAAACTCACGGTCGTGGGAGACGAAGATCAATGTACCTTCGTACATCTCCAGCGCCATGTTAAGTGCTTCGATGGATTCCATATCCAGGTGGTTGGTTGGCTCATCCATAACCAAAACGTTAGGGCGCTGCATCATCAGCTTGCCAAACAACATGCGGCCTTTTTCCCCACCGGAAAGCACTTTCGCTTTTTTCTTGATATCGTCCTGACCGAACAGCAGACGACCCAGAATGCCGCGCACTACCTGCTCGTCGTCGCCCTCCTGTTGCCACTGACTCATCCACTCAAATACCGTCAGATCGTTTTCAAAATCGGCGGCATGGTCCTGCGCGTAGTAGCCAATACGCACGTTTTCTGACCATTTCACAGTGCCGTTTTCCGGGGTCAGCTCGCCCATCAGGGTTTTAAGGAAGGTCGACTTACCCACGCCGTTGGTACCCAGAACGGCCAGCTTTTCGCCTACTTCCAGCAGCATTTTCAGGTTTTTAAACAGCGGGCCGTTATCAAAACCTTTAGTCAGATTTTCAACTTCCAGCGCGTTTCGGAACAGTTTTTTATCCTGTTCGAAGCGGATATATGGGTTCTGACGGCTGGACGCTTTCACTTCTTCCAGCTTGATTTTGTCTATCTGGCGGGCGCGAGAAGTCGCCTGACGAGATTTGGATGCGTTAGCGCTAAAGCGGCTTACGAACGACTGTAAATCGGCAATCTGAGCTTTCTTCTTGGCATTATCGGCCAGCAGTCGCTCACGCGCCTGGGTCGCAGCGGTCATGTATTCGTCGTAATTACCTGGGTAAACCCGCAGCGCCCCGTAATCCAGATCCGCCATATGGGTACAAACCATGTTCAGGAAGTGACGGTCGTGGGAAATGATGATCATGGTGCTATCGCGTTCATTCAGCACCTGTTCCAGCCAGCGGATAGTATCGATATCCAGGTTGTTGGTTGGTTCATCGAGCAGCAGAATATCTGGGTTTGAGAACAGCGCCTGAGCCAGCAATACACGCAGTTTCCAGCCGGGTGCAACTTCGCTCATCAGGCCGTAATGCTGTTCCACCGGGATACCAACGCCCAGCAGCAGTTCTCCGGCGCGGGACTCGGCAGAGTAGCCGTCCATTTCGCCATATTTAACTTCCAGATCGGCCACTTTATAGCCGTCTTCTTCGCTCATTTCCGGCAGCGCGTAAATGCGGTCGCGCTCCTGTTTCACTTCCCACAGTTCGCCGTGACCCATGATAACGGTGTCCAGCACGGTAAACTCTTCAAAAGCAAACTGATCCTGACGCAGCTTACCGATGCGCTCATTAGGATCGAGCGATACGTTGCCATTGCTCGGCTGAAGATCGCCGCCCAGGATCTTCATAAAAGTAGATTTGCCGCTGCCATTGGCGCCGATAAGACCATAACGGTTGCCGCCGCCGAACTTGACAGAGATATTTTCAAACAACGGCTTACTGCCGAATTGCATGGTGACGTTACTGGAAACTAGCACTAGAAAATCCTGGGTAAGAAGTGTGATAAACGGCGCATTATGCCACAGATAGTGCCTTAGATTCTAATCTCCAAAAATCACCTACAATAATTAATGAGAAATGAAAAAATGTGATTTCATCCACATCTGAATTCCCAGCGGGCGAGAATGCTCCTATAATGCGTTTCCAGCATTGTCACCTGTTTACACTCATACTTAGCCCAAGTGGCGCAACAAGTTCACATAACATGAATATGAAATTACGCACTCTTTTACTGGCAGCTTTCACCGCCATTGGCTTTTGCAAAAGTGCAGCAGCCGTGACCTATCCACTTCCAACTGACGGTAGCCGTCTGATTGGGCAGAATCAGGTTGTTACTATTCCAGATGGCAACAGTCAGCCGCTGGAGCACTTTGCCGCCGCCTACCAGATGGGGCTTTCCAACATGATGGAAGCGAACCCTGGCGTTGACGTATATCTGCCAAAAGGCGGTACCGTGCTGACTATTCCTCAGCAGCTGATCCTGCCTGATACCCCTCATGAAGGTATCGTTATCAATAGCGCCGAAATGCGTCTGTATTACTATCCGAAAGGCTCCAATACCGTTATCGTTCTGCCTATCGGTATCGGCCAGCTGGGCAAAGATACCCCAATTAACTGGGTAACTAAGGTTGAGCGTAAGAAAGCCGGCCCAACCTGGACTCCAACCGCGAAAATGCACGCCGAATACGCTGCCGCAGGTAACCCGCTGCCAGCGGTCGTTCCGGCAGGTCCTGATAACCCTATGGGTCTGTACGCTCTGTATATTGGCCGCCTGTACGCTATCCACGGCACCAACGCTAACTTCGGTATCGGTCTGCGCGTAAGCCACGGTTGCGTACGTCTGCGTAACGATGACATCAAATTCCTGTTCCAGAACGTACCGGTCGGTACCCGCGTTCAGTTTATCGATGAGCCGGTGAAAGCAACCACCGAGCCAGACGGCAGCCGTTACATCGAAGTTCACAACCCGCTTTCGACAACTGAAGCGCAGTTTGACGGTGGCGAAACCGTTCCTGTGGTTCTGAACAAGCAGGTGAGCAGCGTGACTAGCCAGGCCGACGTGAATAAGAGCATCGTCGATAAAGCCGTACAGTCTCGCTCCGGTATGCCGGTTCGTCTGAACTAATCAGCGATTCGTAAGTGAATAAAGCGGGCCAGCGGCCCGCTTTTTTTATAGCTGTAACCTGAAAGCCTGCCCGCGAAAGTGACCCGCTTCCAGTTTTAATCTGCCCCACTGCCGGCCTGGTCCCTGCTTAATATATGAAGGGCAGCCTGCAAATGAGTAATCATCAAGCCGGTAATGGCACCGGATAATAATCATCTCCACTGCCCGTCATATTAATCAGGGGACTTATCCTGGCTGACCGTGGTTTTAAACATGTCTTTGTATGTTGTCATTAGCTCTCGTGACGACCACCGCTGGAATAAAAAAACCGCCTGCATAGCAGACGGCTTTTATTATCCGTGTGCCCACCTTGCGGTTTAGCCGCGCGGCGCATCACCAAATACCGAGTAGTCCGGTAATTGCACCTGCTGGTATGGCTCCCAGCCACCGCCCAGCGCTTTATACAACGCGACCAGATCGAGCTGAGTCTGCACCTGGGCCTGGGCCAGCTGCTGTTTGGCCTGCGCCAGCTGACGCTGAGCATCCAGCACGTTGATAAACGACTCAATGCCTTTCTTGTAGCTGTCATCCGCCAGATCATAAGAAGTCTGCAATGCGCCAATGGTGTCCTGCAACCCTTTTTCACGATCGAGGTCAGTGCGATAACTCACTAGCGCATTCTCCACATCGCCCAGCGCGCTCAGTACCGCCTGACGATATTGCAGCACCGCCGCGCCCTGCTCCGCGCGCGAAACTTTAACGCTCGAGACTAAACGGCCACCTTCGAAAATAGGAATCGAAAGCTGCGCACCGTAGCTATAGAAGTGGCTGCTCCAGTCGGCCAGGTAGTTGGATTCGCTATTACGTAAACCAAACTGGCCGGTTAGCGACAGGCTCGGAAATAGTTGTGCTACCGAAACGCCGATCTGGGCAGTAGCCGCATGCAGATTAGCCTCGGCTTCGCGAATATCCGGGCGGCGGCGCGCCAGGGTAGAAGGTACGCCTACCGCAACAATATCCGGCACTTTCGGCAGCGCTTCCGGGTTCATTAATTCGCCGTCCAACGCGCCAGGCATTTCGCCACACAGCACCGCCAGCGCATTCATCGCCTGGCGTTCCTGAGCTTTCCACTGCGGCAACTGAGCTCGCAGCGTAGACGCCTGCGCCCTGGCCTGTTCAACCTGGAGCTGCGGAGCCAGGCCATTCTGCTGGCGATTACTGGTCAAATTGAAAGTGTCTTCAGCGCTGGCTATCTGCTCATTGAGGGTCGCGATAACGCTTTGCGCTCCGCGCAATTGCAGCCACGCGCGGGCGACTTCCGCTTCCAGCGATACCAGCGCATCATTACGCTGTTCGATAATAGCCTGCTGTTGAGCCTTCGCTGACTCAACCTGACGCCGCACCTTACCCCACAAATCCAGCTCCCAGCTGGAGTCAAAACTCCCCTGGTAAAGATTTATCGGTTTTGTTAGCGGCCCAAGGCTGTTTTTCAGCGCCGGGTCGATATCGTTTATCCGGTCATACACGCCATGGGATTTCAGCTCTCCTTCCAGCCCCAGCTGTTGACGGGTATAACCCGCCCCGCCGTTCACCGTTGGGAACCATGCGCCCTGGGCCTGGTTTATCTGCTCACGCGCACCGGCAATACGCAACACCGTTTGTTGCAGTGTCAGATTGCCGCTAATAGCGCGCTCGACCAGGCGATTAAGCTCCGGCGAGTTAAAATGCCGCCACCAACGGGCGTCAGGAGCAGTCGCGCGTATAGAAGTGTTGTCGCTTGCGAGAGCTTCACGAGCGCCGTGATACTCCCCAGGCGTCTGTGGCTTCGGTTCCTGATAATCAGGCCCGACGGAACAACCGGCGGTTAAAAAAGCCAGTGCAATAGCGGTGGGCAAAGCGGCCCGATAGCCAAACATGTTAATGCGCTCCTGCCGATCCTTCACTTTTGATCGGTGCCAGTAATAAACAAAATGGAATCAGAATAAAGGCCACCAGACTCAGCAGCGTAAATACGTCGATATAGGCGAGGAAGCGCGATTGCTCCACCATGGTCTGGTACATTCTGCCGGTAGCAATCGCCATCGGATCGCCAAGCTGAGTGGTAAAGTTACGGATGGCCTCGGCGCTTTGGCTGATAGCCTGCCGGAACTGCTCATCAAACGGCGTGGCGTGGGCGCTAAGATAGGCGCTGTGGGCCTGCGCCCGCTCAGTCAATGCCGCCGTCGAAAGCGAGATACCAATCGAACCCGCCACGTTACGGAACATGGTAAACAGCGCTGCGGCATCGGCGTTTAGCCGCTGCGGTATCGTGATAAAAGCAATGGTAGTCAGCGGCACAAACAAGAAGCCGAGCCCAAACGACTGAGCACTGCGCAGCATCACCAGCGTTTCAAAATCGATATCGGGCGTTAAAATCCGGGACACTAAAAAGGCAACCCCGATGCAGGTAAAGCCAAAGGCTATAATCCAGCGGGTCTGAATTATCGGCATTAGCTTGAGAACCAGCGGGATCGTCAACACGATAAGTACAGCCCCCGGCGATAGCACCATCCCCGACCAGGTCGCGGTATAGCCCAAATCCTGTTGCGCCAGCTGCGGTATGACTACCGAGCCGCCGTAAAGAATGGCGGCCATTCCCGCCATCAGCAGGCTGGCGACGGCAAAGTTACGGTCGGTCATGCAGTGCAGATCGACCACCGGTTTTCTGACATACAGCAGCCAGTAAATGGCTCCAACGATGCCGATAAGCGCCAGCACGGCGAACAGGCAGATAAAGTTGGAGTGAAACCAGTCTTCGTCCTCGCCTCTATCCAGCATGACCTGCAGGCAGCCAAGACCCAGCGCAATCAGGCTAATTCCCGTCCAGTCAACGGTCGTTTTGCCGCTCTTTTTCCGTTCCCACGGCGGATCTTCCAACAGCTGATAAATGGCCAGAAAACTGATTATTCCCACCGGGATGTTGATAAAAAATACCCAGCGCCAGGAGTAGTTGTCTGTTATCCAGCCGCCCAGAGTCGGGCCAAGTACCGGAGCTACGATAATAGCGATGGAAGAGAGGCCGAACGCTTTTCCACGCTCTTCGGGTTTGAAATAATCCAGCAATACCGATTGCTGAACGGGCTGTAAGCCACCGCCGAAAAACCCCTGAAGGATACGGAATAAAATAATCTGCCATAGCTCGGTAGCAATACCGCACAGGAACGAACAGATGGTGAACATCACCACGCAGATTAAAAAGTACTGTTTACGGCCAAGTAAACGGCTCAGAAACGCCGAGATTGGTAACACAATGCCGTTGGCAACCAGATATGAGGTCAAAACCCAGGTGGACTCATCATAACTGGACGATAGCGTACCGGCGATATGGGGCAGCGCCACGTTCACGATGGTGGTATCAAGGATCTCCATGAATACCGCCAGCGTAACCACAATAGCGACCGCCCAGGGATTACTGGATGGCCGCCAGTTAACAGCAGCGTGCTCACTCATTCCAGCATGACCTTCGGTTCGACCGACAGGCCGAGCGGCAGAGGATGATTTGCATCCAGCCCTTTATCAATCACAATTTTGACCGGTACGCGCTGGACGATTTTTACGAAGTTACCGGTGGCGTTCTCAGCCGGGAAGGCAGAAAAGCGAGAGCCGCTGCCCTGCTGAATACTATCCACATGCCCCTGGAGCTTAATATCAGGGTAGGCATCAACGCTAAGCTCCACCTTGTTGCCCGGCTTCATGCGCGCCAGCTGGTTTTCTTTAAAATTAGCGGTGACCCAGATATCTGGCGATACCAGTGAAAACAGCGCGCTACCCGCCTGTACCAGGGTGCCGAGCTGCACGTTACGCTTGGTGACAAAGCCATCAAACGGCGCGCGAACTTCAGTGTAAGAAAGATTTAATGAGGCAGTTTCCAGCTGCGCTTTCGCCTGCTCTACCTGGCGAGCGCGGGCTTCGACATTGGCCTGTTGCTGGCGAATCTGTAATTCCACCTGCTTTGCCACATCCAGCTGCGCTTGCGCGTTTTTCAGCTGCGATTGGGCGGTAGCCAGCTGCATACTGGCGCTGTCGATAGTCTGTTGCGAGGTGGCACGCGGGTCAACGCCGCGCTGACGACGATAGTCGGCCTGAGCGTTAGCCAAATCGGCTTTCGCTTTCATGACCTGAGCTTCCGCCTGGTCACGCTGAGCCGGATATTGCACCTTAGCGAGATCCAGCTGAACCTGGGCCTGATGCCATTGCGCGGTAGCCAGCCCCAGCTGTGCCGTAGCCTGATCGTACTGGGCTTTGGTATCGCGCTGGTCAATAACTACCAGCAGATCGCCCTGTTTCACCCGCTGGTTATCCCGTACCTGAAGCGATGTGACGTAGCCTGCCACCTTCGGCGCAATTGTCACTACGTTGCCGTCGGTGTAAGCATCATCGGTAGTTTCTTGATTGTGAGTCATCAGCCACCAAATCAGCGCGATAACTATCATCACCACCGCAACTATGGCCAGAATAATAAGCGGCTTTTTACCTGGTCGCTTGCGCTCTGCCCCGCCTTCGGCGTCGGCTTGTGTCTGATTGTTCTGATGTTCGGAAGATGATGAAGAGGCTCCGCTTGCGGAGTGACTGGTGTTGTTTTGTTGTTCTGCCATAGATTAGCAATCTGCCCTGACGCTTTCATGCGTAAATATTAGTAGTCTACCATTTACTAAAGTTAGAGTTAAATTCACAAATTTCCAGCCAGGTTGACATTTCCTGCTGAGTTTTTTGGTTAACTGGCAATTAGAAAGTAGAGCAGATACCCGGCTGTCAGGCTCCAGAGCAACATTGGCAACGACCAGAGGTGAAATTGCAACCAGATGCGTCGGTCACCGGCCATACGCAGTGCAATGAGATTGGCAAGTGAGCCGGTCATGACGCCAAAACCGCCTATATTGACCGCCCAGGCCAGCAGTGCATCGGCATTCTGATAATTAAGCAGCAGGATAGTGGCCGGAACATTGCTAATTATTTGCGATAACCCGGCTCCCAGCAGCAAACGCCCTTCCGCACTCAACGCGCGGGTGGCGGTTAACCATTCGGTCAATGCGGGGAATTGAGTCACCAGGTGCACGTCAATAAACATCACCATAAATATAAGCAGCAGCCGCCAGTCCAGCTGGCGCAACACTGCACGCGCATAAATGGCAAAAGCCCCCAATACAATCAGTAATCCTGCCCCGGCGTATTTAAGCTCAAGCGCCGCCAGAAATACCAGATACAGCACGACGCACAGTGCCAGCAGCCGGGGTTGCCACTGATTTGACGGACTTAGGTTATTAAATTCCAGTGCACGCTTAGGAAATGCAAAGCGGCAGACAATTATCAGTGAGATGAATATCATCAGCGCCAGCGGCGCCATCTGGCCGATAAATGCACCGAAAGAGAGGCCGGAACGCCCCCACAGTAAAATATTTTGCGGATTGCCTACTGGCGTTAGTAGTGAACCCGCGTTTACCGCCAGCGCCTGAAAGATAATCAGCCGGTTGACCGGAATGGCGCACCATTTTTTCAGAGTAATCGTCAAAGGAATAACAATGAATAACGCCACATCATTGGTTAGAAAGGTAGATAGCAGCGCTGCCGCACACACTAAAAACAGTGCCAGCGCCCGCTCGCTGCTAAATTGCCGGGCTAATCGCCGCCCCAGCACATCGAAATAACCGCTTAGCTCCACGCCTTTGGTCAGCATGAGCAGGCCACACAAAGTAATAATGGTGCGCCAGTCTATGGCGGCAGGCCACTGCTGCGGTTTAAACGGAACCCATAAACACAAAGCAGCGCCAATTATCAGCAGCAGAAGCAGAAAACGATCGCCGGTCAGATAGCGCCAGACACGCATAGTACAGCCTCAGGATTCAGCAGACTGCTGGCAGTAGCGCCGAAAAGCTTCCAGCGTTTCTTCACTAACGTGGTGCTCCATCCCCTCGGCATCGCGACGGGCGGTTTCCGCACTGATACCTAAAGCCAGTAAAAAACTCTCCACTAACTGGTGACGCTCCCGATTTTGGGTGGCTAAAGTTTCCCCTTCTGGGGTCAGGAAAATGCCCCGCCAGGGAATCTGCTCAATAAGTCCAAGCCCGGCAATACGTTTAAGCATTTTGGCAACGGTAGGCTGCGACACCCCAAGCCGGGCGGCCATATCAACCTGCCTCGCCTCACCGGATTCGTGAATAAGATCGGATATTAACTCAACGTAATCATCAATCAGCTCCCGACGATGGGCTTCACGCACCTGACGAAAGCCTTCTACGTGTTCTTCAACATCGACTAATTGCGTCACGCGTTTACTGCTCGGCGTACCTGCTCGGCGGCTCATGGCGCTCTCCTGGATGGCGCAAAAATAGTGTTTCGTGGCTCATTGTAAACTACTGTTCGCCCCGGACAAAAATATAACCACCGCCGCGCCGATGCGCGAATGCCATAGCCGCTGCCTTTTATAGCAATTGGTGATAATACGCACACAAAGATAGCCATTGGCATACAATATAGCCTGTGCTATATCTGTATGTAACGCAGTCAATGATTACGGATGATCGAGATGAAGCGCGGAGGTTTTTATGAACGAGATGATGAGGTGCCTGCACGTGTTTACACTTACCCCATTCCAGGCGCGGCTGATGCTGATAAAAATGGTTCGTGACTATTTTGTCGCCCAACCAGCAGCCGACAAATAATTCCTGCGGGGCCGAGTCCATCGGCTCCGTTCCCCTGCGGCTCAATATATATGAGCCATCTGCCTGCCCGGCTCTCAATGGCAACGCGATAGAACAAGCGATGATTGGCCATTAAGTTACGGCCAAAAAAAATCCGCCCGGAGGCGGATTTTTTATATCAGCAGACTGGCTGCCGTGATTAGAAGCGGTAACCCACGCCTGCAATCCAGGTACCTACGTCAACGCTGCGAATGCGGCTCTGCTCGTAGGAGAAGTCCAGAGCGACGTTCTCGATTGGGTTAAACTGAACACCGGCACCGTAAGAGAAACCTGCATCGTTGCTGGTGCTCTCATGGACGCGCTCGGAGTTAGTGTTTTTCCAGGAACCAATGCCCACACCCACAACACCGTAGATGCTAGCCCAGTCATTCAGACGGTAGGCCGGACCTGCAGTGATGCCGTAGTATTGAGCTTTGTGAGAATCTCCGCCGCGGCTCTGATCTTTTTCGATATAAGTGAATGAGGAGATAACGCCAAGTGGGTTATCATCAAATTCGTAACGATATTTTAAGTTGAAGCCGTTAGCTTTGTTGCCAACGCCCTGCATATCACCCTGAGCGTAGCCACCGGAAACGGTAGCAGTGCCAGCAACAGCGGTACCAGCGGACAGGGCCATTACGCAGGCCAGTGCGGAAAGACATGCAATTTTTTTCATAACCACCTCAAATGTGCTTTTCTTTTTATCAACAAGACTTATACATAATAAGCCTTAAGTTTTTTAAATATAACAAATGAATCGAGGAACTTCCGGCGTTAAATCATTGTCTAACCCAGATGTTCGTGTAACAATTCATTTCCACAACCACTTACTGCGTTGATATTTCTGATGTTTTACCGGGCCATGGCGACTTTATATACCGCACTTTTCGACCGCAACATCCAGAATATTCTCAAAACTCGACAGTAATGATAGGCTAATATTCGCTTTTTTATTCAACAATCAATAAACAATCAACGCGTTGTTGCCTCAATCCAACGCCTTTTTCTTTTTACATATATTTATTTACTTAAATTGACAGGTAACAGGATGTCTCTCCCAATATCGCGCAACACCCCCGCGTGGTTCCCGATTGTCGTTTTACTCATTGCGATGACCTCGATTCAGAGCGGCGCTTCGCTGGCAAAAAGCCTGTTCCCAATGCTGGGCGCACCAGGCGTTACCGCCCTGCGCCTCGGGCTTGCCACCATTATGCTGGTGGTGGTATTTAAACCCTGGAGGTTGAAAGTCGCGAAACCTCAGCGTCTGCCGTTACTTCTGTACGGGCTGTCGCTTGGCGCCATGAATTATCTATTTTATCTCTCGCTGCAAACCGTACCGCTGGGTATCGCCGTGGCGCTGGAGTTTACCGGGCCGCTGGCCGTCGCGCTGTTCTCTGCCCGTAAACCGCTGGATTTCGTTTGGGTCGGGCTGGCTATTGCCGGGCTTTATCTGTTGCTGCCCATTGGCGGAGACAGCGGGAATGTCGACCCGCTCGGGGCGCTATGCGCTTTAGGCGCCGGGGCTGGGTGGGCGGTATATATTCTCACCGGGCGTCGCGCCGGGAGCGAGCACGGCCCGGCAACCGTAGCGCTGGGCTCACTGATTGCCGCCGCCGTATTTGTTCCGCTTGGCGTATCCCAAACCGATCCTTCTTTATGGCAGTGGGCCGTGATTCCACTTGGCCTTGCGGTCGCTCTGCTCTCAACCGCTATCCCCTATTCACTGGAGATGATGGCCCTCACCCGATTACCCGCTCGTACCTTCGGTACCCTGATGAGTATGGAACCTGCGGTAGCCACCCTGTCCGGCATGATTTTCCTCGGAGAGTGGCTGAGTTTATTACAATTATTGGGATTAGGATTTGTTATTGTCGCCTCAGCAGGCTCGACGCTAACAATAACTCCGGAGCCAGTTATCAAATCTGTTGATTCAGAATGATCGGATTTTTAATAAAAACTTAATAATATTAAAAATAGACCTGGCAATTCAGTCAAATATTAACTGCGGCCAGAAACCTGGCCGCTATCTTACTGAATAATAACACCTTGCATATTTGCGGCATTATTTTAATCCTTTTGTTTTTTATAGCTAAAAAATAAAGCTGCTCTATTCAATCATTACGATAGGCAGTAACGTGCACTGCACAAGTAAAATCAGGTGCTATACTTGTTCTCGGTAATTACTCAGGACACGAAACATCAAGAGGAAATGAAATTATGAGTACCGCTAAATTGGTAAAAACTAAAAATTCCGAACTGGTATATACCCGTAATGATGTCGCGGAAAGTGAGAAAAAAGCCACCATTGAGTTGCTTAACCGCCAGGTAGTTCAGTTCATCGATTTGTCCCTGATTACCAAACAGGCGCACTGGAACATGCGCGGCGCTAACTTTATCGCTGTTCACGAAATGCTGGATGGCTTCCGTACCGCGCTGACCGATCATCTGGACACCATGGCCGAACGTGCCGTGCAGTTAGGTGGCGTTGCGCTGGGTACTACTCAGGTTATTAATAGCAACACCGCGCTGAAAAGCTATCCACTGGATATTCATTCTGTCCAGGATCACCTTAAAGCGCTGGCTGACCGCTATGCGGTAGTGGCTAACGAAGTTCGTAAAGCCATCTCCGAAGCTAAAGACGAAGATACCGCTGATATCTTCACTGCCGCCTCACGCGATATGGATAAATTCCTGTGGTTCATCGAAGCCAACATTGAATAATATCCTGCTTTCAACGCCCTCCCCGGAGGGCGTTGCACCAATTTGACGCACCACTTTGTTACACCACCCCGCCAATAGTTAATTCTTTGTAATAATCACATCACAAAACAGTTGCCAAAAGATTGTCCAGACGGCCTTTCATAGGGTAAAACCTGTTGTGTCATCATGCGTAGCTAAACCGCACCAAAAAGGTGCACCGTAAAAGTGCGCTTCGGCGGCATAGACCCACCTGCAGCCTTCGTTTTGCCACGCAAACACCTGAAATCAGTAACTTAAGAATATGGCATGCCTTTTGCTATTCAAAAGTGCTTTGCCGGGGACTGCCCCACGACACAACATAAGGAAGCGCTATGAAGTCTATGTTTAAAGTTTCACTGGCCGCACTTGCTCTGGCTTTTGCCGTATCTTCTCAGGCTGCCGATAAAAAACTGATTGTTGCCACCGATACTGCCTTCGTTCCATTCGAGTTTAAGCAGGGCGATAAATACGTCGGTTTCGATATCGATTTATGGACCGCTATCGCTAAGGATCTCAATCTGGAATTCAGCTTTAAGCCTATGGATTTCAGCGGCATTATCCCGGCTCTGCAAACTAAAAATATCGACCTGGCGCTGGCGGGGATCACCATTACCGATGAGCGTAAAAAGGCCATTGATTTCTCAGACCCTTACTACAAAAGCGGCCTGCTGGTGATGGTTAAATCCAATAACGACAGCGTGAAGAGCGTTAAAGATCTGGATGGTAAAATCCTGGCGGTTAAAGGCGGTACTGGCTCTGTCGACTACGCTAAAGCCAATATTAAAACGAAAGAACTTCATCAGTTCCCGAATATCGATAACGCCTATATGGAACTGGGAACCAATCGCGCTGACGCAGTATTGCACGACACCCCAAATATCCTTTACTTCATCAAGACCGCTGGTCGCGGCCAGTTCAAAGCGGTAGGCGACTCGCTGGAAGCTCAGAATTATGGTATCGCGTTCCCGAAAGGCAGCGACGAACTGCGTGAGAAAGTTAACGCCTCACTGAAAAAATTGCGTGATAACGGCCAGTACAACGAAATCTATAAAAAATGGTTCGGTACCGAGCCTAAATAAGCCCATCTGCTCGCCATTCAGGGGCCTGATGGCCCCTGCTTATTCACCTCGGAACACAGGAATTCATCATGCAGTTTGACTGGAGCGCCATATGGCCAGCAATTCCCATTTTGCTGGAAGGCGCTAAATTAACCTTACTTATTTCGGTTCTCGGTCTTATTGGCGGCCTGGTTATTGGCCTGGCCGCAGGTTTTGCCCGAACTTTCGGTGGCAAAATTGCCAACGCCATCGCCCTGATATTTATCGAAGTTATCCGCGGCACCCCAATCGTAGTGCAGGTTATGTTTATCTACTTTGCACTGCCTATGGCTATTCCGGATCTGCGTATCGACCCGCTTACCGCAGCTATCGTCACCATCATGATAAATTCCGGTGCCTATATCGCAGAAATCACTCGCGGCGCGGTGCTCTCCATTCATAAAGGTTTTCGGGAAGCTGGACTGGCGCTGGGGCTGTCGCGCCGGGAAACTATTCGTCACGTAATTTTGCCGCTGGCAATCCGCCGTATGCTGCCGCCGCTGGGCAACCAGTGGATTATCAGTATTAAAGATACCTCTTTGTTTATCGTTATCGGAGTTGCCGAACTGACCCGCCAGGGCCAGGAAATTATTGCCGGCAACTTCCGGGCTCTGGAAATCTGGAGTGCCGTTGCGGTTATCTATTTAATTATTACGTTGTTGCTTAGCTTCGTGCTGCGCAAGCTTGAGAAAAGGATGAAGATCCTGTGATTGAATTTAAGAATGTCTCCAAACATTTTGGCCAGACCCAAGTGTTGCACGATATCGACCTTAACATCACTAAGGGTGAAGTGGTGGTTATTATTGGGCCATCGGGTTCGGGTAAATCCACCCTGCTACGCTGCATCAATAAGCTGGAAGAGATAACTTCTGGCGAGCTCCTGGTGGACGGCATGAAGGTCAATGATCCTAAAGTCGATGAGCGCCTGATTCGCCAGGAAGCGGGGATGGTGTTCCAGCAGTTTTACTTGTTCCCTCACCTGACGGCTCTGGAAAACGTGATGTTTGGGCCGTTACGAGTACGCGGCACTAACAAAGAAGAGGCTAAAAAGCAGGCACTGGCACTGTTGGATAAAGTCGGCCTTGCTGAGCGTGCGCACCACTACCCGGGCGAGTTGTCCGGGGGGCAACAGCAGCGCGTGGCAATTGCCCGCGCACTGGCGGTTAAACCGCGCATGATGCTATTTGATGAGCCAACATCTGCGCTGGACCCCGAGCTGCGCCATGAGGTTCTGAAAGTAATGCAAGATCTGGCCGAGGAAGGGATGACGATGGTTATCGTCACTCACGAAATAGGTTTTGCTGAGAAAGTCGCCTCACGGCTTATCTTTATTGATCGGGGACGTATCGCTGCCGATGGCAACCCGCAGCAGCTGGTCAATAATCCGGAAAATCCGCGCCTGCGTGAGTTTCTCCAGCACGTTTCCTGATATGACTCCCCGCGCCTGGCGCGGGGAGCTATTCATCATGCTGATGGGGTAAAACGCTTTAGCGCCCAGCGGCTGCGTTGGCCGTCATCCATAAAGCTCCAGGCAATAAATCGACTTTGCTTATTACCCTGCGCCATCTCCTGCTTCACCACCTTCTGCACTCCGGCTTCTTGTAATGCTTTATAGATAACCGGCAGGCTTTCACCTTTAGATACGAGTGTTGAGAACCACAGAACCTGACGACCGTAGTCGCGGCTTTCGGCAATCATCTGACTGATAAAAGCCTGCTCACCGCCCTCACACCACAGCTCCTGCTGTTGCCCACCGAAGTTAAGCGCCGGGCCAGAAGTGGTACCCAGGTTATGCCGCTTACGAGAGTTAGCCGCCTGTGCGCTGGCGGCGCTATCGTGAAATGGCGGGTTGCAAATGGTCGCGTCGTACAATTCACCTTTATGAATAATGCCGTGGAAAATAGCTTCCGGCTTTTTCTGGCGACGCAGACGGATTTTTGCGCTGAGTCCTGGATTCGCCGCTACAATTGCCGCTGCGCTTTTCAGCGCCTGCTCATTCACTTCGCTGCCGGTAAATCGCCAGCCATATTCGGCCTGACCTACCAGCGGGTAGATGCAGTTAGCCCCTACGCCAATATCTAAAACCGTAGCCGCGGCCGGAATGCGCCCGCTACCGGTGGCGGCCAGTAAATCAGCAAGATGATGCAAATAGTCAACCCGGCCAGGCACCGGTGGGCATAAGAACCCTTCCGGAATATCCCAGTGCTTTACGCCGTAAAAGTGCGCCAGCAACGCCTGGTTTAGTGCTTTGACGGCCAGCGGATTGGCAAAATCTATCGTCGGCTCTCCGACTGGCGAAGGGCGAATAAATGATGCCAGCGCCGGATTCGCGTTTTGTAGTACAGTAAGGTCGTAACGCCGGTTGTGCCGGTTACGGGGGTGCATGCCGGCCTTAGCCGCTTGTGGGGTTTTCATCACTCATCTCCTGTCTGGCGCGTAAGATACCCGGCATAAGGGCGCGGGTAAAGCATAGTCCTGCGACACATTATGATTGGCACTGGAGAAGATATGTCCCGGCAATACTATTTCTATGAGCCTGCTAACGGCCACGGCCTGCCTCACGATCCACTCAACGCGATTATTGGCCCCCGCCCGATTGGCTGGATCTCCAGCCAGGATAGCGAGGGACGCCCTAATCTCGCGCCTTATAGCTTCTTTAACTGCTTTAATTACCGTCCACCAATTATTGGTTTTGCCAGCTCGGGCTGGAAAGATAGCGTAAATAATATCTCCAGCACCGGCTGCTTCGTCTGGAACCTGGCCACTCGCCCGCTGGCGGAAGCAATGAATCTAAGCTCAGCATCGCTGCCCCACGGTGAAAATGAGTTTAACCTGGCCGGATTAACGCCAGTGCCGGGAACCGTGGTCAATGCGCCGCGCGTGGCGGAAAGCCCGGTCAATTTTGAATGCCGGCTGTCGCAATGTCTGCAGCTTACTGATGCCAGTGGCAATAAAACCGAGAGCTGGTTGGTACTGGGAGAAGTGGTTGCCGTACATATTGACCAGTCGCTACTGAAAGAAGGTATTTATCAAACCGCCAGCGCCGAGCCGATACTGCGGGCCGGAGGGCCTTCGGCCTACTATGCAATTGATGAAGCACTACGCTTTGATATGGTTCGCCCTGGCTAAGATTCCCCATCCTGTCTTGCAAAATTTGCGGCACAGCGCCGCGAATTTTGCCCGATAACCGTGATCTAAATCACATAGACTTATCCTCAGTGTCCCTGTTATCTCTATGACTACACATGAGGATGTGATGATGAAAAAAAGCCTGCTTTTTTCTGCGGTCATCGCACTGGGAGTCTTAAGCAGCCCCGCCTGGGCCGCCACTGAACTTTCCAATGGGCAGACCGGCAATCTGAGGGCCTACGGCACCGTTTCGGTTCAGGGTGCCACCCACCTCGACCAGCTTCAGGATGAACTGGCAAATAAAGCTAAACAAGAGGGTGCCACCGGCTACGTGATTACTTCTGCCGGAGGCGATAATCTGTTACACGGCACCGCCACGCTTTATCGCTAGTCAACCCTGCCAAACGCGCCTGCGGATAACTCCACCGTCAGGCGCGTTTTTTATAGCACTTCGTTAACCCGTTCCAGCCCTTGTTTTAGCGTTGCAACCTCTCCTGTCGCCAGCAGGCAGCAGGCTAACTGGATTTTAATCGACTCCGGCACCGGCAGCTCTCCTGCCAGGCAGCGCTCAATCCAGCGGATAGTCTGTTCCGGGTCTTTACCCTCCGGTAATGCGGGCGCATCGCCGGTTGCCATACTGTCGCGGGTATAAAGCGTATGAACGCCCTGGTTATCTACCAATGCAATTTCCGGGCAACGCTGTGGGTTAGCATACACTTCACCTTCGGTGCCGTGCATCAGCAGCGCCTGCCCCCCTATTGCCGTAAACAGTTTACCGACGCGTCCGATATATTCCGGATGCGATACGCTGGAAAGACGCAGAGCCTCCTGCTCACCAAACGGCGTCGCCAGTTTAGCCAGCGTATGTGCGCTGTTTCGTACACCAAGCCGCCAGCGCAGTGCCAGTTGGCTCTCCAGCGGTGGACACATCACGCCCACCGGTATAAATAGCGGCTGGCTTTCATCCAACTGAGCCTGAGCATGGCCCGCGCTGCGAGTGGGCTCCATGCCCATTAGCGTAAAGAGCGTCTCGCTGGTCACGCGAGTAGGATCTTCGCTCACACCATGAACGACTACCGGGAACCCAAGCCTGCTCAATAGCAGCGCCAGCAATGGCGTTAAATTAGCCTGCTTGCGCGCGCCGTTATAGGAAGGAATGACGACTGGACGCAACCGTCCCTGCGGCGGTGTGAGACGAATTACGTGTTCCGCCATCGCTTCGTAGAAGCCCAGCATTTCAGCTTCACCTTCGCCTTTAATTCGCAGTGAGAGCAAAATCGCGCCCAGCTCTAGATCAGGAATTTCACCCTTTAGCATCCGGCTATACAGGCCGCGCGCGCTGTCCCTATCCAGATCGCGGGCGTGCTGCTTGCCCCGGCCAATCTCTTTGATAATTTTACGATAATCCATGACATGACTCCTTGCGCACAGCCGGGCCGGTTATCGCCGCCGTTTGCGCGCCGCGGGTTTCGGTTTAATAACCTTAACTATACCTTCGGCAGCCGGTGGTTGCGAAATAGGAAATACCGGCAACGCATTCAGTAAACGCTGACCATAGCTTTTAGTCAGAAGCCGACGGTCATAGATAACAATCTCCCCCCAGCAGCTATGGCTACGGATAAGCCGCCCCACCTGCTGGATAAGATTAAACGAAGCTGCGGGCAGGCTTTGCACCTCAAACGGATAGCGGTTAAGGCTTTTTAGCCATTCACCTTCGGTAATAACTACCGGGCTATCAACCGGCGGAAAGGCGATTTTATGGATATGTACCTGGCTTAATAGTTCACCTTTTAAATCAAGCCCCTCAGCAAAGGATTGCAGCCCCACCAGCACGCTTTGCTGCCCCGCCTGTACTCTTTCGCGATGCAGTTCTACCAGCCGGTAACGGGGTTTATCTCCCTGCACCAGTAGCGCCAGACGCAGCTCAGGAATTTGGGTTAAAAACTGGTTCATCGCACGCTGGCTGGCGAACAGCACCAACATACCGGTATGCTCTTTTTTCAAAAATTCCTGGCGGAAGAAAGCGGCCATTTCTGCCAGATGCTCGGCTTCGTGCTCAATTTTCGGCTCGTAGCGCATCTGAGGGATCACCAGACGGCCCTGCTCTACATGATTAAAAGGCGATGGCAGCGCCACGAAGCGATCGTCGGCTTTTTCTTTAAGGCCACTCATCTCCTGAATACGGCTGAAGCTGTTAAGCGAACGCAGCGTCGCGGAGGTGACGACAACGTGCGGCACTTTACGCCACAGCAGTTTTTCCAGCTGGTCGCTCACCCGAATCCCAACGCAGTGCATCCAGATATGCGGCTGGCCTTCGCGCAGTTCGCGAGTCACCCACTTTGATACCGGCGCGCCAGAGGCCTGAGCCATAGCCGCCAGCTTCCAAAGCTTGCTCTGCGCCTCAAAGTGCCCCAGTGCCCGGTTCATCTGCAATAGCGCCCGGTGCAGCCGCACAATATCGTGCGCAGCCGTGCGTTCGCTAAGATCATTTAAAAAGGCTTCGGCCAGCCCCCGCAGCCCTTCACTCAGCTTTGCCAGGCGCGCCACGCTTTCATCCAGCTCAGAATTAATGACCCCAAGCGGGAAGCGATACTCCTCCTCCTGGCCCAAAAGCTGACTAATAACTAAATCGACTTCGACCAGCCGCTCATGGCACTCCTCGCAATGTTCGGTAAGGCGCATTGGGGATGCGAGCGGTGGCACGGTTTTTGGACGAAATTGCTCCAGGCAGGTTGCTATCAGGCGGCTGAACAGATCGAGCTGGAGCCGGTTCCAGCCCGGCGTGATTTCGGCGCTCATCTCCAGCGCATCGCGGGCCACATCCGGCAGATGATGCCCTTCATCCACCACCAGCAGCAGATTTTTCGCTTCCGGCAATACGGCTTCGCTTTCCAGCGCCGCCATCACCAGGGCGTGGTTGGCCACCACAACTTCAGCCTCCTGAATCTCTCTGCGGGCCACAAAAAACGGACACTCTTTATACCAGCGACAATTACGATTCAGGCAGCTTGCTTTATCGGTGCTCAGGCGTTGCCAGAGGCTATCTTCAATGGATTTATGGCTGTGATCGCGCAGACCGTCCCACTTGTAGCTCAGCAAATCGTTTTGCAGTTCGGCACAGCGCTGCTGCTCTTGCTTGTTTGCAGGCGTCAGCTCATCTTCCAGAAAAGCCAGTAAATCCTGCTGTTCTTCATTTTCTGACGCCAGCGCCGACAAATTACGCGGACATACATAGCGCCCGCGCCCGAAGGCGGCGGTGTAGCGCAGATCGGGGATAATTTTTGCCAGTAGCGGCAGGTCTTTACTGTAAATTTGATCCTGGAGCGCGACGTTGGCGGTGCTCACCACCAGCGTTTTTTCCTGCGCTCTGGCCAGCGCAATACCGGGAATAAGATAGGAGAGCGTTTTCCCGACGCCGGTTGGCGCTTCTATAGCCAGATGCCGACCGCCCTCACCCGCCAGCGTTTTCGCCACTTCGGCTATCATCTGGCGCTGAGGTGCCCGGGGGATAAAATCGGGGATCTGCTGCTGGAGCGCCTTATACCAGGCGCCTATCTGCGCCTTTTGCGCCGGGGTGAGAGACATTTAGGTTCCAAAGTACTGGATAAACAGACACTATTGTGCCACTTTTTCACCCTTCGGGGAATTATCCTGACCGCTTTACTAAGCCAGGCTCTGGCAGATAAAAAATAAAGGGCGGTATGCCTGATATGCATAACCACCCTTTTGAGCTTTAAATCAGCTTAGCCGTTTGCCCTTAGAAAGGCGCGTCAATATCGACCACATTGATAAGTTTGTGGTTTACAAACTCTTTAATGCCAAGCCCGATAAGTTCACGCCCAAAGCCGGAACGCGCCACGCCGCCGAACGGAAGGTCAGCTTTCACCATGGTCGGATGGTTGATATAAACCATACCGGTATAGATTTGCTCAGCAACTTTAACGCCGCGCTGCTCATTGCCGGTAAATACCGAGCCACCAAGACCAAACGGTGAGTCATTAGCGATGCGAATAGCGTCTGCCTCGTCTGCGGCTTTATAAAGCTGAGTCACGGGGCCAAAGAACTCCCAGTGGCGCGCGGCATTATCGCTATGCAGGTTAGTCATTAGCAATGGACGGAAAAATGCGCCCTGCTCCGGCACCACAGCACCAATCTCTTCAACCACCGCGCCGAGTTTTTTCGCCTCTTCAACCTGAGCTTTCAAATCGTCAGCGGCTTTCTGTGATGACAGCGGAGCCAGCGTGGTGGATGGATCCATTGGGTCGCCCGCACGCAGCTTAGCCACCTCAGCTTTGTAACGCTCAAGGAAGCGCTCATAGACCGATTCCACTACGATAATTCTTTTAGCCGAAACGCAAACCTGGCCTGCGTTCCAGTGACGACCAAAGGCCGCCCACTTCGCCGCTTTATCGATATCCGCATCCTCCAGAACGATAAAAGCATCTGAACCGCCCAGCTCCATGGTGACTTTTTTCAGATATTTACCGGCGATAGTCGCAACGACGCTACCCGCCCCTTCTGAACCGGTAAGCGCCGCCCCGCATACGCGAGGATCGCTAATGATCATTTCAGTATGGCTACGCGCCAGATAGAGATTACGGAATGCGCCGGCCGGCAGCCCGGCTTCAGTCATTAACGCTTCAAAAATAGCCGCAGACTGAGGGACATTGGAGGCATGTTTCAGCAGCACGGTGTTACCTGCGCTGAGCTGCGGCGCGATGATGCGTGCGATTTGATAGAACGGGAAGTTCCACGGTTCTACCGCGAAGATAACCCCTTGCGGCTGATGTTTAAGTACAGCTTTACCTTCCAGGGCAGAGGCGACCGGCAGAGGCTCGTCCTTCAAAAGCGCTTCAGCGTGGCTGGCGTAGTATTCGAAAATCTCGGCAGAAAGAATTGTTTCAGCTTTAGCTTCGGAATACAATTTTCCCATCTCGAGAGTTAGCAGACGGGCATACTTATCAATGTCGCGGCGCAAAATTGCACCAGCGTTATTCATGATTTTAGCGCGGTCAGCGAATGAAACATTGCGCCAAGAAAGAAACGCATTATGAGCGTCGGAAATAGCCTGTTGTACTTCTGCATCCGTCGCTTCAGGAAATGTCTTCACCGTTTCATTGGTGTATGGGTTGATTGTTGTATAAGCCATCATGTGCTCCGGTTACATAAAAATAGTTTAGGTTTTATGCCATAGCAGTATCCTTAACCGGTAGCCGGTTATTACAAAGAAATTGCCTGATTTTCCACACACCCCATTTTCAGAATTTTAAGAGGCACAAATGGGCAACCTGCTCAAATCAGTCCAGCGTAAGGTCGCGGAACTGTGTAATGAACGAATTACCCATACCGGGGTAGACTTTCTCACCCTCTATAAAGAGACCCGGGAAACCGAGCCGGTGTTCTTCGTTTATGAACCGAGCATCTGTATCGTGATTCAGGGGAAAAAAGAGATAACCATCGATGACCAGCGTCTGATTTACGATGAAAGCACTTTTTTGGTTTCCAGCATGGACATGCCGGTATCTGGCATGATCACCGAAGCTTCTGAAGAGTGCCCTTATCTCTCGCTTGGCTTAACGTTTAAAGCGTGTGAGGTGTTCGAGATAATCGCCGAGCTGGGCGATCGCTATCAGCCCGACAAAAGCTGTTGCAAGGCCATTGGTTTGAGCAAATTCACCCCCGGCCTGCTGGAGGCGATTAACCGCCTGCTCGACTGCCTGAACAATAAGTCGGATGCCCGGTTTTTAGCGCCGATGATTAAAAAAGAGATCCTCTATCGGGTTCTGCTCAGCGAGCAGGGCTGCGCGCTCTATAACGTAGCTAATAACAAAAGCGATCTGTCTGGCATCAATAAAGCCATCATATTTCTGAAAGAGAATTTCACCGCTAACATCGACACCACTGAGCTACCTAAGCTTGCCAGCATGAGTCAGTCAAAATTCTATAAACGCTTTCACGAAATCACCAATCTCACGCCGCTGCAATATCGCCTGCAGCTACGCATTCAAGAGGCCCGCCGCCTGATGCTGTATGAAAATATGTCAGCTTCTGAAGCCGGGTTTAAGGTGGGTTACGAAAGCCCCTCGCAGTTCAATCGCGAATATAAAAGAGTGGTGGGTATGCCACCTCATGCTGATATTAAGCGTGTGGCAGAAATGGGCGTGAGTTCATTTAGGGAAAATAACGCCAGTATGTTGATTTAGCGGGATGCCTGCTGGTTACAAATGATTAGGGCCGGGCAGTTTCCACTGCCCGGCCCTATTTATTTTCGGCTACAGATAATTTCTGTTAGCGGTTACCGCTTTCACTCCGGCGCGGTGCGCGACGACGCTGCTGGCCATCACGAGCCGGCCGGCCTTCGCCACCGCTGCGCGGGCGTGAACGCCCCTGACCTTCACGGCGCTGCTCGCCACCATTGTCACTGCGACGCGGTTCGCCGCCGTTGCCACCGCGACGCTGCTCGCCGCCGTTGCCACCGCGACGCTGCTCACCACCGTTACCACCGCGACGATGTTCGCCACCGTTGCCGCCGCGACGTTGATCGCCGCCATTGCCGCCTGAGCGACCACCATGACCACCCTGGCGGCCGTTTTGAATAGGCTCAGCCTTGATGCTTGGATCCGGTTCATAGCCATCCAAAGCCATACGCGGTATTTCGCGCTTAAGCAGGCGTTCGATATCGCGCAGCAGTTTGTGCTCATCAACGCATACCAGCGATATCGCCTGGCCTGTGGCCGCTGCGCGTCCGGTACGACCGATGCGATGCACATAGTCTTCCGGCACGTTAGGCAGCTCGTAGTTCACCACGTGCGGCAGCTCTTCGATATCCAGGCCACGGGCGGCAATATCGGTGGCAACCAGAACGCGGATTTCACCACTTTTGAAATTAGCCAGCGCCCGGGTACGCGCCCCCTGGCTCTTATTACCGTGAATAGCGGCGGCCGTGATGCCGTCTTTATTCAACTGCTCAGCCAGGTGGTTAGCACCGTGTTTGGTACGAGTAAATACCAACACCTGGCGCCAGTCACCCTCACCAATCATTTGTGAAAGCAGCTCGCGCTTGCGTTTTTTATCTACAAAATGAACGTACTGAGTAACCTGCTCGGATGCGGTGTTACGGCGGGCAACTTCCACTTCTTCCGGGTTATGCAGCAGTTTCTCTGCCAGTTGTTTGATGTCATCGGAAAACGTAGCCGAGAACAGCAGGTTCTGACGCTTCGGCGGCAGCTTAGCCAGCACCCGACGAATATCGTGAATAAAGCCCATATCCAGCATGCGGTCGGCTTCATCCAGCACCAGGATCTCTACGCTGTCGAGCTTAACGGCATTTTGATGCTCAAGATCCAGCAGACGGCCAGGAGTGGCAATTAACACGTCAACGCCACCGCGCAGTTTCATCATCTGCGGATTAATACTCACCCCGCCGAAAACCACCAGCGAGCGGATATTCAAATATTTGCTGTATTCGCGGACGTTTTCACCGATCTGCGCCGCCAGCTCACGGGTTGGGGTCAAAATCAGCGCGCGAACCGGGCGACGGCCTTTACCGAAAGGGGCATTATCAATGAGATGCTGGAGCAACGGTAAGGTAAAGCCGGCGGTTTTACCGGTGCCGGTCTGGGCACTGGCCATTAAATCGCGGCCGCTGAGGACTACCGGGATCGCCTGACGCTGGATCGGGGTAGGTTCACGGTAGCCCTGTTCCGCAACTGCACGCAGGATATCCGGGCTTAAACCGAGAGAATCAAAAGACATAACAACTCCAGACCCTCCCTGACCGAACAAGCGGTGTAGTTTTCAGGGGGGCAGCAGGGCCAGAGCAACTGGCCATCAACGGGCACAAACCACGGTGCCATGAGCTGCGGAGTCTATCAGTTTTTGCGACACAGCGCATAAATTCCAGCCCTTTCAACTATTCGCATTTCTGATATTCGCATTTCTGAGTATGGACAGAGCCGCGCCATGCTCCTAGAGTTAATCAATCGCTTGATTAACTTTTAAGGTGACGCGATGAGTTCCAGCTCTTCACCTGCAACCCGCCGCGGTGAGCAGGCGCGTGAGCAGCTAATTCAGGTTGCTATCGCATTGTTCGGTGAATCCGGCCAGCATGCCACGACGCGGGAAATTGCCGCCGGTGCCGGGCAGAATATCGCGGCAATCACCTATTACTTTGGCTCGAAAGAGGCGCTTTATCTGGCCGCCGCACAATGGATTGCCGATCTAATAAGCCACCAGCACACTCCCCTACTGGAAAAAGCCGGGCAGATACTCAATCACCCGAAGACTCCGCGCGGGGAGATACGCGCCGCTATTCTTGATATTTGTGGTCAGCTCGCCCAGGCGATGACAGACGATCAAACGATGGCAGTCAGTAAGTTTATCTACCGCGAGCAGCTTTCTCCCGGCAGCGCTTATTCACTTTTACATCGCCAGGTATTTGTTCCGCTTCATAGCCGCCTGACGGCATTATTTGCCCGCTATTGCGGCCTGCCTGAATCAGACACCACGACGCTATTGCACGTACACGCATTGCTGGGAGAGATTCTGGCGTTTCGCATCGGACGCGAAACGCTATTACAACGCACCGGATGGAACGGATTCGATGCCGAAAGTACCCGCGTTATTCAATCGGTTATAACAGCGCATATCACACTCATTTTAGACGGACTATCAGCAGAACCAGGGACGGCTCGCTATGAATAAAAGTAAAGGGATGTTGGCCATCGGCGTACTGGCGGCGGTTATTGTCGCCAGCGTCGGGTGGCAATGGTACGAGAGCCGCCAGTCATCAGAGCTAACGCTGTATGGCAATGTGGATATTCGCACGGTTGATATGAGCTTCCGGGTCGGCGGCAGGCTGGCCAGCCTGACCGTAGACGAAGGCGCAGCCATCCATCACGGGCAGGTACTCGGCGAGCTGGACCCGGTACCTTATCGCAACGCCCTCGCTCAGGCTGAGGCCAATGCCGCCGCCGCTAGTGCCGCTTACTCTCTGGCTTTGGCCGGTTACCGCAGTGAAGAAATTGCCCAGGCTGAAGCCGCCGTGCGCCAGGCTCAGGCCGCCAGCGACTACGCTACTCAATTTTATCAGCGCCAGCAGGGGCTGTGGAAAAGCCGGACAATTTCCGCCGACGATCTGGAGAATGCCCGTTCTGGTCGCGATCAGGCTCAGGCATCGCTGCGTTCGGCTCAGGATAAGCTACGCCAGTATCATACCGGTAACCGTCCACAGGATATTGAGCAGGCTAAAGCCAGCCTGGCTCAGGCTAATGCGCGGCTGGCTCAGGCTAAATTAGATTTGCAAGACACCACGCTTATCGCCCCCTCCGACGGCACTCTGATGACCCGCTCCGTAGAGCCGGGCACCATGCTTTCCGCCGGTAGCCCTGTGCTGACCCTGTCGCTAACGCGGCCGGTCTGGATCCGCGCTTACGTGGATGAGGTGAATTTGCAGCAGGTGCAGCCCGGTACCAAAGTGCTTATCTATACCGATGGTCGCCCTGATAAACCCTGGCATGGGGAAATTGGCTTTGTCTCCCCGACTGCTGAGTTCACACCTAAGACCGTAGAAACACCCGAATTACGTACTAACCTGGTTTACCGCTTGCGCATTATCGTGACCAATCCGGATGATAGCCTGCGCCAGGGGACGCCGGTTACACTGCGCTTTGTCAATGAGAATGACCATGAGCAGCCCTGAACCGGAGATAATTTTAACCCAAGTAGAGCGCTACTTTGACGGGCTGGAAACGCCTGCCGTTGCGAAGCTTAGCGCCCACATCCGTCCCGGTGCCGTTACCGGGTTGGTAGGTCCGGACGGTGCTGGAAAAACGACGCTGATGCGGATGCTGGCCGGGTTGCTGAAACCCAGCGCCGGGACGCTACAGGTCGCGGGGCTCGACCCCATAGCCGATGACTCAGCCCTGCACGCCATCCTGGGCTACATGCCGCAAAAGTTTGGCCTGTATGAAGACCTTACGGTCATGGAGAACCTTGAGCTCTATGCGGCCCTGCGCAGCGTCACCGGAAAGCTACGCGAACAGACCTTTTCCCGCCTGCTTGAGTTTACCGCTCTGGCACCATTCACCACCCGTCTGGCCGGCAAACTATCGGGCGGAATGAAACAAAAACTCGGCCTGGCCTGTACGCTTATTGGCCAGCCGCAAGTCTTACTGCTCGACGAACCCGGCGTTGGCGTTGACCCTATTTCACGCCGCGAGTTATGGCAGATGGTGCATGAACTGGCCAACGACGGCATGCTGATTTTATGGAGTACCTCCTATCTTGATGAAGCCGAGCAGTGCCGGGATATTCTGCTGATGAATCGCGGCGAGCTGTTATGGAGCGGAAAACCTCAGACGTTAACGGCCAGTATGGCCGGACGCAGCTGGCTGGCCCATAGCACAGAGTTGAATAATCGCCAGTTGCTACAGAAGGCGCTGCGGCTGCCCGAAGTTAGCGATGGCGTGATTCAGGGCCGCTCCGTACGGCTTATTGCCAGCGCTGGAACCTCATCACAGCAGCTTAGCGAGGCGCTGGGATTGGATGCCGGCAGCCTGCATACCACCACACCGCGTTTTGAAGATGCTTTTATCGATCTGCTTGGTGGAGCCGCCAGCGCCGAATCTCCGCTAGGGGAGATAATCAATGAGGTGGAGAAAAACCCGCAGGAAACGGTCATTGAAGCGCGGGCTCTGACCCGCCGCTTTGGGGAGTTCATTGCCACCGATAATGTCAGTTTTGAGGTTAAGCGCGGCGAAATTTTCGGCCTGCTCGGCCCTAATGGCGCAGGCAAATCCACCACATTTAAAATGATGTGTGGGCTGTTAGTGCCCAGCGACGGACAGGCGCTGGTGCTCAATCTCGATTTAAAAACCAGCTCCGGCAAAGCGCGTGAACATCTGGGTTATATGGCGCAGAAATTTTCGCTGTATGGCAACCTGACGGTCGAACAAAACCTGCGATTTTTCTCTGGAGTATATGGGCTGCGCGGTCGGGGACAGCGCGAGCAGATTAGCCGCATGACCGAAGCCTTTAACCTGGGCCCCGTTGCGCGCCAGCCCACTGACGCTCTGCCATTAGGTTATAAGCAGCGCCTGGCGCTGGCCTGCGCACTAATGCATGAACCGGATATTCTGTTTCTTGATGAACCGACCTCTGGCGTCGACCCGCTTACCCGCCGTGAGTTCTGGCTACATATCAATAGCATGGTGGAAAAAGGCGTCACGGTGATGGTCACCACTCACTTTATGGATGAAGCCGAATATTGCGATCGGATTGGCCTGGTCTACCACGGCAAATTAATCGCCAGCGGCACGCCGGATACGCTGAAACAGATGGTGGCCGATGAGCAAACCGCCGATCCAACCATGGAGCAGGCATTCATTGAGCTAATTCATCGCTGGGATGAGGAGCACGCCCATGGCTAACTCCGCCTTCAGCGCCCGCCGTATTCGCGCATTATGCGTCAAAGAGACGCGTCAGATAATCCGCGACCCCAGCAGCTGGCTTATCGCAGTCGTCATCCCACTGTTGCTGCTGTTTATCTTTGGGTACGGTATTAACCTCGACTCCAGCCGGCTGCGGGTCGGTGTATTGCTAGAACAGCACAGTGAAGAGGCGCTGGATTTCACCCATACGCTCAGCGCCTCGCCATTTATCGACGCCACCATAAGCGATAACCGCCAGCAGCTGATTGATATGATGCAGGCTGGAAGAATTCGTGGTCTGGTGACGCTTCCGGTTAATTTCGCCGAACATCTAAATCGCCCCGGTTTACCAGCACCTATCCAGGTTATTACCGATGGCAGCGAACCGAATACCGCAAACTTTGTTCAGGGTTATCTGGAGGGAGCCTGGCAAATCTGGCAGGCCCAGCGCGCAGAAGATAAAGGGTTAACCAATGCGGCGAGCGTCGACGTGGTTGCCCGCTACTGGTTTAACCCGGCCGCTATCAGTCGCCACTTTATTATTCCCGGCGCTATCACCATTATCATGACCGTTATCGGTGCCATTCTGACCTCGCTGGTGGTGGCCCGTGAATGGGAGCGCGGCA
This sequence comes from Salmonella enterica subsp. enterica serovar Choleraesuis, assembly GCA_022846635.1. Taxonomy (GTDB): domain Bacteria; phylum Pseudomonadota; class Gammaproteobacteria; order Enterobacterales; family Enterobacteriaceae. The sequence goes on from AP025685.1 coordinate 2,880,312, forward strand.
CCATGGAAGCGCTGCTCTCTACCGAAGTGACGCGCGGCGAACTATTGCTATGCAAGCTTCTGCCCTATTACGTACTCGGCATGATGGCGATGGCGCTGTGCATGCTGGTATCAATATTTATTCTTGATGTGCCATATCGCGGATCGCTGCTGGTGCTGTTCCTGGTCTCAAGCCTATTTTTACTGAGCACTCTTGGCATGGGTCTATTGATATCAACCCTGACCCGCAACCAGTTTAATGCCGCTCAGGTAGCCCTTAATGCCGCATTTTTACCGGCGATTATGCTGTCTGGATTTATCTTCCAGATAGACAGTATGCCTGCCGCGATACGGGCTGTGACCTACGCCATTCCGGCGCGATATTTTGTCAGCACTCTGCAAACCCTGTTCCTGGCAGGCAATATTGTCAGCGTTTTAGTCATCAACGCGCTGTTTTTAGTGGGTTCCGCCGTGCTGTTTATCGGCCTGACCGCGCTAAAGACCCGGCGGCGGCTGGATTAAGGAAAAGTTATGTGGCATCGGTTATGGACGCTGGTTCGTAAGGAGTTGCAGTCACTGCTGCGCGAGCGGCAGACTCGGGTCATTCTAATAGTACCGGTGCTAGTGCAGGTGCTGTTGTTCCCGTTTGCCGCCACGCTAGAAGTCACCAACGCCACCATTGCTATCTTTGACGAAGACAATGGCCAGCACGCATCGGAGCTGACTCAGCGAATTGCCCGTGCCAGTGCGTTTCCCAATATTATTCGCCTGTATAGCCCTCAGGAGATTCAGCCCACTATTGATGACCAGCGCGCGCTGTTAGTAGTGCGTTTTCCTAATGACTTTTCACGTAATGTGGATGCCGGGCGCCATGCCCAGATGCAGTTACTACTTGATGGCCGAAATTCAAACAGTGCCCAGATAACCGCGCAATATATTCAGCAAATTGTGGCTCAATGGCAGCAGGAGCGCGTCAGCGCTCACCCTACGTTCGGGCAAAGCACACTGGTATTTCGCAACTGGTATAACCCTAATCTGGACTATAAGTGGTTTGTGGTTCCTTCTCTGGTGGCGCTGATTACCACCATTGGCGTGCTCATTGTGACTTCGCTATCGGTGGCGCGCGAGCGCGAACAGGGCACACTCGATCAACTGCTGGTTTCGCCACTTTCTACCTGGCAAATTTTTGTCGGCAAAGCGGTTCCGGCAATTATCGTGGCGACCTTTCAGGCAACAGTGGTATTGGCGGCCGGGATCTGGGGCTACGCGATTCCGTTTTCAGGGTCGGTAGCGCTGTTCTATTTCGCAATGACGATTTACAGCCTGTCATTGGTGGGATTTGGCCTGCTTATATCAGCGCTGTGTTCCACTCAGCAGCAGGCGTTTATCGGGGTGTTTGTCTTTATGATGCCAGCGATACTGCTCTCTGGTTATGTGGCACCGGTAGAAAATATGCCTGTCTGGCTGCAGCATATTACCTGGGTTAACCCGGTGCGCCATTTCACGGAAATTACCAAACAGATCTATTTGAAAGACGCGGACTTAGGGGTTATCTGGCAAAGCCTGTGGCCGCTGTTGGTTATCGCGGCCACAACTGGCTCAGTGGCGTACACGATGTTTCGTCGCAAAGTCGCCTGATGTACGGCGATCTTTCGCCAAAAGTGATACCAGCGCCGGCCCGGCCAACAACACCAGCCCAATAGCCGCCAGCGCCAGGTTATTGTGAATAACCCGAGCAATGAGCCACAACGCTATCAGCGCGGTTCCGAAGTACCATGTGGTCGTCAGCTCTTCAAGAAAATCACGGCATTCGCGACGCCAGCCTGAACAGGCGCGTTGCAGTACAAACATCGTCAGTAGAGTGACGCTGTATAAAACGCATAGACCAATTCCAACCCGCACCATGGTTCCGGTCAGCCAGCCGGCCACTAACAGTGCGACAACCAGTAAATGCAGCATAATCTGCCAGCAACTAAGTCCTGTTGCGACACGAATACGTTGTTGCCACCTCATGGCTCCTATCCTCCTGGTTTTTTTTACTGTCTTTAGAGTACTGCACTTTAAGGATAATTCCGTTACCTGCCACCTTTTTGTGACCTCAACTACACTTTATTTTTATCCAGGGTAGGTTTCTCGGGAGGATCATGACGACTAAAAAAAGTAATTTATCTTTAAAAATCATGACACTAAATATTCACAAAGGGTTCAGCGCATTTAATCGCCGTTTTATTCTTCCCGCACTGCGTGATGCGGTAACTCGGGTGAGCGCTGACATTATCTGTCTGCAAGAAGTCCAGGGGGCGCACTCCCTGCATGCGACACGAGTGAGCAACTGGCCTCAGACCAGCCATTATCAGTTTCTGGCGGATACCGGCTGGAGTGAATATGCCTATGGTCGCAATGCCATCTATCCCGAAGGGCATCACGGCAACGCCGTTTTATCGCGCCTGCCGATTACTGCCTGGCAAAATCACGATATTTCGATAACCGGACATGAGAATCGGGGATTGCTGCACTGCGAGCTGCATCCGCCCGGTTTTGGGGTATTGCACATTATCTGCGTTCATCTGGGATTACATGAGACACACCGCAAAGCGCAGCTATTGCAGCTGAGCGAGATTATCAACGCCCTGCCCGCCGACCAGCACGTAGTGGTTGCAGGTGATTTCAACGACTGGCGTCAGCGCGCCACTTCGATTCTGAGTCATCACGCCGGACTGAAAGATGCCTGGGCCACCCGCAAGCGCCCGCCGCGTACCTTCCCGGTGAGTTTTCCGCTGCTTCGGCTTGATCGCATTTATGTTAAAAATCTTAATGCCACGCCGGTGGCGCTACGCCGTCGCGATTGGAGTCGCCTGTCCGATCACGCGCCGCTGGCGGTGGAGGTGAGCCTGTGAATAGTCGCTGGAAAGAAGGTAATCACATAGAGCTTTTGGAGAATGGCGACCAATATTTCCCCGCCGTGCTGGATGCTATCGACGAAGCCCGCAGTAAAATTATTCTGGAAACCTTTATCTGGTTTGCCGATAGCGTCGGCTGGGAGCTTCACCGGGCGTTGTTGAACGCGGCCCAGCGCGGCATTCACGTGGAAGTGTTGATTGATGGCTACGGTTCGCCAGACTTAAGCGACGAATTTGTCGGCACCCTGACCGATGCGGGAGTCCAGTTCCGCTATTACGATCCCCGGCGACCGCTGTTGGGCATGCGTACTAATGTGTTCCGTCGCATGCATCGCAAAATTGTGGTGGTAGACGGCGAACTGGCGTTTATTGGCGGGATCAATTTTTCCGCTGATCACATGCGTAATGCCCAGCCAGAGTCTAAGCAAGATTATGCGCTGCGGGTTACCGGACCCGTGGTGGAGGATATTCATCACTATGTACTGAGCGCTCTCGCCCAGCAGCCTCATAAACGCCGCTGGTGGCACCGCCAGCACCATCAAAACCAGGACAATATTCCTCAGGGTGAGGCCCAGGCTCTGTTTGTCTGGCGCGATAATCAGCACCATCGTACCGATATTGAACGCCACTACATTAAGATGCTGGCCTCCGCTAAGCGTGAAGTGATTATTGCTAATGCCTATTTTTTCCCAGGATATCGGCTGCTGTCGGCAATGCGCCGGGCATCCCGGCGGGGAGTCCGGGTAAAGCTGCTGGTTCAAGGGCAACCGGATATGGCGATTGTTAAAGTGGGAGCCCGCCTGCTATACCGCTTCCTGCGCGAGTCAGATATTACAATTTATGAGTATTTACGCTGCCCGTTTCACGGCAAAGTCGCACTCATGGACGAATACTGGGCGACCGTGGGATCGAGCAACCTCGATCCCTTCAGCCTGGCGCTAAATCTGGAAGCCAACCTGATAATCTACGATCGCGCCTTTAACCAGACACTGCGCGATAATCTCAATGGCATTATCAAGCGTGACTGCCGAAAGGTAGACGATGCCATGCTGCCTGCCCGGAGCTGGTGGAATATGGCTAAAAGCGTGGTGGTGTTTCATTTCCTACGCTACTTCCCCGCCCTCATTTCCCGCCTCCCGGCTCACAAACCGCGGCTTGAGCAGGTTGCCCCTACCATGGCCAGCGCCATTAAACCGCAGGATGGTACTTCTGACCAGGAGGTGAAACCCTGATGGCTATGAGTAAAACCACCCGCCGAAGAGTTAAAAAAACCGCCACTTTGCTGTTCTTCACGGCGGTTATCGTTCTGCTGGTGCTTTACGCCAGTAAGCTGGACTGGGAGGAAATTGGCACTTTGCTGCGCGATTATGACCGACGGGCGCTGCTGGGGGCCGGGGCGCTGGTCGCTGTTAGCTATCTGCTTTACGGTTGCTACGATCTCATGGCACGCCGCTGGTGCCATCATAAGCTTGCGGCACCGCAGGTAATGCTGGTGTCGTTTATCTGCTATGCCTTTAATCTCACACTCAGTACCTGGATTGGCGGCATCGCCATGCGCTATCGGCTTTATTCTCGTCTGGGCCTGAACAACCAAACTATCACCCGAATATTTTCTCTGAGCATCGCCACCAACTGGATAGGCTATCTCTTTCTAGGCGGTATTTTATTTGCCAGCGGCCAGGTCGTTCCGCCCAGTCACTGGTATGTCAGCGGTTCGTGGCTACAAGCCTCCGGCATAATATTGCTGGCGCTGGTAGCAGCGTATCTATGGGGCTGCGCATTTGCCCGCCGTCGGCATGTCTCTTTACGCGGGCACCGTTTCGAGCTGCCGGACTGGAAATTTGCCATGCTGCAAATTGCGGTTTCTTCGCTCAACTGGATGACAATGGGGACCATCATCTGGCTGCTGCTAGATTATCGGGTGGATTATTTCTTTGTTCTGGGGGTTCTGCTGGTCAGCAGTATCGCCGGCGTTATTATCCATATTCCGGCGGGTATTGGGGTGCTGGAGGCGGTATTCCTGGCGCTGCTGGCCAGTCAACCTGTTAGCCGGGGGATGATTATTGCCGCCCTGCTGGCCTATCGCGTGCTCTATTTTATTCTGCCGCTATTGCTGGCGTTGCTGGGTTATCTGTGGCTGGAAGGAAGAGCGAAAAGTTTGCGTAGCCGCAACCAGCAAAAGCTCAGCGGCTAATAGCTGCGGGACGCCGGACGGCGTCCCGCGTAATGCCATTAACGCCGGTTACCAAAAATACGCAGCAGCATCAGGAACAGGTTAATGAAGTCCAGATAGAGCGTCAGCGCCCCGAGAATCGAATAGCGGCGCATATTCTCAGGATCGTTCACGTCTATCTGCTCACCAATGGCTTTTAGCTTCTGGGTGTCATAAGCGGTCAGGCCGACAAATACCAACACCCCGATATAGGTGATAGCCCACATCAGCGGCGTGCTTTTCAGCCAGATATTTACCAGCGACGCGATAATGATACCGATAAGCGCCATAAACAACAGGCTGCCCATTCGGCTCAGATCGCGCTTGGTGGTGTACCCGTAGATACTCATCGCCCCGAAGGTCGCGCCGGTAACCAGGAAAGTGCTGGCAATCGATGAGTAGGTATAAACCAGAAAAATACTGGCAAAAGTCAGGCCGGTCAGCGCTGAATAGAGCATAAATAGCGTTGTCGCCACCGCGCCACTGAGCTTATGCACCAGGCCAGACAGCACAAAGACCAGCGCTAGCTGCGCAATAATCAGGCCAAAGAAAGTTATCTGGCTGGAAAACACAGCCATCATGATTTCCGGCGTACGGGCCGCAAACCAGGCGACAAACGCCGTCAGCAGCAACCCGCAGGTCATCCAGCCGTAGACCTGCGCCATATAGGTTTGCAGACGGGCACCAGACTGAACAATGGACGCACCGGGACGAGAAAATCGGTCCATGATACTACCTCTTAGCAATGAAGACGGGGCGCAATTGCCCCCACTCCATAAGGTTATCACATCCCGACAGACATGCTTACCAGCGCTTTGCCGCCTGCTTATCGCTATCGCGGGCTTCTACCCAGCGATCGCCTTCGGTGGTGGCTTCGCGCTTCCAGAATGGGGCGCGGGTTTTCAGATAATCCATGATGAACTCAGCGGCTTCAAACGCCGTGCTGCGGTGAGCGCTGGTCACGCCGACAAACACAATCTCATCTCCCGGCCATAGCTCGCCGATGCGATGAATTACGCTCACCCGCTGCAAAGCCCAGCGGGTGCGGGCTTCGGCAACTATCTCTTCCAGCGCTTTTTCCGTCATGCCGGGATAGTGCTCAAGCGTCAGGGCGCTAACGCTATCGCCGAGATTATGGTTACGGACTTTGCCGGTAAAAGTGACCACCGCGCCGTCATCATCACAGGCCGCCAGCCAGTTATATTCATCCCCAACCGAAAATGGCGCGCTGCCCACGCGAATTTGCGTCTGTTGCATATTAGCCTCCGGTTACCGGCGGGAAAAAGGCCACTTCATCTCCCTCATTCAGCGGGGTATCAAAGGCGACCAGCGTCTGGTTAACCGCCGCCAGCAGCTTACCGTCCTCCAGCGCCAGCGCCCAGCGGTCGCCCCTGGCGGCCAGATGCGCACGTAGCTCTTCAACGCTTGCAAACTCGGCATCCAGCTCCAGCCCGGAAGTGCCGAGCAGCTCGCGAACCTGTGCAAAAAACAGTACTTTAATCATTATCTTCTACCCTGAAATCGCCCGATTTACCGCCGCTTTTTGCCAGCAGACGCACCGGACCAATGACCATATCCTTTTGCACCGCTTTACACATATCGTAGATAGTTAAAGCCGCAACCGAGGCAGCGGTTAGCGCTTCCATCTCAACCCCGGTTTTACCCGACAGGCGGCACATTGCCTCAACCCGTACGCGCTGAAACTCAGGCTGAGCCTCAAGCTGAACTTCAACTTTGGTTAGCAACAGCGGATGGCATAGCGGAATCAGCTCCCAGGTGCGCTTGGCCGCCTGGATCCCGGCAATTCGCGCCGTGGCGAATACATCACCTTTGTGATGGCGACCGGTAACAATAAGCTCCAGCGTTTCCGGGCGCATGGTGACAAAGGCCTCAGCACGCGCCTCACGCAATGTTTCAGCTTTGGCGGAAACATCCACCATATGGGCTTCGCCCTGGGCATTTAGATGGGTTAGTTGCGACATAGGGATTATTTCTTCAGGTGCGGATGGAAGTTACATGGGCGCTGGCGCGCATCGAGCTGGCTTTCAATAATATTTTGCCATGCAGTACGGCAGGCTTTGGTGGAGCCTGGCATCGCAAAAATCAGCGTGCGGTTGGCGATACCCGCCAGCGCGCGGGATTGCAGCGTCGCTGTGCCAATCTCTTCAAAGGAAAGCATCCGGAACACTTCACCAAAACCTTCAATGGCGCGGTCAAATAACGGCGTGATGGCTTCCGGCACACAGTCACCTGAAGTAAATCCTGTGCCGCCATTAATTAAAATCACCTGTACGTCATCACTGGCAATCCACGCGGAAATTTGGGCGCGGATAGCATAGAGATTTTCTTTAACGATGGCTTTTTCAACCACCTGATGCCCGGCTTCTGTTGCGGCATCGCGCAGATAGTGCCCGGAGGTGTCATCTTCTTCAGTACGACGCCCAGACACGGTTAACACGGCCACGCGAGTGGCAATAAAAGTTTCGCTTACCTGACTCATCACTTTGCTCCTTAAAAACTGCAGTCAGCCGCCAATATAGGAAAGGTTTTGGGTAATTCCAGTATTGCCGTCATGCAGAAAATGGGTCTGTTTCTTAGCCGCCAGCGCACTGGCAATACGCCCTTCCAGCTCTGCCTGCTGCCCGTCATCTGCCAGCAGATCGCGAAGCGGAATACCGCCCTCACCGAACAGGCACAGATGCAGATTGCCAATAGAAGAGACGCGCAGACGGTTACAGGTAACGCAGAAATCCTTCTCATAAGGCATGATAAGACCTATCTGCCCCTGATAATCCGGATGGCAGAACACCTGCGCCGGACCGTCGCTCCGGCTACGCAACTGGTGGATCCAGCCGCGGGCCAGCAGAGCATCGCGAATAAAAGCGCCGGAAATATGGTGGCGATGAAACAGTTCACTGCCCTCACCGGTTTCCATCAGCTCGATAAAACGCAGCTGAATGGGGCGAGTGCGGATCCAGTTAAGAAAGGTGTCGAGCTGGGAGTGATTGACGTCGCGCATCAGCACGGTGTTGACTTTTACCTGCTCAAACCCGGCGTTAAAGGCGGCATCTATGCCGTCCATCACCTGACGGAATTTATCCTGGCCGGTAATGGCGTGAAACTGGCGGGCATCCAGGCTATCTACGCTAACGTTGATCGCCGTTAGCCCCGCCTCGCGCCAGCTTGCAACGTCACGAGCCATGCGATAGCCATTGGTCGTCACCGCAAGTTTACGGATAGCCGGGTTTTCTCGCACGGCGGCAATGATGTCGCAAAAATCGCGCCTTAAGGTAGGTTCGCCGCCGGTCAGACGGACTTTTTCGGTACCCAGCGCGGCAAAGGCGCGGGTAATCCGCTTAATCTCACTGACATTGAGAAAGCCGTTATTCGTCACCGCACCCGGGCGGTAGCCGTCTGGCAGACAGTAAGTGCAACGAAAGTTGCAAACATCGGTAATCGACAAACGCAGGTAATAGAACTTACGTGCGTAAGCATCAGTGAGTTGTTCGACCATGTACACCTTTCCAAATACGGGAGATGCAGTCATTTCTTCCTGCACCCGGTGGCGGGTTGCCACGGCGTAAGCGCCATATCCGAAGACACAGGCCCAGACGCTTGAGTGTTTATTTCAGCTTTTGCTGACTGGTTCTAGCCATAGTAGCGACAAACCAACGACTTCGCCACGCAGAACTTTCGCTATATAAACTGATATATATCGTTGATATCGTGCATTTTCGCTACATAATAGGTGAAATGGCTTTTTATACCTTGATATGCATCATTTTCGGTTTTTGACGCATCGTATTTTTGTTTGCTTTCCGGCAGGATATAGCCAACCACTATTGAAGGATTTGTTATGCGCAACCGCACCCTTGCCGATTTTGACCGCGTGGTCGCCCTTGGCGGCGGCCATGGTCTGGGTCGGGTGATGTCCGCTCTGTCGAGCCTGGGGCCAAGGCTGACTGGCATTGTCACCACCAGCGATAATGGCGGATCGACCGGACGAATTCGCCGCTCTGAAGGCGGCATCGGTTGGGGGGATCTCCGCAACTGTCTAAATCAGCTTATTACCCAGCCCAGCGTAGCTTCAGCCATGTTTGAGTATCGTTTTAGCGGCAATGGCGAACTGTCGGGCCATAACCTTGGTAATCTGATGTTAAAAGCGTTGGATCATCTGAGCGTGCGGCCTCTGGAGGCCATCAATCTCATTCGCAACGTGCTTAAAGTTGATGCGCAACTTATTCCAATGTCGGAGCAGGCGGTAGACCTGGTGGCTATCGATGCCGAGGGCAATGCCACCTGGGGCGAAGTCAGTATCGACAGGCTGGCGGAGCCGCCGCAGGATTTGCATCTGTTCCCAAATGTTAGCGCAACGCGAGAAGCGCTGATTGCCATCCAGGAAGCTGATTTAATTATTATCGGCCCTGGCAGCTTTTATACCAGCATAATGCCGGTATTGCTGGTCGCAGAAATTGATGAAGCCATGCGCCGCAGCCCGGCCTCGGTGATATTTGTCGGTAACCTGATGGCCGAACAGAGCCCTGCCGCGCGGCTGAGTATAGGTGAGCGGTTGAACATTATTGAGCAACACGTAGGTAAACCGGTTATCGATGCGGTGGTGGTTGGCCCGCACGAAGATATCCGCGATTGCGGCGAGCGGCTGATTATCCAGCAGCCGCTCGCCGATGAAGAGATCCCTTACCGCCACGATCGCCAGAAGCTTAATGATGCGCTAGCGCTGGCTATCGCCCGGTTAGGGTAACGCCAATTTAAGAGGCGGCGATAAATAGCTCGCGTAACTGTTGCAGCTCGTCGCGCATTGCCGCCGCCTCTTCGAATTCGAGGTTCTGAGCGTGTTTCATCATCTGGCTTTCCAGTTCTGCCATCTTCTGCTCCATCGCTTTCGGCGTTAGCGCCTTATGAGCCGCATCCAGATCGCTGGCTGAACGGGACTTACCTCGCCCTTTGCTCTTATTGCGCGTATGCGCCAGCCCCTCACCCATCGCCAGAATATCGACCACATCTTTCTTCAGGCCCTGAGGTACGATGCCGTTTTCTTCGTTATAGCGCTGCTGTTTCTCGCGACGACGTTCGGTCTCACCAATCGCTTTCGCCATTGATGCCGTTATCCGGTCACCGTAGAGAATCGCTTTACCATTGATATTACGTGCCGCACGGCCAATCGTCTGAATCAGAGAACGCTCAGAACGCAGGAACCCTTCTTTATCGGCATCCAGAATTGCCACCAGCGAAACCTCTGGCATATCCAACCCTTCACGCAACAGGTTAATGCCCACCAATACGTCAAATTCGCCAAGGCGTAAGTCACGGATGATTTCCATACGCTCAACGGTGTCGATATCCGAATGCAGATAGCGTACCCGTTCGCCATGTTCCTCAAGGTATTCAGTGAGATCCTCGGCCATGCGTTTAGTTAACGTGGTGACCAGAACTCGCTCATTAATAGCGGCGCGTATGCGGATTTCCGATAACAGATCGTCCACCTGCGTTGCCACCGGACGCACTTCGATTATTGGATCCAAAAGCCCGGTCGGACGCACCACCTGATCCACCAGATCGCCGCCTGATTTCTCTAGCTCGTAGTTACCGGGGGTGGCCGAAACATAGATAGTCTGCGGCGCCAGCGCCTCAAACTCTTCAAACTTGAGCGGGCGGTTATCCAGTGCCGAAGGCAAGCGAAAGCCATATTCTACCAGCGTCTCTTTGCGCGCCCGGTCGCCGCGGAACATCCCGCCTATCTGCGGGATAGTGACGTGGGATTCATCGACGACCAGCAAACCATCGGCGGGTAAATAATCAAAAAGAGTTGGAGGCGGCTCGCCCGGCCCGCGGCCGGACAGATAACGGGAATAGTTTTCGATGCCCGAGCAATACCCCAGCTCATTCATCATCTCAAGGTCAAACTGGGTGCGCTGCGTGATGCGCTGTTCTTCTAACAGTTTATTATTGCCTAGCAGCACCTTGCGCCGGTCTGCCAGCTCAACTTTTATGTCCTCCATCGCCTGAAGGATACGTTCACGCGGAGTTACGTAGTGAGTTTTCGGGTAGATGGTATAGCGCGGTACGGTTGAAATAACATGTCCGGTTAGCGGATCGAATAACGACAGGCGCTCCACTTCTTCATCGAACAACTCAACCCGCAGCGCCATATCATCAGACTCCGCCGGGAAGATATCGATAACCTCGCCACGTACCCGGAAGGTACCGCGCTGAAATGCCTGATCGTTGCGGACATACTGCAGCTCAGCCAGACGACGCAAAATAGCACGCTGGTCGATAATCATTCCCTGAGTCAGATGCAGCATCATTTTCAGATAGAGATCCGGATCTCCCAGACCGTAAATAGCCGATACGGATGCGACGACCACCACATCGCGCCGCTCCAGCAACGCTTTGGTTGCCGACAGACGCATCTGCTCGATGTGTTCGTTTACCGAGGCATCTTTCTCGATAAAGGTATCAGAGCTGGGAACATAGGCTTCCGGCTGATAATAGTCGTAGTAGGAGACGAAATACTCCACCGCGTTTTCCGGGAAAAAGGCCTTCATCTCGCCATACAGCTGGGCCGCCAGCGTTTTATTCGGGGCCAGCACCATGGTCGGGCGCTCCAGATCGGCGATGACGTTCGCGACGGTAAAAGTTTTACCCGAACCGGTTACGCCCAGTAGCGTCTGATGCGCCAGCCCGTCTTCCAGGCCTTCCTTCAGACGGCGGATAGCCTCTGGCTGATCGCCTGAGGGCTTAAAAGCAGAGTGTAATTTGAAGGTTTTACTCATGATGGGGCAACCTGGTGTTGGCGTGAGGATCGACTTTAATTTTACCCTCCGTAAGTTTAATTACCAACCTTAAGCGCACTCGTTAGCGCCAGATCGCCCGCTTCCCACCGCAGTTTATTATGTTGGCTCTGGCATTTTTAAGTCTTGGGCTTAATGACTGCTATACGATAATCTTTTTTGAAATCAGTACTTAAGGTTCACACCTACGATACTCAATTTCAGTATTAATCGTTTTAACCCTACGTCATTACCTTAAGAACTGAATAAATTCAATGATGTTACATCGTGATAGCCGAGTCACGGTTGTCGGACGGATATAAAAAACCACCGATAAGAATCGATGGCTTCAATTAAGTAAGGAGGTGATAATTTCATGACCGGTTAATCAGTAATAAACTGCCCCCAGGTCCATAATATCTTTAACAAACTAATTTAATAAGTTCCGGCTATAACGCGAAATCATCATGGATTTAACGGCAAACTCCTGACGGGTTGCAACGCCAATCAAATTTGCCAGTTTTTTATATTGAGCATAGACCGATTTAACCGAACGCTGTTCGCGGATAGCAATCATCGATATCGTGGTTCCACGACTATAACGATCAACAAAAAGTGAGTCTTTATAACCTAACGATTGGCAAAGATCCTGCCGGCGCAATAACTCTGGCTGAATAGCATTTCGAGATAATGCGGCCAGAATAGTTACCTTCGCCGCAGCGGGAGATGTCATTACATTAATAAAGGTCGTATTCATAAACATAGTTGTATGCTCGAAAACTCGCTGACAAGCTTCTGAGCAAAACACAATATCCGGAATTACCTTATGCTGGATGCAAAATGTATAGCACTCTGGCAATGTCATCTCTGATAAAACCAATACATTAATTATCCTCTCGGTATAATAATGGCCTCTAGCTGCATATTCCGCAAAAACCGATTCCATTATGCACTGAACGCCCTTAATAAAAAGATTATCCTTACCTTTGACTTCATAACGCAACATATCCATATATAATACCTCCTATTAATTGCTTGTTTTTTATCGTGACAATTCTTTTTTGAATAATTGCATAAGATACGCAGGAATAATCTTACCCATCGATACTAATTATCTGAAATTAAAACTCATTAAAAAATAAATATTTCAAAAAATCATAGCGATATAAAGTTATTTTAAGGGTTTATAAGGTTTTTTAAGACTAAGCAGAGATGTAAAACAGACTTAGTTAAAATAAAATTACAGAGTAACCCTCTAAAACACAGCAAAAGAGCACCGCTGCTAAAGAGAGTCACATCCTGAATACTGCCAGTGCTTTAGCATATATTCAATTACCCCATGGGGTGAAGATACTGATATGCAAACCTGCATTTGCCACAACTTATCCCTCCCATGTATGAAAACGATATAATGCGTAACTATTTATAGAGACTGAATTTGGCAACACTTCCCCTGCCAACCTTCTTTAGTTAATAAATTAATATTATTATCTGATAGTTTCAAAATTATAAATTAAGAATAAAAAAAAGAAACTAACAATATATTTTGATAAAAAACCTAACGACCATTGAATTATAAAAAATATCTATCAAATATTTTAATGAACATCAATTATCACTAATTTCTCCTAATCGAAAGATCATGTGCCCTACTACTCTCCCTGATGAAAGAGACAATAATTAACTCTAGTCATGCTTGATAATAATAATTTTGATAAATAGCTTAGAAGTGAAAAGCATTTTTTAATGAGAAGTAGAAACAGTAGTCAGCAAAAGAAGTAAGTGAGGTGAAGAAGCAAGCTTATGCGTCTACACTCCCACAGAAAGTGAAAGCCCTGCATCCATTACCACAGTTAGCAATCTGCCTAAATGCAACCACGTGAAAGCAATGCGCTTAGTTTTTGGCCAGGACCTCATCCCGGAGCCGTTGCCCACTCCCCGGCGTGAGACGAAAGCAGAAGGAAATTACTCGCACCATTTAGTCGGCAAAAAGCGGTGAGACCAGTTTTTTGACCTGAAGCAAGGGTTATCCCCAGATGATTTTCATATTTAACATTTGTCAAGCTGCGTAAGGCCGCTTTTTTTACCCAATTTCACCTCACTTCCACAAGGCTTGATTTTAATTAACTAATTGATATTAAATACATTTAAAAACAAGACCGGTTTAGCAGCAATTTATGCGCAACCCGCGTATTTCCTCGCTTACCGCAAGTTTTCTAACTCTAATGCACAAGGTTATCCACAGGAATGGTGGATAACTCCACCGGGGCCGTTGCCAGACTGCCCCCCATGATTTGTTAATTTTTTTTATATTGGCTGCGGAAAAAAAAATTGCTGTTTTTTTCTGTGATCGAGACAACGTCTGCCACCCGATTGATGCAACGCGTTTACAACCAGCACTGCAAAGGTGCAATAAATCATTCCGCACCCGGCAAGTCCTGCAACCTTGAACTGGCAAACATATTGCATCACCTCTTACCGCCCGTGGCGGAGCACAGCTCATTAAACCGGCCCGACTTAACCGGTCGGGGGTCTTGAAACCAGAGTTACCGGCAAGCTGCCGGGTGGCCTGAACAGGAGAGACAAATGCTGAGTTTACATGCGGTCAATCAGTTTTATGGAGAGCACCATACGTTGCAGGATATTTTTCTAGAACTGAAGCATGGAGGCGCTACCTGCATTATCGGTGCGGCTGGCACCGGAAAAACAACGCTGATGAACTGTATCGCCGGGACACAGCCTGTAGCCAGTGGGCATATCCTATGGCAAGAGGAGGGGCAGCCCCTGACCGAGCTGGCGGAGATGCCATCTGAGCGCAGAGTTGAACTTGGCATCGGTTTCCAGCCAGGGAGCCCAAGGTTCTTCTCTCAGCTCACCGTAGAGCAGAATCTGCATATTGTGCGCCAGAGCATGCCCGAAGGCCCGACAGCAGCGCTGCCTTCGGTTTATAACCTTTTTCCAATACTGGATGCACTACGCCATGTGCGGGTCAGTGAGCTTAGCGAGGAGAATAATCAGCGCCTGGCCCTCGCCTGCGCTCTGCAAAGCAATCCGCGGCTGCTGTTACTTGATGAGCCCTGCCGCGGGCGTAGCAGCGGCTTTATTCACGAATTGGGGACGATCTTACGGCGGTTAAATCAGGATTTTGGCGTGGCTATCCTGCTGGCTGAACGCAATATCCCGCTCATAAGGGTGGTGACGGATCGATTTGTCCTGTTACACCGTGGGCGCAATGTGGCCCACGGTAGAGTGGCGCTATTAGATGACCTGCAGGTCGGTGCCTGGCTTACGCCATAATTGGAGGAAGATTAAGCGGGTCCAGCGACAGCCAGGTACCAAGCTCAGTTTGTGGGGTCAACTCAGTCAGATGAGGAATTTCACCTAACAACGGCGCAGGTATAAGCTCACGCAGCGTTGCCATGTACTCCTGATGGTAGCGCCCCTGAGGCTGGATATCGTTAGCTATCCAGCCTGCCAGCCGTAACCCGGCCTGAGCAACGGCCTGAGCGGTAAGCAGCGCGTGGTTAATACAACCCAGCTTGACCCCGACCACCAGAATAACCTTGAATTGCTGTTCCACTGCCCAGTCGCTAAAACTAAAACCATCACCCAGCGGCGTAAACCATCCCCCTGCGCCTTCAACCTGTACCCAATCAGCCTGGCGCTGCAGAGCCTGCAAGCCTTCGGTCATCACCTGAGGCTTAATTTGCTCGCCGGTAATCGCGCTAACAATATGCGGCGAGGTTGGCTCCGCAAAGGTATAAGGATTCACCCGATCATAAGGCAGATCTACGCTGCTATTGCGTTGCAATGCTAAAGCATCTTCATTGCGCAGACCCTCCGGCGTCATCTCGCTGCCGGAAGCCACCGGTTTATAACCCGCGGTCCGATATCCGGCGCGGGACGCCGCCTGAAGCAAGGCGCAGCTGGCAACCGTCTTACCAACTTCTGTATCGGTTCCTGTGATAAACCACCGTTCAGCCACGTTCTACAACTCCTGAAATTAAGTGATAAGTAAGCAGAAACTGCCCCTGTTCCTGTGGCCAGGCCAGGCTCAGCGCACTAAGGCGCTCGCGGGTCAGGGTTTCTGAGCGCCGTCCATCATGCAGATGGGTAGCGCCAATGCCTTTAAGAGAACGCATAGCGCTCAGGGCGCTGGAAAAGCCCAGAGTTATAGTGGTGCGCTCCAGAGCCATTTTTGCTCCTGTCGGACAGGCTGCTGCAATGTCGGACTGGTTAAGAAAACGGTTAGCATGCGGCAGGTTATCTACCGCCTGCCAGGCCGCATTCAGCTCCGGTAACGAGCCCTGCCCCAGAGTAGTAAAAGCCACCCGCCCCTCAGGGAGGGTTACCCGCCACAACTCAGTAAGCGCCCGCGGTAAAGATGCACACCACTGTACCGCCAGGTTGCTCCAGGTCAGTGCAAACTGCTGGTCATCAAACGGCAGGTTTTCTATATCTCCCAGACGATAATGCTGCGCCGAACGCTGGCGACGAGCCTCCTCCAGCATGCCGTCAGATAAGTCCAGCGCCGTCACGCAGGCATCCTGCTGCTGCCAGTAGCGGCTATACCATCCGGTACCGCAACCAGCGTCCAGAACCTGTTTAGGACGAATATCGCCCAGGCGGGCCAGCAGCGCATCGCCGCTGCGGCGCTGTAGTTCAGCGTGCTGCTCATATCCTTCCGCCGCCCGGCCAAAAGCGGCGGCGATAGCCGGTTTATTCACCGCAGTCATGTAACACCTCCAGCAGCCGGTCAATATCCTGTGCATGATGGGCCGCACTCAGAGTGATCCTCAGCCGGGCGCTGCCGACGGGAACCGTTGGTGGTCGGATAGCGGTAGCCCATATTCCCTGCTCACGCAGCCGCCGGGCCAGAGCCAGCGCCCGGCTGTTATCGCCAACGATAAGCGGCTGAATAGCGGTATCAGAAGGTGCCAGGCGAATATCGAGCCCGCTTACACCCTCGCGCAGACGGGCAATATGTTGCGCCAAAAGCTGGCGCTGACCGCAGGCGGCTTTCACCTCTTTTAACGCAGCGGTAAGCGCAACGGAGAATGCCGGTGGTGGCGCGGTGCTATAGATAAGATGGCGGGCAAATTGCAGCAGATAATCGGCCACTGTCTGGCTACAAAGTATTGCCGCACCGCCAACGCCAAACGCTTTACCGAAAGTGACCACCAGCAATTCAGGATGAATTCCGGCCAGGTAGCAGCTACCCCGCCCCTCATCGCCAATAACACCAATACCGTGCGCATCATCCACCATCAGCCAGGCATCAGCCTCAATGCTGGCAGCGGAGATATCCTTGAGGGGCGCACGATCGCCATCCATGCTGAATACCCCTTCGGTCACCACCAGCTGCTGCCCTGCACAGTCCACCGCCAGCCTCTGGCATAGAGCTGCCACATCGTTATGGGCAAAGCGCCGTAACTCTGCGGGACTTAGGCTTGCGGCTTCCTGTAATGATGCGTGGCTGAGCTTATCCGCAACAATCCTGTCGCCCTTTTGCATTAACGCGGCAATCAGCGCCTGATTTGCGGCAAAGCCAGAACTAAACAGCAGCGCCTGGTCATAGCCCAACCATGCGGCCAGTTGCTGTTCAACTTCCGCCTGAGCCGGGTTATAGCCAGTCACATGGCCCGAGCCGCCGCTACCCGCACCATAGCGGCGCGCGCCCTCGCCCCAGGCGGCAATAATGGCCGGGTGATGGCTTAATCCCAGATAATCATTCGCGGCGAAATTCAGATAACGACGCCCCTGGTACTCAACCCAGCGACCATCAATACTGTTGAGCGGCTGGCGCTGGCGCAATGCCTGCGCTTCCCGGCGCTGCTCCAGCGCCAGGTCTATTCGCGACTGCCAGCTCACAGCGCGGCCGCATTGTAGAACATAGGTTCATCGGCATGGCTCAATGCTTCGCTTAGACGCTCCGCCTGCTCAATATCACCCGCCACTACGCCGGTAGATTGCGGGTTAATACCGAGCTTTTTAAACAGTTGCAGATCTTTATCTTCCTCAGGATTTGGCGTGGTCAGCAATTTGCAGCCGTAAAACACCGAGTTCGCCCCGGCCATAAAACACAGCGCCTGAGTCTGCTCATTCATCTGCTCACGACCGGCGGACAGGCGAACCCAGGAGGTCGGCATCATGATGCGGGCAACGGCAATGGTGCGGATAAAATCAAAAGCATCCACATCTTCGTTATCAGCCAGCGGCGTGCCTTTAACCTTGACCAGCATATTGATAGGCACGCTTTCAGGCGGTACCGGCAGGTTAGCCAATTGCAACAACAGACCAGCACGATCTTTTACCTGCTCTCCGAGTCCGACGATACCGCCGGAACAGACCTTAATCCCGGCGTCACGAACTTTATCCAGGGTATCCAGACGCTCCTGATAGCTGCGGGTAGTGATGATGTTGCCGTAAAATTCTGGAGAGGTGTCCAGGTTATGGTTGTAATAATCCAGCCCGGCGGCCGCCAGCCGCTGGGCCTGCTCTTCTTTCAGAGTCCCCAGTGTCATACAGGCTTCCAGCCCCATGGCCTTAACGCCTTCAACCATTTGTTCCAGGTAAGGCATGTCACGATCGTGAGGGTTTTTCCACGCAGCTCCCATACAGAAACGGGTGGAACCGGCATCGCGAGCTTTACGCGCCGCATCCAGCACTTGCTCAACTTCCATCAGTCGTTCAGACTCCAGCCCGGTTTTATAACGCGAGCTTTGCGGACAATATTTGCAGTCTTCCGGGCAGGCACCGGTTTTAATCGACAGCAGCGTGCTGACTTGTACCTGGCGAGGATCAAAGTGCTGACGGTGGATTTGTTGTGCTTCAAACAGCAAATCCATAAATGGTTTTTCAAATAATTCAGTTACCTGCGACATTGTCCAGCGAGCGTGGTGAGCCATGGGGCATCTCCAAAAAGGTGTTTTTAATCACGGTTTGCGGTTATAGTCGTAAACCTAAATGTTTTTAAAAAAGTTTACAAGTTGCTATGACTCCTGCCGATCTTGAATTTGATAAGCGCCATATCTGGCACCCTTACACCTCAATGACGCGTCCGTTACCCGCCTGGCCGGTGGCCGGCGCGCAGGGATGCGAGCTGATTCTTGATGATGGCCGCCGTCTGATTGACGGTATGTCCTCCTGGTGGGCGGCTATCCATGGCTATAACCACCCACACCTTAATCAGGCGATGCACACCCAGATTGACCAGATGTCACACGTGATGTTTGGCGGGATTACCCATTCTCCCGCGGTTGCGCTGTGCCGTCAGTTGATTGAGATGACACCGGAATCGCTGGAGTGCGTATTCCTGGCTGACTCAGGGTCTGTGGCAGTGGAAGTTTCGATGAAGATGGCGCTGCAATACTGGCAGGCTAAAGGCGAGCCGCGTAAACGCTTTTTGACTCTGCGTAACGGCTATCACGGTGACACCTTTGGCGCAATGTCGGTCTGCGACCCAAATAACTCCATGCACAGCCTGTGGGCCGGTTATCTGCCAGAAAATATCTTTGCTCCGACACCGCAAAGCCGGTTTGATGGCGACTGGGACGAGCGTGATGTGGCCGGAGTCGCTCATTTGCTGGCGGCGCATCGCCATGAAATCGCAGCAATTATTCTGGAGCCGGTGGTACAGGGCGCAGGCGGCATGCGCATGTATCACCCTCAGTTATTACGAACTTTGCGGCGGATGTGCGATCGCGAAGGTATTTTGCTAATAGCCGATGAGATAGCCACCGGCTTTGGGCGCACCGGCAAATTGTTTGCCTGCGAACATGCGGGAATCGTTCCCGATATTTTGTGCCTGGGTAAAGCGCTCACTGGCGGCACCATGACCCTGTCAGCAACGCTAACCACCCGTAAAGTGGCTGAAACCATCAGCGATGGTGAGGCCGGTTGCTTTATGCACGGCCCGACTTTTATGGGTAATCCTCTGGCCTGTGCGGTTGCCAGCGCCAGCCTGGAATTACTGGCCTCTGGCGAGTGGCAGCAGCAGGTGGCAGCAATCGAAACCCAGCTGCGCGCCGGGCTGCTACCGCTGCGCGATAAACCGATGGTTGCCGATATTCGGGTGCTAGGCGCGATCGGCGTGGTTGAAACCCGTCAGCCGGTCAATATGGAAAAACTCCAACGTTTCTTCGTTGAGCGCGGAGTCTGGATCCGCCCGTTCGGTAAGCTAATTTACCTGATGCCGCCATATATCATCACGCCAGCTCAGCTTGAACAACTGATTGCAGCCGTCGATGCTGCGCTGGATGACAGCACCTTGTTCAACCTTTGATTTTCACTGCTCTGCTACACTTGGCCGGGTAACTTTCCCCGGACAGACGCCGGGTGAATGATTAATTGTTCAGGGAGTTGATATGAAATTATTCAGCGACGATATTCAAGACGGCGGTAAATTGCCTCAGGCTCAACTGTTCAACGGCATGGGCTATCAAGGTGAAAACCTGTCGCCGCACCTGGCGTGGGATGAAGCACCCGCCGGTACTAAAAGCTTTGTCGTCACCTGCTTTGATCCGGATGCACCTACCGGCTCTGGCTGGTGGCACTGGGTAGTCGCCAACCTGCCGGCAACAACCCGCAGCCTGCCGCGCGGCGCGGGTGCCGGTGACAGCGCATTGCCGCAGGGTGCCGTTCACGGGCGTACTGATTTTGGCAGCGCCGCCTACGGCGGAGCGGCACCGCCAAAAGGCGAAACTCATCGCTATATTTTTACCGTCTACGCGCTGGATACCGACCGACTGGAGGTCGATAACCAGTCGAGCGGTGCGCTGGTCGGTTTTAACGTTCACTTCCACCAGCTTGCCAGCGCCTCTATTACCGCGCTTTTTGCCTGAATAATAATGGGATGGGCGCCCGCTCATCCCATCTTTCCCCGCCATTTTGTGCATTTTACACGGGGATCATCACTGCCATACATGGACGATAGGTAGCCATTCTGTTACATTCCGCGTCAAATCTCGTTAACTCCGCAAGCCAGAGGCAAACCGCATGATTTGGCGAGAAAAAACGGCTCGGGAAATTTACCACGCTCGGCGCTCGCGCTAATATCGCCGCTATGCGTTCTGGCTCATCCGGCCTTCGCTGTTCGCGGCCCGCGGCCAGAGCCCAACTTTCCAACGTGCTCTCGATTATCAGGGATAGCTTTAGAGGAGTATCTCAATGCCTTTTTCGGTTTCACGTCTTGCCATCGCTTTAGCGCTTGGTACGACGCTCAGCGCCTGTAGCTTTTCGTCCGATCAGTCAACATCAAGCCAGCAAGCGCCCGGCAGCGCGACCCGTCCGATACTGAACGGTAGCGAGGCGGAAAACTTTACCGCGGCACGTTACTTCCAGGCCCTTGATCCACAGGCCGCAGCCTGGACTCCGGGCACTATCTCCACGCCTGGGCAGGCGGATATAGTGGTCGGCCCGGCGGGAACCGAGGGCGTTAATTACCACACTCTGCAAGACGCGGTAGATGCGGCGATAACCAAACATACTTCTCAGCGCATTACCATCGCCGTCATGCCTGGGGAATATCCTGGCACGGTCTACATTCCTGCAGCCTCCAGTAGCCTGACTATTTACGGTACAGGTAATCAGCCGAGTGACGTGAAAATCGGCCAGGCTCTGGACGCCACGATGGACCCAACCTCATGGCGTCAGGCGGTAAACCCGGGCGGCAAATATATGCCGGGTAAACCATCGTGGTACATGTACCAGACCTGTCTGAATAACCGTTCCGCCAGCATCGGCTTAATGTGCTCTGCCGCCGTTTGGTCCCAGAACAACGGACTACAGCTTCAGAACCTGACTATTGAAAATAGCCTGGGCGACAGCGTAGATGCTGGCGACCATCCGGCGGTCGCCCTGCGCAGCGATGGCGATAAAGTTCAGCTTAATAAAGTCAATCTGCTGGGCCGCCAGAATACATTCCTGGTCACCAACAGCGATTTGCAAAACCGGTTTATCAACAACCGTCAGCCGCGCACCCTGGTGAGCCATAGCTATATCGAAGGCGACGTAGATCTGGTTTCTGGCCGTGGCGCGGTGGTGTTTGATGACACCCGCTTCCAGGTAGTTAACAGCCGCACTCAGAAAGAAGCGTATGTTTTTGCTCCTGCGACTCAGTCCGGCATCTATTACGGCTTCCTTGCTGTTAACAGCCACTTCTATGCCGCCGGTGACGGAGTGGCTCAGCTAGGACGTGCATGGGATATGGGCGCAGGCCAAAATGGCTATCAGCCGGGTCAGACCTCTAACGGCCAGGTTGTGATTCGCGATAGTGATATTAACGACGGCTTTAACCATGACCATCCGTGGGGCAACGCTAAAGATTCTGGCCGCGCCTTTAGCGGCAATGTGAGCGAAAACCGCGATCTCAACGATCCGAACGCTAACCGGATGTGGGAATATAACAACACCGGTACCGGTAGCAATTAAGCTTACGGAAAAGAATTAATCACCACCTCCGTGGGCGGTGGCCTGGGATTGACAGTGAAAACGGCAGCTTCGGCTGCCGTTTTTTATGGGCCGGTTCCTGAATCGAGACGTAAAAAAACCGCCGGTATATCGGCGGCTTATGTTATGTCCTTAAACCAACATCAATGCGCGTAAACTGTGACCCACATCGGCCCCTTGCCGGTTGGGTAGCGCCCCAGTTCTTGCAACAGCCCCTGCGGCTGAGTAATGGCGTAAACCGCGATATGGTTTGATTTCTGCCCTACCGCCATCAGGTATTTACCGGAATCATCAATATTAAAACCGCGCGGCTGGGTTTCCGTCGGCTGATAGCCTTCTACCGCCAGTACGCTGCCGTCTTCAGAAACGCTGAACACGGTAATAATGCTGGCAGTTCGGTCGCAGGTATATAAATGGCGACCATCCGGCGTAATGTGAATATCTGCTGCCCAGCGGGTATCGCGGAAATCCGGCGGCATCATATCAATGCTCTGCACACACTCTATTTGCTCGTGCGCATTGCTTAACTGCCAGACGTCGACGCTGCCATTCAGTTCGTTAACGCAGTAGGCGAACTGATGATTAGGATGGAATGCCATATGGCGCGGCCCGGCACCTTCAACCGTAGGCACGGATTCCGGGTCGGCGGCAATCAGCACACCGTCATCGCTTAAGGTGAACAAACAGATGCGGTCTTGTTTAAGCGTCGGAACCCACAGCGTGCGGTTATCCGGAGAGATATTAGCCGAGTGGCAACCATCCAGCCCTTCAACCACATTCACTACCGGCTGAGGCAGGCCATTATCCAGCGGCGATACGCTGACGCTACCGGCATTATAGGAGGCGCAGAATAAAAACTTACCGTGATGGTCAGTGGAGATATGAGTCGGACTGCCCGGCAGCTGTGCCTGCCCCGCTTCACTGAGTGAACCGTCATCAGGCGCAATATCGTAGGCAACAACCCGAAAATCGGGGCGTACCCCGACATACAGGTGGCGCTTGTCCGGGCTAATGACCATCGGCTGTACCTGGCCTGGGGCCTCAACGACCTGACGCAGGGCAAGCTGCCCCTCACTATTCAGCTCCCAAACATGAATCTGGTGACTTTCCGGGCTGGCGGTGTAGACAGTCTGTTTCATGACAACTCCTTTAATACAGAAATTAGTCTTACCGGACGGCAACTTAAGCTCACTTTCCCCATGCGTCCGGCACCGGTAATTTTGTACAACCTGTCAGGCAGTGTAACATCCCCTGCATCAAACATGTGTCTCTACAGGATAATCATGAACTATCGCATCATCGCTTTGGATCTCGACGGCACCCTGCTGACCTCGCAAAAAACCATTCTCAGTGAATCGCTGGACGCCATCAAAGCCGCTCGCGCTGCGGGCATTACCGTGCTCCTGGTGACGGGCCGCCACCACGTTGCTATCCGCCCGTTCTACCACGCTCTGGCGCTGGACACCCCGGCAATCTGCTGTAACGGTACCTATTCCTACGATTTTCAGGCGCAGAAGGTGCTGGCTGCGACTCCACTGGCGCGTGAACAGGCTCAGTCGACTATCCGCCTGCTGGAACAGAACCAGATAAATGGTTTGATGTATGTGGAAGACGCCATGGTTTATCAAACCGCCAGCGGCCACGTCACCCGCTCGCTGAACTGGGCACAAAGTCTGCCGCCGGAACAACGCCCGGTTTATCGTCAGGTCAGCTCTTTATATCAGGCTGCCGCAGAAGATAAGGCTATCTGGAAATTTGCGTTGACCGACCCGAGCATCGACCGTCTGAATGAAGTTACCGCCCTCATTGAACAGGAACTGGGCCTGGCCTGCGAATGGTCATGGATAGATCAGGTCGACGTCGCCCAGGCTGGAAATAGCAAAGGCAAGCGGCTGGCCGAATGGGTTGCAGGACAGGGCTACAGCATGGATGAAGTTATTGCTTTTGGCGATAACTACAACGATATCAGTATGCTGGAGCTTGCCGGAATGGGAGTTGCCATGGGTAACGCCGATGACGCGGTAAAAGCTCATGCCGATCGCGTTATCGGATTAAATAGCGAACCGGTGATTGCTCAGACTATCCGCGAGCTAGTGCTGTAATCAGGTCGCTATGGATACGCTTTTGACCAGCGCATAAAGCCACTGGCCGGGGTGAATGCCCAGTTCATCCCTGGCCCACGGGCTGATTCTCGCCCAAAGGGTTCGGCCCGCCACCGCCAGCTCCACCTCCACATGGCCACTCTCGTCATACCAGGCAACCACCTGAGCATGCAGTACATTGCGGATGCTCGACTTTTGCGGCGGCATTAACGCCAGCGATACATCGGTCGCCTGTATACGAATGCGCAGATTACCGTGCTCCGGCAATGAACTGCGGTTCACCCACAAATGCTGGTCACCCAGCGCCAGAGCGCTCATATCATAGTGCGGATGATGTTCCAAAACCGCGACGCTTAGTATGCTGCTTTGTTGTTCCGCAGGAAGCCATGGGCGCATCACCCGGCTGGCCCAAACCTCTTCCAGGCTGCCAGATGCTTTCACCTTACCTGAGTCCAGCACCAGTACGTGATCGGCCAGCTGAACTATCTCCTCCAGCGAGTGGCTGACGTAAAGCAGCGGTATATCGATATCGTGTGCCAGCCGTTGCAGGTAGGGTAACAGTTCGCGCTTACGGGGAATATCCAGCGACGCCAGCGGCTCATCCAGCAGCAACAATTCGGGATTGGTCAGAAGCGCACGACCAATCGCTACCCGCTGTTTTTCGCCACCGGATAGGGTGCCCGGCAGCCTGTCGAGCAGCGGCTCGATACCCAATAATTCCACCAGCCTGTCGAAATGTGCCTCTTGCCCTGCGGCCATGCCGTAGCGCAGATTGCCACGCACCTTATAGTGCGGAAACAGGCGGGCATCCTGAAATACATAGCCTATTCGACGCTTCTCGGGTGGCAAGAATATGCCTTTCTCGCTATCGCTCAGCACCCGGTCGTTCAGCGCTATGCGCCCCTGCTGAGGACGAGTCAGCCCACTGATAGCGTTAATTAAAGAGGTTTTACCAGCGCCGGAGACGCCAAAAATGGCGGTAGTTCCCTTGCCGGCCAGCTCGACATTTAGCGCCAGAGTGTGGTCGCCCAGCGTTTGGGTAAAATTAAGCTCCAGCATCGACTATCCCCCTATTCTCTGACGGCTTTTACGGGCCAGCCATTCGGAAATTAGCAGTGACACTAGTGCCAGAACAATCGAGATAACGCATAACCGGGCAGCGGCGCTCTCCCCTCCCGGCATCTGAATCAGGGTATACATGGCAGAGGGCATCGTGCGGGTTTCGCCGGGAATGTTAGAGACAAAGGTAATGGTTGCACCGAACTCACCCAGCGAGCGGGCAAATGCCAGCACCGTACCCACGATAATTCCCGGCAGAGTTAGCGGCAGAGTAATGGTGCAAAACACACGCCAGCGCCCGGCCCCGAGGGTTCGCGCTGCTTGCTCCAGCTTACTGTCCACACCTTCCAGCGCCAGACGGATAGCTCGCACCATTAAAGGAAATGACATTACCGCCGAAGCCAGTACCGCACCGCGCCAGCTAAAGGCGAAACTGATACCAAACCAGTCCCACAGCCACGCGCCAATCACGCCGTTACGCCCCATTAACACCAGCAGCAAATAGCCCACCACCACTGGCGGCAATACCAGCGGTAAATGAATCAAACTATCGAGCAGTGCTTTACCGGGGAAGCGGCAGCGCACCAGAACCCAGGAGAGCAAGATCCCAAACGGCAGACTGCATATTACTGCCAGCGTTGAAACTTTAAGGCTCAGCGCAACCGCCTGCCATTCGGGATCGGTCAGAATCATTGTGCGGTAGTAAATCCGTACTGTTTAAAAATGACGGCGGCTTTAGGGCCCTGTAAATATTGCGAGAATGCGGTCACTGCGGCGCTATTGTGCCCTTTAACCACGGCCATTGGATATTCCACTTTAGGGTGGCTGCCTTCCGGGAATACGCCGACGACTTTAACGCCTTTGCTGGCAACGGCATCGGAACCATAAACAATCCCCAACGGAGCTTCACCGCGTTCAACTAACGCCAGCGCCCCGCGCACATCTTCAGCCGGAGCCAAATGTGGCTCAACGCTGGCCCAACTACCCAGGCTGGTCAGCGCCTGCTGGGCATAAATGCCTGCCGGGACATGAGCCGGATCGCCTACCGCCAGACGCCCACCTTTGAGCAATGAAGTCCAGTTAGTATCCTTGTCGATAGTCAGATTATTGATTTCGCTGGCTTTAGGTGCCACAACTACCAGGCTGTTACCCAGCAGCGTTTTGCGCGTCTGTGTATCAATCGCCTTTTTATCGGCGGCGTAATCCATCCATTTTTGATCGGCGGAAATAAACAGGTCGGCCGGCGCACCGGCTTCAATCTGGCGGGCAAGAGTAGAAGAAGAAGCGAAAGAAGAGACTACATCCACACCGCTCTCTTTCTTATAATGTGTTGCAATATCACCCAGCGCATTGGTCAGCGAGGCGGCAGCAAACACGGTAATTTTGTCGTTTGCGACGGCCTGCCCCGCCACACTCACCGCCAGAACGGCACCCAACGCCAGACGAGCCCATGAATTAGTCATTTTTTGATGTTATCCCCACATACGTTATGTACTCGGTAATATAGCGATATTAAGGCCTGGTTCCTACCGCCATTGCCGATACAACGTGAAACGGATCGCAAAAAAGCATTAGCAAATTATCGACAAAAACAGAGAAAAACTTAAGGGATAAGTAAAAAGAAGAGATGCATAGAGGAGGGGAAAAAGCGCCCGGCTCACCGGACGCGATAAAACGATAACTATTGGCGGGAGTGGTCGCGATGACCCGCTTTATCCGCATGGCCTGCGTTGGAGATTACGTTAAATACCTCACCCAGACCATAAATCAGACCCAAAATAATGGCCATTACTACGGGCACCATGAGGACCGCAAATAACAAGCTCTTCAATAACTCAAACATGGTTGCCTCCAGTAAGAAAATTCCCCTTTATTCTAACGGCTCAGCGCCAAAAGGCACTGTTCTTTTGTGCGCCAGCGCATTTGCGCCACTGTAACCTTTCGGCGACAATAGCTTTTTATCTCGTAAGGACTGGAATCATGCAGGCCGAAATACTGCTTACGCTGAAACTCCAGGATCGGCTGTTTGCCGACCCGCGGCGCATTACTTTGCTGAAAAAAATTACTGAGTGCGGCTCAATAAGCCAGGGAGCGAAGCTCGCCGGTATCAGCTATAAAAGTGCCTGGGATGCCATTAATGAGATGAACCAGCTCGCGCCACAAACTCTGGTGGAGCGTGCCACCGGTGGCAAAGGCGGTGGCGGAGCCATGGTCACGCCTTACGGCTTGCGCCTGCTGGAACTGTACGATTTGCTGGGTCAAATTCAGCAGAAAGCCTTCGACGTGCTAAGTGATGATACTCTCCCGCTTAACAGTCTGCTGGCGGCTATTGCCCGCTTCTCTTTGCAAACCAGTGCCCGTAATCAGTTATTTGGCACCGTAGTGCAACGTGACCGCGAAGATGTTCAACAGCATGTTGAAATCCTGCTGGCTGATGGCCACCAGCGGCTGCAGGCCGCCGTCACGGCGCAAAGTGCAGAACGGCTTAGCCTTGAGAATGGTAAAGAGGTGCTGGTATTAATTAAAGCGCCGTGGGTTAGCGTAAGCCTCGATCCGATGGCCGCCAGCGGTGCAGATAATCAGTTAACGGGTAAGCTGACCACCATCGAACGCGGTGCCGACCGCTGCGAATTGCTAGTTCGACTCAACGATGGACAAGACCTGTGCGCAGTGATGCCAACCGAACAGGTGGATGCCGAAAATCTGGTTGAAGGTGCTGAGGTTACAGCATTTTTTAATGCCGATCGGGTGATAATCGCCACACTGTGCTAAAAGCGGTGTCATTATTGACAACCCTTTTACAACCACGTATTGCTGGTTACTCATTGCTGCAAAAAATGAGATAACCCATGTCTGTGTTGCATATCTCGCAAGGCATCTTTCGCCTGAGCGACACCCGCAAATTAACGCTGAATGACCTGACTGTGAATGCTGGGGACAGTTGGGCCTTCGTTGGTAGTAACGGCAGCGGCAAATCGTCCCTCGCCCGCGCCCTGGCGGGCGAACTTCCTCAGATTCAGGGCGACCGCCAGGTGAGTGTAGAACGCATCGCCCTGCTCTCATTTGAGCAATTGCAAAAACTGGTAAGCGAAGAGTGGCAGCGTAATAATACTGACCTGCTTGGCCCGGATGAAAATGATACCGGGCGTACAACCGCTGAAATTATTCAACTTAACCAGAAAGATCCCGAACGCTGTCAGCAGTTAGCCGCACAGCTCGGGATTGATGCGCTGCTTGATCGGCGCTTTAAATATCTCTCGACCGGAGAAACCCGCAAAGCGCTGCTGTGCCAGACCCTGATGAGTCAGCCGCAACTTCTCATTCTCGACGAACCGTTTGATGGACTTGACGTTGAGTCGCGCGCCCAGCTTGCCCACCAGCTTGAGCAATTGCATCATCAGGGTTATAGCATTGTATTAGTGCTCAACCGGTTCGCAGATATTCCGGAGTTTGTCTCTCAGGTTGGGGTTCTGGCCGACTGCTCACTGGAAACCACCGGCCCGCGCGCAGAGTTATTACAGCAGGCTCTCATCGCTCAGCTGGCGCATAGCGAGCAGCTCTCCGGTGTGCAGCTTCCCCCGGCCGATATTGCCGCTGAGGAACTGCCTCCCGGTACCGCCCCGGTTATCCTGCGCGACGGGGTTGTAAGTTATGACGATAAAGCGGTACTGCACCACCTCAACTGGCAGGTTCATCCAGGCGAGCACTGGCAAATAGTCGGCCCGAATGGTGCGGGAAAATCTACGCTATTGAGCCTGATCACCGGCGATCATCCTCAGGGATATAGCAATGATTTAACTCTGTTTGGCCGCCGC
This sequence comes from Salmonella enterica subsp. enterica serovar Choleraesuis, assembly GCA_022846635.1. Classification (GTDB taxonomy): domain Bacteria; phylum Pseudomonadota; class Gammaproteobacteria; order Enterobacterales; family Enterobacteriaceae. The sequence continues at coordinate 2,909,621 of AP025685.1, forward strand.
AGGGGCAGCGGCGAGACTATTTGGGATATTAAAAAGCACATCGGCTATGTCAGTAGCAGCCTGCATCTCGATCACCGGGTAACAACTACCCTGCGTAAGGTGATTCTTTCAGGCTATTTTGACTCTATCGGAATTTATCAGGCGGTTTCCGATCGCCAGAATAAACTGGCTGCCGAGTGGCTGGCATTGCTGGGGATTAACGCGGCGACGGCAGATGCTCCGTTTCAATCTCTCTCCTGGGGACAACAGCGGCTGGGGCTTATCGTTCGGGCATTGGTGAAGCATCCAACGCTGTTAATTCTGGACGAGCCGCTACAAGGGTTAGATCCGCTCAACCGCCAGCTGGTTCGCCGATTTATCGACATTATTATCGCCGAAGGACGCACCCAATTACTGTTTGTATCGCATCACGCGGAGGATGCTCCAGACTGTATAAGTCACCGACTGACGTTTGAGCCGCACGGCGGAATATATCGCTATCGACAGGAATCGCTTACTTAATCGCCCGGCGCGCCGTATATCCGGCGGCGCGCTGTGTGTAACCGTTACCAAACACCCTTGGTATTATCAATATTCAGCCTATTCTGAATCCCGCTACTGACCAATCTTATACGCTTAAAGCCTAAATTAAGCTGCTCCCTGCGCTTAATATGCAGAAATTATATCCAAATCAGATTTTACACTTCCGTGTAAACGATTCCACAATCAAGCGTTACGTCACACTTTAGCGGTTTCTGTTATGCTATGTTTTTTTCCTACCGTAAGCGAATGGAGCAAATCATGAGAGTTCTGGTAACAGGTGGTAGCGGTTACATCGGCAGTCATACCTGCGTGCAGTTATTAAAGGGCGGCCACGAGGTGGTTATTCTCGATAACCTGTGCAACAGCAAACGCAGCGTACTGCCCGTTATCGAACGTCTGGGCGGCAAAAAACCGCTGTTTATCGAAGGTGATATTCGCGATAACGCTCTGCTTCAGGAAGTATTCCACGACCATCAAATCGATGCCGTTATTCACTTTGCCGGTCTCAAAGCCGTCGGTGAATCGGTACAGAAACCGTTGGAGTATTACGACAATAACGTCACCGGCACACTGTGCCTGCTCGAAGCAATGCGTAATGCCGGAGTAACCAACTTCATCTTCAGCTCCTCGGCCACAGTTTATGGCGATCAGCCAAAAATCCCTTATGTCGAAAGCTTCCCGACCGGTATGCCTGCCAGCCCTTATGGCCGCAGCAAGCTAATGGTTGAGCAAATTAGCGCCGACATGCAGAAAGTGACCGACGGTATGAACGTAACGCTGCTGCGCTACTTCAACCCTGTTGGCGCACACCCATCAGGTGATATGGGCGAAGATCCGCAAGGTATACCGAACAACCTGATGCCATACATTGCGCAGGTAGCCGTGGGCCGCCGCGAATCTCTGTCTATTTACGGCAACGATTACCCAACCGCAGACGGCACTGGCGTACGCGATTACGTGCACGTAATGGATCTGGCCGATGGTCACGTCGCGGCTATGGAACAGCTGGCTAACAAGCCCGGCGTTCATATCTACAACCTTGGCGCTGGCGTTGGCAGCAGCGTGCTGGACGTGGTTAACGCATTCAGCAAAGCCTGCGGCAAGCCGGTTAACTACCACTTTGCACCGCGTCGCGATGGCGATCTGCCGGCTTACTGGGCTGATGCCAGCAAAGCTGACCGAGATCTCAACTGGCGCGTAACCCGCAGCCTCGACGAAATGGCCGAGGACACCTGGCGCTGGCAGTCCCGCCATCCTCAGGGCTACCCCGATTAAGGAATAATCATGAGTGAATTTAATCCTGTGGATCACCCGCATCGCCGCTTTAACCCGCTGACAGGCGACTATGTGCTGGTCTCTCCGCACCGAGCCAAACGTCCGTGGCAGGGTGCCCAGGAGACTCCGGCAGTTAACCAACTGCCGTCTCACGATCCTGATTGTTATCTGTGCCCGGGTAATACCCGGGTTACAGGGGATAAAAACCCCGATTACCAGACAACTTACGTTTTTACCAACGACTTTGCTGCTCTGATGACCGATACCCCGGATGCGCCGGACAATGGCGACCCGCTTTTACATTGTGAAAGCGCACGCGGTACCAGTCGGGTGATTTGTTTTTCGCCTGACCACAGTAAGACGCTGCCCGAGCTGACACTGCCCGCTTTGGAGTCAGTCGTCCATACCTGGCAAGAGCAGACCGCAGAGCTTGGTCAGCAATACCCGTGGGTTCAGGTATTTGAGAATAAGGGAGCCGCCATGGGCTGCTCTAATCCTCATCCACATGGACAGGTCTGGGCCAACAGTTTTCTGCCTAATGAGGCCGCAACAGAAGACGCGACCCAGCGCGAATGGCTGGCGTTGCACGGCTCACCAATGCTGCTCGATTACGTTAAACGCGAGATGCAGGACGGTAGCCGTACCGTGGTAGAAACTGAGCACTGGCTCGCCGTCGTCCCTTACTGGGCGGCATGGCCTTTCGAGACGCTGTTATTGCCTAAAACCCATGTACTACGAATTACCGACTTAAGCCCTGAACAAAGTGCCGACCTGGCCCTTGCGCTGAAAAAGCTCACCAGCCGCTACGATAATCTGTTCCAGTGCTCTTTCCCTTATTCAATGGGCTGGCACGGCGCACCGTTTAACGGCGAAGACAATGCCCACTGGCAGCTACACGCACACTTTTACCCACCGCTACTGCGCTCCGCCACGGTGCGCAAATTTATGGTGGGCTATGAAATGCTGGCTGAAACCCAGCGTGACTTAACCGCAGAACAGGCTGCTGAACGCCTGCGCGCAGTAAGCGACATTCATTTTCGCGAATCCGGAGAATAATAATGAGTCTGAAACAGAACACCCTCGCCCTCTTCGCTGAAAAATTTGGCTACCCGGCAACTCACACCATTCAGGCTCCGGGCCGAGTCAATCTCATTGGCGAGCACACCGATTATAACGATGGCTTCGTACTGCCCTGTGCGATTGATTACCAGACCGTAATCAGTTGCAGCCCGCGCGACGACCGCACCGTGCGGGTTATCGCCGCAGACTATAGCAACGAAATGGACGAATTCTCTCTGGATGAGACTATTACTCCTCATGCCAGCCAGCAGTGGTCTAACTATGTTCGCGGCGTGGTGAAACACCTTCAGAAGCGCAACCCTAACTTTGGCGGCGTGGATATGGTCATTAGCGGCAACGTACCGCAAGGTGCCGGATTAAGCTCCTCAGCTTCGCTGGAAGTCGCCGTGGGTACTGTTCTTCAGCAGCTCTATCATCTGCCGCTTGATGGTGCTCAAATTGCGTTAAACGGTCAGGAAGCGGAAAACCAGTTTGTCGGCTGTAACTGCGGCATCATGGATCAATTGATCTCTGCGTTGGGTAAAAAAGACCACGCACTGTTAATAGACTGCCGTTCTCTGGCAACCAAAGCCGTGCCGATGCCCCAAGGCGTAGCGGTCGTTATCATCAACAGCAATTTCAAACGCACCCTGGTCGGCAGTGAATACAACACCCGCCGCGAGCAGTGCGAAACCGGAGCCCGCTTCTTCAACAAACCTGCCCTGCGGGATGTTGATATCGACACGTTCAACGCCGTGGCCAATGAGTTAGACCCGCTGGTTGCCAAACGCGTACGCCACATTTTGACTGAAAACACCCGGACTGTAGAGGCAGCGCAGGCTCTGGCCGCAGGTGACCTGAAACGTATGGGCGTGCTAATGGCTGAATCCCACGCCTCAATGCGCGATGACTTCGAAATCACCGTACCGCAGATCGACACCCTGGTAGATATCGTGAAAGCAACCATCGGCGAACGCGGAGGCGTGCGAATGACCGGCGGCGGTTTTGGCGGATGTATCGTAGCGTTGGTACCTGAAGATATGGTTGAAGACGTTCGCACAGCCGTAGCCAACCAATATCAGGCACAAACCGGAATTAAAGAGACATTTTATGTCTGCACAGCGTCACAGGGAGCCGGACAATGCTAACTGAAACGCCACAACTGGCCCCGGATGGCCATCCGTTTCGCCTCGTCACCCTGCGCAATAGCGCGGGGATGCTGGTAACGCTAATGGACTGGGGCGCTACGCTACTCTCATGCCGGGTGCCATTAAAAGATGGCAGCGTGCGCGAAACTCTGCTGGGTTGCGCCACGGTTGAAGATTACCTGCGCCAAAGCGCCTATTTAGGTGCCAGCGTAGGGCGTTACGCCAATCGTATAGCCGGTGCACGTTACCGCTGGCAAGGTGAAGAAGTAGAACTGATGGCAAACCAGGGGAAACACCAGCTGCACGGCGGCCCTGAAGGATTTGATAAACGCCGCTGGATGGTCGCAAACCATAATGAGTCTGAAGTGACCTTTACCCTGACATCACCCGACGGCGACCAGGGTTTCCCTGGGAACGCCTGGGTTCAGGCCCATTACCAGTTAGATGCCGATAATAGCCTGAGCGTCAGCTACCGGGTTGAGGTCGATAAACCTTGTCCGGTGAATCTGACCAACCATGCCTATTTCAACCTGGAACATGACCGCTGGGATGCCCGTGACCATATCCTGCAAATTCACGCCAGCCATTATTTACCGGTGGATGCAGAAGGGATCCCTTGCCGCGAGCTGACGCCGGTAGCCGGAACCAGTTTCGACTTCCAACGGCCTAAGGCTATTCGGCGCGACTTCCTGAATGAAACCGACCAGCGTCTGGTTAATGGTTACGATCATGCCTTTCTGCTGGCCCACGGCGGCGATATACAACAGCCGGCCGCCGAGCTGTGGTCTGCGGATAAACATTTGCAAATGACGCTCTATACTAGTGCTCCAGCACTTCATTTCTATAGCGGTAACTTCCTGGCAGGTACCCCGGCACGAGAAAATGGCGAATACGATAACTGGCAGGGCATAGCTCTGGAGAGCGAACTGCTTCCTGATAGCCCTAATCATCCTGAATGGCCGCAGCCAGCCGCCGTCATCAATCCAGGTGAAGAATATCTTAGTGTCATCCGCTGGCACTTTATCGCTCACTAAATCATCTTTATCCGGGCCGGATGTTTAGCAAGCCGCCCGGATAACTTTTCTTGCGCCGCAATTTTCGCCACTCACCACCTAAAAACCAACTTGTGATTAACATTCACCTTACTATTGGCCGCTATTTTAGTTATTTTTATGGTTTCGATTGTGGTGAAGGCCATCCCGGCAATACAATGATTCTTGTTATCATTCACCAGGCTTATTAAGGAGTATGATTATGGCTGTAACTAAGCTGGTTCTGGTTCGTCACGGTGAAAGCCAGTGGAATCAGGAAAACCGCTTTACCGGTTGGTATGACGTAGATCTTTCTGAGAAAGGCGTAGGCGAAGCAAAGGCCGCCGGTAAGCTGCTCAAAGAGGAAGGCTTCAGCTTTGATTTTGCTTATACCTCAGTGCTGAAACGTGCCATCCATACATTGTGGAATGTGCTTGACCAACTGGACCAGGCCTGGTTGCCGGTTGAAAAGTCATGGCGTCTGAACGAGCGTCACTACGGTGCGCTTCAGGGCCTGAACAAAGCCGAAACTGCCGAAAAGTATGGCGACGAACAGGTTAAGCAATGGCGTCGCGGCTTTGCCATTACCCCACCGGCACTGACTAAAGAAGATGAGCGCTATCCGGGCCACGATCCTCGCTATGCAGGTCTAAGCGAACAAGAATTACCGCTAACCGAGAGCCTGGCGCTGACCATTGACCGTGTTATCCCTTATTGGAATGAAACCATCCTGCCGCGTATGAAAAGCGGTGAGCGCGTAATAATTGCCGCTCACGGCAACTCCCTGCGTGCCCTGGTTAAATACCTCGATAACATGGGTGAAAAAGAAATCATCGATCTCAACATCCCAACCGGCGTGCCGATGGTTTACGAGTTCGATGAGAACTTTAAACCAATTAAACGTTACTACCTGGGTAATGCCGACGAAATCGCAGCGAAAGCCGCCGCCGTCGCCAACCAGGGTAAAGCTAAGTAATCAGATTTAGCATGTAATCTAAGGGCGCCACCGGCGCCCTTTTTATTGCTATCGACTATTAGCGCCAAAAGATAACTGACCACTCTCAAGGCAATAATTTTGAGTGGATAAAAAAAATCCGCGCCGGGCGCGGATTTTTTACTTCAACACTTATCTTGAGCTTAAAGCGCCCGGCGTGCTTTAACCGCAGCCGCCAGCTGACGCAGTGCTTTATCAGTATCTGCCCAGCCAATGCAGGCATCGGTAACGCTCTGGCCATAAACCAGCGGTTTGCCGCTATCAAGGCTCTGGTTACCTTCTACCAGATGACTTTCAATCATCACGCCGACAATACCCTTTTCCCCACCCGCCATCTGCTGGCAGACATCGGTGCAAACTTCCATCTGTTTCTGGAACTGTTTGCTGGAGTTAGCATGGCTGAAGTCAATCATCACCTGAGGTGCCAGGCCCGCTTTAGTCAGCCCCTGCTTAACGGCACCAACGTGATGAGCGCTGTAGTTCGGCTCTTTACCGCCACGCAGAATAATATGGCAATCTTCATTCCCGCTGGTATTCACGATAGCCGAGTGACCCCATTTCGTCACCGACAGGAAGCAGTGCGGTGCTCCAGCGGCGTTGATAGCATCGATGGCAACTTTAATCGTACCGTCAGTACCGTTTTTAAACCCGACCGGGCAAGACAGGCCAGAAGCCAATTCACGATGCACCTGAGATTCAGTGGTACGAGCGCCAATGGCTCCCCAGCTCATTAGATCTGCCAGATACTGAGGAGTAATCATATCCAGAAACTCACCCGCCGCCGGCAGGCCGCTGTGGTTAATGGCCAGCAGCAGCTCGCGTGCTGTACGCAACCCGTCGTTGATCTGGAAGCTATTATCCATGTGCGGATCGTTAATCAGCCCTTTCCAGCCCACGGTAGTTCGTGGCTTTTCAAAATAGACGCGCATGACGACTTCCAGTTCCCCATGCAGCTCTTCACGCAGAGTCAACAGGCGAGCGGCGTATTCGCGCGCGGCGGCGGTATCATGAATTGAGCACGGCCCGATAATCACCAACAGGCGATCATCCTGCCCTTTGAGGATTTTATGGATAGCCTGACGAGCACCGGCAACAGTGGATGCGGCCTCTTCAGTAGCGGGAAACTTTTCCAGTAAAGCAACGGGGGGAAGTAAATGGTTGATCTCTTTGATTCTTAAATCATCGTTCTTGTAAGTCATTTCAGTTCCGTAAACATGGTTTGCTGCTAAATTGCAATCCCTAGAATCTATATGTTTAAAACCAGACTGTAAACCGGGTTTTACACTCGAATTCAGAAATGACTGATAAATGGCTAAAAACAATCAATATGTCGAAAAAAATGAGATACCAGCTACACTTTTTAACTGTTCATACTGATTAATTGCCGTTTTGCAAGATTGTCAACTATTGTAAGCAGCTCGTTCTGGTTGTTAATCCGGCCCGACGCTCGTTTTACTCAATGTTGCTAACGGTCTGTTTCAGTCCCGATACAGAAATGGAGCACTTATGAAAAAGCTTGCGATGACAATTTTAGGCGCATCATTAATGGTTGGTGGGGTATCAGCTTTTGCCGCCAATAATAATGCACAACAGAACGCAGCAGCAGATGCAGGAATGGAGGCACCGGGTTCACACCAGCAAATGGCCCCTAAAGGAACCGATAATAACAACATCAATACCGGTAACGGCACCCCGGAACAAGCTCAACCGGTAGATAAAAATGCACCTTGCAATGATGGCAGCTGCACCAATCAGCAAAACCACGTTGAACATCGTGGCGATAGTAAATCCGGTGCCGCGAGCGATAGCTCAACGCAGTAACCGATAACCTATCTGGGGCCGCATCTGCGGCTCCAAAAAAATTTTCTTATCTTCATCTTTGCGCCGATAATGATTTCAAACACGATTTCATAAACCACGGATAGATGCATGGCGCACTCTCACAATCATTCCCACTCTCATTCTTCAGGCGACGGTAATCAGCGCAAACTGGCCCTGGCTTTTGCCATCACCGCACTATTTATGGTCGCTGAAGTTATTGGTGGATTAGTTTCTGGCTCTCTGGCCCTGCTGGCCGATGCAGGTCATATGCTCACCGACGCCGCGGCACTGCTGGTGGCTCTGCTGGCGGTGCATTTTGCCCGCCGACCGGCTAATGGTCGCCACACTTTTGGCTGGCTGCGGCTTACCACACTTGCGGCTTTTGTTAATGCCATTGCTCTGCTTGTTATTACGGTCATGATTGTTTGGGAAGCGGTTGTTCGCTTCCGCCATCCTGAGCCTGTCACCGGCGGTATTATGTTGATAATCGCTTTTGGCGGTTTACTGGCTAACCTGCTTTCGTTTTGGATACTACATAGCGGCGGTAAAGAGCGAAATCTCAATGTCCGGGCCGCTGCTCTGCACGTTATGGGAGACCTACTGGGCTCGGTGGGGGCTATTGTTGCCGCTCTGGTAATCATCACCACCGGCTGGACGCCTATTGACCCGATTCTTTCGGTTTTGGTGTCCTGCCTGGTGCTCCGCAGTGCCTGGCAGTTGCTTAAAGAGAGTGTTAACGAACTGCTGGAAGGTGCACCGGATGCTATCGATATTGTTGATCTTAAGAAGAAGCTGGCGCTGACAATTCCTGAAGTACGCAATGTGCATCACGTGCATGTCTGGATGGTGGGTGAGAAACCGCTAATGACACTGCACGTGCAGGTTGTTCCTCCGCACGATCATGACGCCTTACTGGGGCGTATTCATAGCTATCTGTCTCAGGAGTATGCCATCGCCCACTGCACGATTCAGATGGAGTATCAACCCTGCTCCGGAGTTGATTGTGATTTAAATGCTCCAGTCAGCGATGAGCATGAGCATGAGTCAGGCCATACTCACGAGCACGAGCATCAACATGGGCATAGCCATTAATTAAGCGCCGGCGCGGGAGCCATGTTCCCGCGCTCGCCTTATCCACATCCGACTGCCATTTAGCGCGATAAACGTCAGAATCACATACTCCAGGGCCATTGCGTAGACGCCCTGTAAGCTAAATACCACCACGCTTGCGATATTAATAACCACCCACAGCAGCCAATTTTCCACGTATTTACGCGTCATCAAAATCATCGCTACCACGGAAAGCACCGTAATTGTCGCATCCAGAAGCGGCCAGGCATCCGGCTCTAGCGGCGGCATCGCAACCTGCACTCCCAGAGCCTGAAGTACCGTGACAACTATTCCGGTCAGGAAACCAAAGAAATTGTCGATATAGCGGCTAAGCAGTGCAATCGAAATCACGCATACCACACCCCATATCACAGCCTTACGCGGAGGAAGCCAGCGTATTTGTAGTTCGGCCTGATTATTGTCGCCGGTGCGAGACCAGGCATACCAGCCGTAGACATTGGCTGCAAAGAAGAAGACTTGTAACAACAGGCTGGCGTAGAGTTGAATCTGAAAGAAGATAACCGCAAATAGCACTACGTTTATCAGACCGAACAGATAGTTGATAATCTTCTCGAGGCTGGCGAGCCAGATGCAAAGCAGACCCGCGATGGTTCCCACCGCCTCAATCCATGAGAGCGCATATCCCCCTGCTCCCAGGGGAATATGAACCAGGATATTCTGGGTACTAAAAAAATCCATCGCCCACCTCTACTCCAGCCTGTCGGTTGAAAGTTGTCAGGCTGTCTTAGTCACCGATTGCGATGCAGCCCCGGGCCGAAGTGTAGCAGCAAACTCCAGCATGCGATTCAGCGGTACCAAAGAGCGCTGTCCCAATTCTTTATCCACGTGGATTTCATGCTCGCTACCGCCATGCTCAAGACTCTGGGCAATAGCCTGAATGCTGTTCATCGCCATCCACGGGCAATGGGCGCAGGTGCGGCAACTTGCCCCCTCACCTGCCGTTGGCGCTTCTAGCAGGATTTTGTCAGGCACAGCCTGCTGCATCTTGTAAAAGATCCCGCGATCGGTGGCGACTATCATTTGGCGGTGAGGCAGGTTGCGGGCTGCGGTTATCAGCTGGCTGGTTGAGCCAACCGCATCCGCCAACGCTACGATTTCAGCCGGTGATTCAGGGTGAACCAGAACCGCTGCTTCCGGGTAAAGCGCTTTCATCTGTTTCAGCGCTTGAGTTTTAAACTCATCGTGTACGATGCACGCCCCCTGCCAGCACAGGACATCAGCGCCGGTCTGACGGGCAACGTAACGCCCAAGATGGCGGTCTGGCGCCCAGAGGATTTTCTTACCCAGGCTATCGAGATGGTCGATTAATTCCACGGCGATGCTCGACGTTACCACCCAGTCAGCCCTGGCTTTAACTGCAGCTGAAGTGTTGGCGTATACGACAACTACCCGGTCTGGATGTGCATCGCAAAACGCGTTGAACTCCTCTGACGGGCAGCCGAGATCCAATGAACATTCAGCGCCGAGCGCGGGCATCAGAATACGTTTCTCTGGGCTGAGAATTTTGGCGGTCTCGCCCATAAAACGGACGCCCGCCACTACCAGCGTCGAGGCAGGATGATTAGCGCCAAAGCGCGCCATTTCTAAAGAATCGGCAACGCAACCGCCTGTCTCTTCCGCCAGAGCCTGGATTTCCGGGTCAGTATAGTAATGAGCAACCAGCACCGCATTACGCTCTCGCAGCAGGCGTTTTACCTCGTTACGCCAGTAAAGCTGCTGCTCCTGGCTCAGACGAGGCGGCTTAGGGGGAAACGGATAAATGCTATCTACCGGATTGAACATCTGGCTCATGGCGGTTCTCGTTTTATGAATTTAACAATCCTGACCTTAACCTGGCTTTATCTGGTGGTTAATAGTCAATGGTGTTTTATATGCTAAACAAGATAGCCAAAAAATCGCCAGATGTCGCCATCTTTTTATTACGGGTTAAAGCCGCTATGGCCCTCCAGCCGCAGCAGCCAGGCTTTGGCGGATATCCCTCCGGCAAAGCCGGTCAATGTACCGTTACTACCAATAACCCGGTGACATGGCGTGATAATACTGACCGGGTTGCGACCATTGGCTGCCCCTACCGCCCTGACCGCTTTTGGACGACCTATTTGCATCGCGAGTTCACCATAGCTACGAGTTTCGCCAAAAGGGATGGTCAGCAATGCGGCCCAGACCTGTTTTTGGAATTCAGTACCAACAAAATCCAGCGGCAAATCAAATTGCCGCCGCTTTCCTGAGAAATACTCTGCTAACTGGCGCGCGGCCTCATCCAGTATCGGATTTTGCGAGGCATCAATGCGCTCATTCAGGCGTACGCGCGCCGGATTGTCATTTTCCCACAATACGGCAGCCAGCCCACGCTCACTCGCCAATAGCGTCAGCTCTCCTAACGGCGTGTTGAGATACTTACGTTCATAAATCATCTGCTTCTCTCTCATAAAAGCGATCGTTACTTAATTATCCGATGCTGGCTGCTATATTACTGGCCGTTTTCGGTCAGCGGCTTTTTTTATTCCCATGTCCGAAAACGGCCAGTCGCTGATAGGCAGAACCCGTTATATTCAAAGCAACTGAGACCTAAAGGATGCAGCATGAAAATCGACCCTCATTCGGCATGGCAGGCTCTGGCATCCAGAGATACCCGCTTCGACGGGGTATTTTATGTGGGTGTAACCTCCACAGGTATCTATTGCCGCCCGGTTTGTCCGGTGCGACCGCCTATGGAAGCCAACTGCCGTTTTTACAGCAGTGCAGAAGCGGCAGAGAAAGCCGGGTTTCGCCCCTGCCTGCGCTGTCGCCCTGAGCTGGCACCCGGCAACGCGCCAATGGATAATGCCCAGCGCGTAGCCAGCCGTGTCATTCAGCGGCTGGATGAAAGCCTGACTACCCAGGCACAAAGCCTCGAGGCACTGGCGGCAGATCTCGGCCTCAGTCTGCGCCAGCTGCGGCGGATAGTACATCAGGAGCTCGGCGTTACGCCGCTAGAGCTCCGCCAGACCCGGCGTCTACTATTAGCCAAGCAGCTGCTTACTGAAACGAGTTTACCCGTTACCGAGATAGCCTTTGCCAGCGGTTTTTCCAGCCTGCGCCGCTTTAATCACGTATTCCGTACTCAATATCGCTTATCTCCCAGTCAGCTTCGGAAGAATGCTGCCACGGGCATGCAGAAAAGCGGCACCGACAGCTCACAGCTGCTATTAAGCTGGCGTCCCCCCTTTGACTGGACAGCATTGCTGGACTTTTTACACCTGCGTTCTCTGGCTGGGGTCGAGTGGGTGGATATGGACGCGCAAACCTATTCTCGTACCGTACGCATCGGACAGAATAGAGGCTGGATACGTGTAGCTAATCAGGCGCAAAAAAATGCGCTACAGATAGAATTCAGTCATAGCCTGACGCCTGTTCTTCCAGCTCTGCTACGCAGGCTGCGTCATTTATTCGATTTAAACGCTCAGCCTCAGAGTATTGCCGAGGTTTTGGAGCGCGATGAGCGCCTCCACGCTAGCCTGGCGCTTAACCCTGGCCTGAGGGTTCCTGGTGCCTTCGACGGCTTTGAGTTGGCGATACGCGCTATTCTCGGACAGCAGATAACCGTCAAAGCGGCAACGACTCTTGGTAGCCGATTTGTTCAGGCATTTGGCGAACCTTTAGAAACCCCGTTTAACGAGCTAAACCGTCTGGCTCCCGAGCCAGAAATAGTAGTGCAGGCGACTCAAGATGAAATTTGCCAGCTGGGTATTATTTCAACCCGGGCGCGCTCAATCCAAAGCATTGCCAGTGCCTGCCTGAATGGGGATGTCACATTCGACGGTCGGCATAACGCTGAAGAAACTGTCGAACGCTTACAGGCTTTGCCCGGCATCGGCCCATGGACGGCGCAATATATTGCAATGCGCGCGCTGAACTGGCCAGATGCTTTCCCGCGCGAAGATATCGTCATTCGCAATAATCTGGGTGGCGTCACCGCAAAACAGGCGGAAGAGATCTCCCGGCAATGGCAGCCGTGGCGAAGCTACGCGGTAATGCATATCTGGAAAAATTTGACGCCAGTGAAACGATAAAGCACGAGGAATGGTTTTTTATTGCTTGTGGCATCGCAAGAGTTGCGAAAATACAGATAGCAAAAAGGCGCCTTTAGGGCGCCTTTCTACATAATGGTGGGTCGTGCAGGATTATGCACCCTTCGGGTCGTTGCCGGTGGCAACGTGGTCTCGCGATGAACCGCTCGGCTCGAACCTGCAGCAGGTTCTCATCCTGCACATTTCGCACATAGCAAAAAGGCGCCTTTAGGGCGCCTTCCTACATAATGGTGGGTCGTGCAGGATTATACGCCCTTCGGGCCGTTGCCGGTGGCAACGTGGTCTCGCGGTATACCGCTCGGCTCGAACCTGCAGCAGGTTCTCATCCTGCACATTTCGCACATAGCAAAAAGGCGCCTTTAGGGCGCCTTTCTACATAATGGTGGGTCGTGCAGGATTCGAACCTGCGACCAATTGATTAAAAGTCAACTGCTCTACCAACTGAGCTAACGACCCGAAGATAATGCTTAACTGCATTTTTCGGATGTTGCCGCGTTTCAATGGTGGGTCGTGCAGGATAATTTGTCTTGCGGTAAACCGCTCGGCTCGAACCTGTTCAGGTTCTCATCCTTTACTTCTCACATCTACCAAATTAATGGTGGGTCGTGCAGGATTCGAACCTGCGACCAATTGATTAAAAGTCAACTGCTCTACCAACTGAGCTAACGACCCATTGAATAACGCTTCACAACACACTGCTTCCACCAGACCGCCATTATCAAATAAATAATGGTGGGTCGTGCAGGATAATTTGTCTCGCGGTAAACCGCTCGGCTCGAACCTGTTCAGGTTCTCATCCTGTACTTCCACATCTACCAAGTTAATGGTGGGTCGTGCAGGATTCGAACCTGCGACCAATTGATTAAAAGTCAACTGCTCTACCAACTGAGCTAACGACCCGGTGGTGGGTGATGACGGGATCGAACCGCCGACCCCCTCCTTGTAAGGGAGGTGCTCTCCCAGCTGAGCTAATCACCCTGGGACTACATCGCCTGTAATCGATTCGATTCAGTCTGAATGGTGGGTCGTGCAGGATAATTTGTCTCGCGGTAAACCGCTCGGCTCGAACCTGTTCAGGTTCTCATCCTTTACTTCTCACATCTACCAAATTAATGGTGGGTCGTGCAGGATTCGAACCTGCGACCAATTGATTAAAAGTCAACTGCTCTACCAACTGAGCTAACGACCCATTCAGAGCGAGTGGATACTGTTAAGATATCCCTCGGCAACGGCGGCATATATTACTGGTTTAAGATTTTGACGCAACAAAAATTTTGTATGAGATCATTCAACTGCGCAGTAATTACGCTGCCTGACCATAAAGCCATCGGCTTATGATCAGACTGCGCATATTATAGCCCGCTCAGACGTTTTTGTGCCTGGCGCGCACCATCGGTGCCCGGATATTTACTGACCACCTGCTGGTAGACTGCTTTGGCTTTATCTTTATCGCCTTTGTCCTGCATGATCACCCCAACCTTATACATGGCATCTGCCGCTTTAGGCGATTTGGGATAAGTCTTCACAACATGGGCAAAATAGTAGGCCGCATCGTCTTTTTTACCCTTGTTATAATTCAACTGACCCAGCCAATAGTTAGCATTTGGCTGATAAGTTGAATCAGGGTACTTTTTCACGAAGTTCTGAAACGCCACCATAGCATCGTCCTGGCGCGCTTTATTCTGCACCAGAGCAATAGCCGCGTTATAGTCGCTGTTCGCATCCCCACCCTGAACCGGCGCAGAGGCTGCAGCGGCAGCTGTGGCCGCACCTGAAGCAGCAGCATTAGCTGGAGCAGCAGCCTGGCTATTATCGCCAGAAGCTGCGGCAGAACTACCGCTATTGTTAGTGCCCAACTCCTGCATCTGTAGCAAAATTTGCTTCTGACGCTCAACGACCTGATCCAATTGATACTGGCTCTGTTGCAGCTGACCGCGCAAAGAGTCGATATCGTTTTGGTTATCAGAAAGTTGTTGCTGAAGTTGAGTCAAAATCTGGCTGTGAGCGTTAGAAATACGCTCCAGAGAGGTTACCCGGTCTTCCACCGAGCCTGAGCCGACACTACTGATTGGCGCCTGGGCATTAGCGGCCCAGGGGGCCGCTACGCCAACCAGTAACGACAGACTCAATAATTGATATCTGAAGTTACCGATCATGCAATGCTCTTAGTAAACCAGTACGGCGCGACGGTTTTTAGCATAAGCTGATTCGTCGTGACCCAGTACTGCAGGTTTTTCTTTACCGTAAGAAACGATGGACATCTGGTCAGCAGAAACGCCTTTGCCCTGCAGATACATTTTAACAGCGCTGGCACGACGTTCGCCCAGAGCGATGTTGTATTCTGGAGTACCGCGCTCATCCGCATGACCTTCGATGGTCACTTTATAAGATGGGTTGCTGCGCAGGAAGTTAGCGTGAGCATCCAGCATCTCAGCGAAGTCAGAACGGATATCGTACTTGTCGTAATCGAAGTAAACGATGTTGTTCTGCTGCAGCTGCTGCATCTGCAGGCGAGCCTGCTCTTCGGAAGACAGGTTGCCACCGTTGGCACCGTTCATACCGTTAGCATTCATGCCAGTGCCAGCACCCATCATGCCTTCGCCGCTCTGGTCATTGTTAGCGCTCTTGTTAGAGCTACAAGCAGCGATTGCTACCATCGGCAGAACCAGCACCAGGCCTTTCAGCACTTTGTTCAGTTGCATTTTTTGATCCTTAACTAATCAATATATTGTTATTACAGATACGGAGACCAGGCCGGGAATTTAACCTGCCCATCAGTCGCCGGAAGACGCGCTTTGAAACGCCCATCTGTAGAAACCAGATTCAGCACGGATCCCATACCCTGAGAAGAGCTGTAGATAACCATGGTGCCGTTCGGTGCCAGACTTGGCGTTTCATCCAGGAACGTTGACGACAATGTTTGTACGCCACCCGCTGCCAGATCCAGTTTAGCAATGTGCTGCTGACCGTTGGCCGAGCTTACCATTACCATAAATTTACCATCGCTGCTGACGTCAGCATCCTGGTTCTGATTACCTTCCCAGGAAAGACGCTGAGCCGCACCACCGCTGGCACTGATTTTGAATACCTGAGGACGGCCTGCCTGGTCGGAAGTAAACGCCAGGCTCTGGCTATCCGGGAACCAGGTAGGTTCAGTGTTGTTACTGCGACCGTCGGTCAGCTGACGAATCTGGCCAGAGGCAAGATCCATAACGTACAAATTCAGGCTACCGGTTTTAGACAGCGCGAATGCGAGTTTGGTGCCATCAGGAGAGAACGCTGGCGCCCCGTTGTGACGCGGGAACGAAGCGACCTGACGTACAGCGCCGTTAGACAGCGTCTGGATAACCAGCGCTGAACGACCGCTTTCGAAAGTAACATAAGCCAGTTTGCTACCATCAGCAGACCATGCCGGAGACATCAGCGGCTGAGAAGAGCGATGAACGACGAACTGGTTGTAGCCATCGTAGTCAGATACGCGCAGTTCATATGGGAACTGACCGCCGTTAGTCTGAACAACGTAAGCAATACGAGTGCGGAATGCGCCTTTGATACCGGTCAGCTTCTGGAATACTTCATCACTGGCGGTATGGCCAGCATAACGCAGCCACTGTTTATTAACCTTATAAGAGTTCTGAGACAGAACGGTACCCGGAGCACCACCGGTATCAACCAGCTGGTATGCTACGGTATAGCTGCCATCCGGATTCGGAGTTACCTGGCCGACGACAACCGCATCGATACCCAGCGCTGACCATGCGGCAGGCTGAACTTCCTGAGCGGAAGCCGGCTGCTGAGGCAGGCGAGAGCGATCCAGTGGGTTAAATTTACCGCTGTTACGCAGGTCGGAAGCAACAATGTTACCAATATCTTCCGGTGCGGCACCCGGCCCTGCCCATTTAAACTGGGCAACGCCAATAGGACGCGCCGAGTCTACCCCTTGGGTAATCTCAATGCGCACTTCTGCATGCAGGACGGCAGCCCACAGCATCAGAAAACTTAATGCGACTCGTAATGCCTGCTTCATTTCATCTCCCTTACCCGGGCCTTTAACCCGCGATAATTTAGCAGAATGTTAACAAACTGAAATAAACAAAACCATCAACTCTGTGCCCCTTTCCATGATTCTGCGCTAACGCGCAGAATCATCAGGGTTTGAAGTCCAGTGGTGCGTTTTTAAATACCTCGTAAACTGCCTGACTTGGCGGTTTAGGGATATGTGCCTGGCGCGCGGCAGACATCGCAGCCTGACAAAGTGCCGCATCCCCTCCTTCAGAGGACACAGACAGAAGCATGCCATCAGGAGCCAGTTTGACCCTCAGCGTACAGGTTTTACCCGCATACGAAGAAGCATCGTAGAACTTGCTCTCAATTGCCGCTTTGATTTGTCCGGCGTAATTATTGATGTCTGCACCAGACGCACCATTATTTTTATTATTCCCGGAACCGGCCGGTGAGGCATTGTTTCCCTTAGCCCCGCCACCGGTTTTCGGTGCATTCTTACCTGAGCTCAGATCGCCTAGCAAGTCGTCAACACCGGCAGCCTCTTTCTTCGCAGCGGCCGCTTTCTCAGCTGCGGCCTTTTTCGCGGCAGCCTTATCGGCAGCGGCTTTGTCGGCTGCGGCTTTCGCCGCGGCTGCTTTTTCCGCTGCGGCTTTTTCTGCGGCCTCTTTAGCTGCTGCGGCTTTGTCGGCGGCCGCTTTTTCAGCTGCTGCTTTCTTGGCTGCGGCTTTTTCTGCGGCTTCCGCTTTCGCTGCTGCGGCTTTCTCTGCCGCCGCTTTCTGAGCGGCTACCTTTTCAGCAGCGGCTTTGTCGGCGGCAGCCTGCTTAGCAGCTTCTTGCTGAGCTTTCTTCTCAGCAGCGGCTGCGGCTTTTGCGGCCTCCTGCTGGGCTTTCTTCTCGGCGGCGGCTGCAGCTTTCGCCGCTTCTTGCTGCGCTTTTTTCTGTGCATCTGCTGCGGCTTTGGCTGCCTGCTCAGAAGCCTGCTTCTGCGCCTGCTCGGCGGCCTGCTGAGCCTTTTTGGCCTCAGCGGCTGCTTTTTCGGCCGCTTCCTTAGCGGCTTTATTCTGAGCCTGCTCAGCCGCTTTTTCTGCAGCCTTCTGCTGTGCTTCCGCCGCGGCTTTTGCTTCGGCGGCGGCCTTAGCCTGCTCAGCGGCTTTCGCTTCGGCAGCTTTCTCGGCTTTTTCAGCCGCCTCTTTTGCCTGCTGTTCCCGCTGTTTCTCTAAGGCTTTAGCACGCTGTTCAGCAGCTTTAGCCCCAGCTTTTTGCTGGTTTTGATACTGGCTGACGACAGCTCCGGGATCGACCATTACCGCATCGATCGCTGAACCGCCGCCACCGCCGGCGCTGGCGTCGATGTGCTCATTGAATGAGCTCCAAATCAGTATTGCCACCAGTATCACGTGCAGCACTGCTGAAATGATTATCGCGCGCTTCAGCTTATCGTTTTCTTCGGTTGCCTTTGACACTCTTGGTTCCCAAAACAGTTCACCTGCTCATCACCTGTATCCACCGGATCTCACGATGTTAATCAGATAGGCTGAGTCATCAAACCTACCGATTTAACACCGGCCTGATGTAGCAGGTTTAGCGCTTTAATAATTTCGTCGTAGGGCACTTCTTTAGCACCACCAATCAGGAATACCGTCTTAGGATTTTCCTGGAGGTGACGCTGTGCTTCAGCCGCAACTTGCTCAGAAGGCAGTTGCTCCAGGCGGTCTTTTCCAACCACCACGCTGTACTGACCCACGCCGGAAACCTCGATGATTACCGGAGGATCATCGCTAGTGCTAACGCTCTGCGAATCCATTGCATCCGGTAAATCCACCTCAACGCTCTGAGTGATGATAGGCGCCGTTGCCATAAAGATCAGCAACAGCACCAACAATACGTCCAGCAGCGGTACGATGTTGATCTCTGACTTCAGACCGCGGCTGCCACGTCCACGAGTTCTGGCCATGGCTTACCCCTTGTTGCTCTCGCTGGTGCTGAAAGCCTGACGATGCAGAATCGCCGTGAACTCTTCCATGAAGTTGTCATAGTTGAGTTCCAGCTTGTTAACACGCTGGTTAAGACGGTTATAGGCCATTACCGCAGGAATAGCGGCAAAAAGACCAATGGCGGTGGCGATAAGCGCCTCCGCAATCCCTGGAGCCACCATCTGCAAAGTGGCCTGCTTCACGGCACCCAAAGCGATGAAGGCGTGCATGATGCCCCACACCGTACCAAACAAACCAATGTATGGACTGATGGAACCTACGGTGCCGAGGAAAGGAATATGATTTTCAAGATTTTCCAGCTCACGGTTCATGGAAATACGCATCGCACGGGATGCCCCTTCCACTATCGCTTCTGGAGCGTGGCTATTAGCCCTGTGCAGCCGCGCAAACTCTTTAAAGCCGGCATAGAAAATCTGCTCGCTGCCCGCAAGGCTATCGCGGCGGCCCTGGCTTTCCTGGTACAAACGGGATAATTCAATACCCGACCAGAATTTATCTTCAAAGGCTTCCGCTTCGCGGCTGGCGCTGTTAAGGATACGCGTTCGCTGAATGATGATGGCCCAGGATGCAATAGAAAAACCAATCAAAATCAACATGATGAATTTGACCAGAAGGCTCGCCTTCAGGAACAAATCAAGGATATTCATGTCAGTCACTGCTTGAACTCCGCGACAATAGACTTAGGAAGCGCACGAGGCTTCATGGTGAGTGGGTCAACGCATACGATAAGGACTTCAGCTTCGTTCAGTACCTTGCCTTCTGCATTAACAATCTTCTGCTTAAACACCAGAGAGGTGTGACGCATAGATGAAATTTCCGTTTGAATCTCGAGCATATCATCAAGCCTGGCCGGAGCCAGATACTCGAGCGTTATCCTGCGCACGACAAACGCTACGCGCTCAGCCAGTAAAACCTGTTGGCTGAAATCGTGGTGGCGCAGCATCTCTGTACGCGCCCGTTCATAAAAGGCGACATAACTGGCGTGGTAAACCACACCACCCGCGTCGGTATCTTCATAATAGACCCGCACAGGCCAGCGAAATAGCATTGTGCTCACCCTACATCCCGGTAATGCCAATAAATTAACGTAGCTACTATACGCAAGCTGGATAGGGTTGGGAATGGGTAGAAGGGAGGGGAACGGAAATATTTATGGGCCGACAACGACCCATAATTCTATGAACGGCGTCACTTTTCTAAAAAAAAGAACATCAAACCGATGACCAGTACAATTTGTGCCAGTAACGGACAGAAAAGCGCCTGCCATTGTACATTTCTCAGCCGAAAGCCAACGCCATGAATAACCCCGGCACAGACTGCCCACATGATGAGCAAACCATGCCAAATTTCCAGGGAACTGGTCTTTGCTGCGAAGCGTGAAGGATCCCAAAAGATACAGCCAGCAACCAGTAGCGCCATCACAAGGGAAAGAGCCCGTAACGGGCTCTTGTCCATAAACGCATACATTGAAGTAATGATGCGATTCATTCTGCCTCTTTCGCGGCTTTGTTCGCTTCTGCCTGCTCAATGGCTAATGCAGCAACAACGCCAAACCCACAAGCCAGCAGCGTGCCTAAGATCCATGCGAAATACCACATAGTAAGCTCCTTTCTTAATACAGCGAGTGGCTGTTGTTTTCGATCTGCTGCTTAGTGATACGACCAAACATTTTCCAGTAACACCAGATGGTATACAGCAGAACCACCGGCACAAAGATAATGGCAACGTAGGTCATCACATTCAGCGTCAGGTGGCTGGAGGTCGCGTCCCACATGGTCAGGCTGGCGTTCATCATCTCACTGGACGGCATAATGAATGGGAACATAGAGATGCCCGCAGTCAGAATAACGCATGCCTGAGTCAGCGATGAGAACAGGAAGGCCCAGCCCGCACGGTTAGCGCGAGAAGTCACCACAGTCAACAGCGGCAGAACGACACCCAGAGCAGGAATAGCCCACAGAGCCGGATGAGTCTGGAAGTTAACCAGCCACGCCCCTGCTTCACGAGTTACTTCTTTGTGCAGCGGGTTAGAGGCCGCATAGTGATCCATCGTCGATGTCAGAACGTAACCATCGATACCATAGACAACCCAAACCCCGGCCAGAACAAAACACACCATCATGACGAGAGTTGCAATCTGAGTCACAGCCCGGGCGCGCAGCTGCAGCTCACCAACGGTACGCATCTGCAGATAGGTGCCGCCCTGAGCCAGGAACATGGTCAGGCTGATAATACCGGCCAGCAGTCCAAACGGGTTCAGAAGCTGGAAGAAGTTGCCGGTGTAGTCCAGACGCAGATACTGGTCGACGTTAAACGGAACCCCCTGCAGCAGGTTACCGAAAGCTACGCCAATCACTACCGGTGGCACGAAGCTACCGATAAAGATGCCCCAGTCCCACATCCCACGCCAGCGCGGATCTTCAATCTTCGAACGGTAGTCGAAACCAACCGGGCGGAAGAATAAAGAGGCCAGAACCAAAATCATCGCCACATAAAATCCAGAGAATGCCGCAGCGTAGACCATTGGCCAGGCGGCAAACAGCGCGCCGCCCGCGGTAATTAACCAGACCTGGTTTCCATCCCAGTGTGGGGCGATGGAGTTAATCATCACTCGCCGCTCAACGTCGGTGCGACCGATAATGCGGCTGAGCATGCCCACCCCCATATCGAATCCGTCAGTCACGGCGAAACCAATTAACAATACGCCGATGAGTATCCACCAGGCAAAGCGAAGCACTTCATAATCAATCATTTCGCGACTCCTGTCTTATTGGGCCTGATGGGCGTGGTTGTTAACGGTCGATGATTCAAAATGATAACGACCCGTTTTCAGACTGCTTGGCCCAAGACGAGCGTATTTGAACATCAGATAGAGTTCAGCCACCAGGAACAACGTATACAAACCGCAAATCAGGATCATGGAGAACAGCAGGTCGCCCACTGACAGCGTGGAGTGAGCCACAGCGGTTGGTAACACCTCCCCTATCGCCCACGGCTGACGGCCATACTCCGCCACGAACCAACCGGCTTCAACGGCAATCCATGGCAGCGGAATCCCGTACAGTGCGGCACGCAGCAGCCATTTCTTATCACCGATGCGGTTACGCAGCACGGTCCAGAACGAGGCACCAATAATCAGCAGCATCAGAACGCCGCACAGCACCATGATACGGAATGCGAAGTAAAGCGGAGCAACGCGTGGGATGGAGTCCTTAGTCGCCATCTGAATCTGCTGCTCACTGGCATTAGAAACATCATCGGTATAGCGTTTCAGCAACAAGCCATAGCCCAGATCCTTTTTAACGCTTTCAAACTCTGTGCGTACCGCCGGATCGGTTGAACCTGCCCGCAACTCTTCCAAAAGCTTGTAAGCCGTCATCCCGTTACGGATACGCGCTTCATGCTCAGTCAGAAGATCTTTCAAACCAGTCACTGGTTTATCAATGGAGCGAGTGGCAATAATCCCCAGCGCATATGGGATCTGAATGGAGAGATGGTTTTCCTGTTTATCCTGGTCCGGAATACCGAATAAGGTAAATGCCGCAGGTGCCGGTTGAGTTTCCCATTCGGCTTCAATCGCAGCCAGCTTGGTTTTCTGAACGTCACCCATTTCATAACCGGATTCGTCACCCAGAACGATAACGGAAAGTACGGCGGCCATACCAAAGCTTGCGGCAATTGCAAAAGAGCGTTTGGCAAACGCCAGATCGCGGCCTTTAAGCATATACCAGGCACTAATACCCAGGACGAACATCGCGCCGGTGGTATAACCGGAGGCAACGGTATGAACAAATTTAACCTGAGCAACCGGGTTTAATACCAGCTCCGCGAAGCTCACCATTTCCATACGCATGGTTTCAAAATTGAAATCTGACGCTACCGGGTTTTGCATCCATCCGTTAGCCACCAGAATCCACAGCGCAGAAAGGTTAGAACCCAGAGCTACCAGCCAGGTAACCGCCATATGCTGGACTTTCCCCAGCCGGTCCCAGCCAAAGAAGAACAAACCAACAAAAGTAGACTCAAGGAAGAAAGCCATTAAGGCTTCAATAGCGAGTGGTGCTCCGAAGATATCACCGACATAGTGAGAGTAGTACGACCAGTTAGTACCAAACTGAAACTCCATGGTCAGCCCGGTAGCAACGCCCAGCGCAAAGTTAATACCAAATAACTTGCCCCAGAACTTAGTCATATCCTTGTAAATCTGTTTGCCTGTCAGGACGTAAACCGTTTCCATAATTGCCAGAAGAAACGCCATACCTAGCGTCAACGGCACAAACAGAAAGTGGTACATCGCGGTCATGGCAAACTGTAAACGCGACAGTTCGACAATATCTAACATCTTGACTCCTTGCTCATCGCATGAAGGCTCCGACCGTGGAGACCTGGCGGTGCTCCACTACGCATTCCCCAATACAAAAGCTCATAACCCTTATGATGCAGTTTTCTGACAAAGAAATGACATCCATGGCAAAGGTTACAATCCGGTTAATAAAAACAAAACAATGACGCCATATATTAACTCGCAATACCCACACAATAAACAGGCATTAACGAGTGTTTTTTGCGTTTCCCGACGGAGATCAATTTATAGCTAAAACCTCGCAACGGTTCCAGATTGATCCTTATCAATTTTCACGATTATCTTCATTTATATTAAAAACCAAATATTGATCTACGACACCATTTGTTAATATTGTTAAATTAAAGCTCAAAATAAATATCGGTGTTAACAATATGTATAAATAAGGTTTGCATCCAAGATAGCGTAAGTTTCTGCGAAATAAAAACCGTGGCTGGTTCCAAAAAATGCGTATAGCCCTCACCGCGCAATTATTGATTATCATTAGTTATATATAAGTGGAAAACTGGCGCTAATTATCATTTACGAGTGGCATTGTTTTACATTTAATTCACAATTGTTTTTTGGCAAATAAATGCCTGCTCCGGCATATTTATTCGTTAATATTTTCAGCAACTAATTAAACCTGTGGATTCTTTTTCCCATAAAAAAAGGCCACCCAGATGGGTGGCCAAAAACATGTCGAATAGTTAACGTACTGTCGTCTTATCAGGCGACAATTTGCTTCAGTGCATTGCCGATATCCGCAAGGCTACGTACAGTTTTCACGCCCGCAGCTTCCAGCGCAGCAAACTTCTCGTCTGCAGTGCCTTTACCGCCGGCAATGATGGCACCAGCATGGCCCATACGCTTACCTTTCGGCGCAGTCACACCTGCGATATAGCCCACGACTGGCTTAGTCACATGGTCTTTAATGTACGCGGCCGCTTCTTCTTCCGCGCTACCGCCGATTTCACCAATCATAACGATGGCTTCAGTCTGCGGGTCTTCCTGGAATAATTTCAGGATGTCGATGAAGTTGGAGCCAGGAATCGGGTCACCACCGATACCTACACAGGTAGACTGGCCAAGACCGCAATCTGTGGTCTGTTTAACGGCTTCATAGGTCAGAGTACCGGAGCGAGAAACGATACCGACTTTGCCTGGCTTATGAATGTGGCCTGGCATAATACCGATTTTGCACTCTCCTGGGGTGATAACGCCCGGGCAGTTTGGCCCAATCATACGCACGCCAGCTTCATCCAGTTTCACCTTCACAGTCAGCATATCCAGAGTCGGGATACCTTCGGTGATAGTGATGATGAGTTTGATACCTGCATCGATGGCTTCCAGGATGGAGTCTTTGCAGAATGGCGCCGGTACGTAGATAACAGAAGCAGTAGCTCCAGTCGCTTCTACCGCTTCGCGCACGGTGTTGAACACCGGCAGGCCAAGGTGAGTAGTGCCACCTTTACCTGGAGTCACGCCGCCAACCATCTGAGTACCGTATGCAATTGCCTGCTCGGAGTGGAAAGAACCCTGGCTGCCGGTGAAGCCCTGGCAAATTACCTTGGTGTTTTTATCGATTAAAATAGACATTATTTCCCCTCCACAGCAGCGACAACCTGCTGCGCTGCATCGGTCAAACTGGTTGCTGCAATAATATTCAGGCCGCTGTCTGCCAGTTTCTGGGCACCCAGTTCGGCATTGTTACCTTCCAGACGAACAACTACCGGAACGTTTACGCCAACTTCGGCAACTGCGCCGATGATGCCGTCAGCAATCAGGTCACAACGTACAATCCCACCGAAAATATTAACCAGAACGGCTTTCACATTTTCATCAGACAGGATGATTTTGAACGCTTCTGTTACGCGCTCTTTGGTTGCACCGCCGCCAACGTCCAGGAAGTTAGCCGGAGCGCCGCCGTGCAGTTTAACGATGTCCATAGTGCCCATCGCCAGACCTGCGCCGTTAACCATGCAACCGATGTTGCCATCCAGCGCTACGTAGTTCAGCTCCCACTGTGCAGCCTGTGCTTCACGCGGATCTTCCTGAGACTGATCGCGCATTTCACGCAGTTCAGACTGGCGGAACAGTGCGTTGCCATCAGCGCCCAATTTACCGTCCAGGCATACCAGGTCACCCTGGGTGGTGATAACCAGCGGGTTAATTTCTACCAGCGCCAGGTCACGCTCCAGGAACATGGTGGCGAGGCCCATGAAGATTTTGGTGAACTGCTGAATCTGCTTACCTTCCAGACCCAGTTTAAACGCCAGTTCACGTCCCTGATATGGCATTGGGCCAGTCAGCGGATCGAGCGCGCATTTGTGGATCAGGTGCGGGGTTTCTTCCGCCACTTTTTCAATTTCCACGCCGCCTTCGGTAGAGGCCATGAAGACCACACGACGAGAGCTACGGTCTACAACCGCGCCCAGGTACAGCTCCTTGTCAATATCTGTTGCCGCTTCAACCAGGATCTGGTTTACCGGCTGACCATTCGCATCCGTTTGATAGGTCACCAGGCGTTTGCCCAGCCAGTTTTCGGCGAAAGCGCGGATATCTTCTTTGCTTTTAACTACCTTCACACCGCCCGCTTTACCACGGCCACCGGCATGAACCTGACATTTTACCACCCACGGGCCGGAGCCGATTTTGGAGGCTGCTTCTTCCGCTTCGCGCGGGGTGGTGCAGGCGTAACCGGTTGGAGCCGGTAAGCCATACCGAGCAAACAACTGCTTGGCCTGATATTCGTGTAAGTTCATGTGTTCTATCCATTAAGCATAAAGCGTTTTCACGCTCAGACTACGGAATGCCGCCCGAAGGGCGACCATTGCGATGGAGGTTGGGGGTCTTGGCCCCCTTCCCCTTATAAAACTAAACGTCCAGCAGCAGACGAGTCGGATCTTCCAGCATCTCTTTAATAGCGACCAGGAAGCCTACGGACTCGCGACCATCGATCAAACGGTGATCGTAGGACAGCGCCAGATACATCATTGGCAGGATTTCAACCTTGCCATCTACTGCCATTGGGCGGTCTTTGATGGCATGCATGCCAAGGATCGCGCTCTGCGGCGGGTTGATGATTGGAGTAGACATCAGGGAGCCGAACACACCACCGTTGGTAATAGTGAAGTTACCGCCGGTCAGTTCTTCTACGGTCAGCTTGCCATCACGGCCTTTAACCGCCAGTTCCTTGATGCGTTTTTCGATGTCGGCCATACCGCTCATATCAACGTCTTTCAGTACTGGCGTTACCAGACCGCGCGGGGTAGATACCGCGATGCTGACGTCGAAATAGTTGTGGTAAACCACATCTTCACCGTCGATGGAAGCATTCACTTCCGGGAAGCGTTTCAGAGCTTCAACCACGGCTTTAATGTAGAAAGACATAAAGCCCAGACGGATACCGTGGCGTTTCTCGAACGCTTCACCGTACTGCTTACGCAGTTCCATGATTGGCTTCATATTGACTTCGTTGAAGGTCGTCAGCATGGCGGTGGAGTTTTTAGCCTCCAGCAGACGCTCGGCCACACGCTTACGCAGACGAGTCATCGGCACACGCTTCTCAGAACGGTTACCCAGCTGTGGCTGAGGAGCCGCCTGCTCTGCGGTTTTCGCCGCTTTATCGCCCGCTTTAGCAACGTGTTTCTCTACGTCTTCACGAGTAATACGTCCGCCTACGCCGCTGCCTTTGATAGCATTAGCATCCAGACCGTGCTCCGCGATAAGACGACGAACCGCCGGGCTAAGCGCGTCATTAGACTGCTCTTCCAGATCGGCAGTTTTACGCTGAGCTGGAGTGGACTCCTGCTTGTCAGCCGGTGCGCTGGTCGCTTTACCCGCGCTATTGCCTTCAACCAGACGACCTAACAGCTGACGAGAGGTTACAGTGGCGCCTTCATCTTCCAGCACTGCGTCCAGAACCCCGTCCGCTGATGCCGGTACTTCCAGTACCACTTTGTCGGTTTCAATTTCTACCAGTACTTCGTCGCGGGTTACCGTATCGCCTGGTTTTTTATGCCAGGTAGCCACGGTGGCGTCGGCGACGGATTCAGGCAGGTCAGGAACAAGAATATCTACGCTACTCATTATTTATCCTTTAATTAATCGACATTCAGCGCGTCATTAACCAGATCTTGCTGTTGCTTCTGGTGAACGGACATATAACCCACCGCCGGAGAAGCGGAGGCTGGGCGGCCCGCATAGCGCAACGCGGAACCAAATGGAATTACATCTCTGAAGTGATGCTGGCTGCAGTACCAGGCCCCCTGGTTAAGTGGCTCTTCCTGGCACCAGACAAAATCGTGCACGTGGGCAAACGGCTTCAGAGCTTCCTGCACCGCCTGGTGCGGGAATGGATACAGCTGTTCGATGCGGACAATAGCCACATCTTTCTGGTCATTCTTACGGCGCTGTTCAAGCAGGTCGTAGTAAACCTTACCTGAGCACAGAACGACGCGCTTAACGCCTTTCGGATCCAGCTCGTCAATCTCGCCAATGGCCGGCATAAAGGTGCCGTTAGCCAGCTCATCCATGCTGGAAATAGCCAGCGGATGACGCAGCAGAGATTTCGGCGACATGACCACCAGCGGACGGCGCATACCGCGCAGCGCCTGGCGACGCAGCATGTGGTACACCTGAGCTGGAGTAGACGGCACGCATACTTGCATATTCTGCTCAGCGCAAAGTTGCAGATAACGCTCCAGGCGTGCCGAAGAGTGCTCCGGACCCTGCCCTTCATAGCCGTGCGGCAGCAGCATGACCAGGCCACACATCCGGCCCCATTTCTGTTCGCCAGAGCTAATGAACTGATCGATAACAACCTGGGCACCGTTGGCAAAGTCACCAAACTGCGCTTCCCAGATAGTCAGGGTACGCGGCTCAGCGGTGGCGTAACCATATTCAAAGGCCAGAACCGCTTCTTCAGACAGTACCGAGTCCCACACTTTGAACTCGCCCTGGGAATTATGTACATGGGCCAGCGGGGTGTAGGTCGAGCCATTGGTCTGATTATGGATAACCGCGTGACGATGGAAGAAGGTACCGCGACCGGAGTCTTCACCGGACAGACGAACCGAAATACCGTCATCAACCAGAGTCGCGTAAGCCAGGTTTTCAGCACCACCCCAGTCAAACGGCTTCTCGCCGTTAGCCATCAGCTGGCGGTCGCCGTAGATTTTGGCAACGCGCGACTGCATTTCAATGGACTCAGGTACCGTGCTGATACGGTTAGCTAATTCCTGAAGGCGTTTAATTTCAACCTTGTTCGGATAGCTTTCGTCCCACTCGTGGTTCAGATACGGAGACCAGGTGAACGAATGCATGTTCATTGGGCGCCACTCTTTCACCACACACTCACCGGCATCCAGCGCATCGCGATAGAGGTTCACCAGTTCGGTTGCATCTTCTAAAGAGGTCACCTGGTTTTGCTCCAGACGGTCGGCATACAGTTTGCGAGGCGTCGGGTGCTTTTTAATTTTCTGATACATCAGCGGCTGGGTTGCGCTCGGCTCATCGGCCTCGTTATGGCCGTGACGGCGGTAGCACACCAGGTCGATAAAGACATCACGCTTAAAGGTGTTGCGATAATCCAGCGCCAGACGGGTAACAAAAGCCACGGCTTCTGGGTCGTCCGCATTAACGTGGAAAATCGGAGCCATCACCATCTTACCGATATCGGTGCAATATGGTGTAGAGCGCGCATCCTGTGGGTTAGATGTGGTAAAGCCCACCTGGTTATTGATGACGATGCGTACGGTACCGCCAACTTCGTAACCGCGAGCCTTGGACATGTTCAGCGTTTCCTGAACCACGCCCTGACCGGTTACCGCGGCATCACCGTGAATGGTGATAGGCAGAACCATAGTGCTGCTTGGGTTATCCAGTCGGTCCAGACGCGCACGCACCGAACCGATAACAACCGGGCTAACAATTTCCAGGTGCGACGGGTTAAACGCCAGCGCCAGGTGAACCAGGCCGCCATCGGTTTCAATATCCGAGGAGAAGCCCATGTGATATTTCACATCGCCGGTGCCCAAATGCTCTTTATGCTTACCGGCAAACTCGTCAAACAGGTCCTGAGGTTTTTTGCCCAGTACGTTAACCAGTACGTTCAGACGACCGCGGTGCGCCATACCCAGCACCACTTCGCGCGTGCCGTTATTACCGGCATGGCGAATCATCTCTTTAAGCATTGGAATCAGCGCATCACCACCTTCAAGGGAGAAGCGCTTGGCGCCAGGGAATTTAGCGCCGAGATAACGCTCCAGGCCTTCAGCAGCGGTGAGTTCGCTCAAGAAGCGTTTTTTCTCATCGACGCTAAAGCTCGCCAGGCCAGTTACCGATTCAATACGCTGCTGGATCCAGCGTTTCTCTTCGGTGTTGGTGATATGCATGTATTCAGCGCCGATTGACCCGCAGTAAGTCTGCTTCAGGGCATTAATCAGTTCGCCAAGTTGCATGGTGTCTTTGCCGGAGGCAAATGACCCCACGTTAAAGCTTTCCTGGAAGTCGGCTTCAGTCAGATTATGAAAGGCAGGATCCAGGTCTGGTACCGCATCCTGTTTCCACAGGCCAAGCGGGTCAAGATTGGCCTGCTGATGACCACGAAAACGATAAGCATTGATGAGCTGCAGGACTTTAACCTGTTTGACATCGTTATCCGGGTCGGTAACCGAGTTATAACGTGAGGCATCCTTCGCCAGACGACGGAAATAATCACGTGTTTTGGAGTGGAATTGATCCGGTCTGGTACCTGTGGACGGAAGCTGTCCGAACAGGTCGCGCCAGTGCGCGTCAACAGAGTCAGGATCGGTTAAGAAGTCTTCATAGAGCTGCTCTATGTAGGACTGGTTTGCGCCCGCCAGCCAGGAAGAGTCCAGCCAGGGCTTCATCGCGCCGTTCTGCATCGTGATCCCTTAAGCATTTATATGCTTATTTCGCCGTGGATAACTACAACGCACACAGGGTGTGCGTAACCTGCGTTCCTTGTTTACGAGCGAACCTTCGCCCGTGAAGGAACCTTTAAAAACTGTCACCTGTTGAGGCTAAGTCCCCTTGCCCTAACATGGGATGACTCCCCGGGCAGTTTTTAAAGGTTTCCTGACGCCGGGAGCACGACACTCCCGGCAGCAGTTTTTAAGCGCTGCGTTGCAGCAGCATCGACTTAATGTGGCCAATGGCCTTAGTCGGGTTCAGACCTTTAGGACAAACACTGACGCAGTTCATAATGCTATGGCAGCGGAATACGCTGAAAGCATCGCTTAAACCGTCCAGACGGCTGCTGGTTTCGGTATCGCGGCTATCAATAAGGAAGCGATAGGCCGCCAGCAGGCCCGCTGGGCCGATAAACTTATCAGGGTTCCACCAGAAGGACGGACAGGACGTTGAACAGCAGGCACAAAGGATACATTCATACAATCCATCGAGCTTTTCACGCTGTTGTGGCGACTGCAGGTGCTCACGAGCCGGGGGATTTTGACCATTATTCAGTAAGTAAGGCTTAATCTTCTCATACTGAGCATAGAATTGTCCCATGTCGACAACCAGATCGCGCACCACCGGTAAACCCGGTAATGGGCGAATGACGATTTTGCGACCATTTCCGCTCAGCGCCGAGAGTGGCGTGATACAAGCCAGGCCATTTTTGCCGTTCATGTTCATGCCATCAGAGCCACAAACCCCTTCGCGGCAAGAGCGACGGAAAGAGAGCGTCGGGTCTTTTTCCTTAAGCGCGATTAATGCATCCAGCAGCATCATGTCGCGGCCTTCATCCACCTCAAGGGTGAAGTCCTGCATCCGCGGAGCGTTATCGACATCCGGGTTATAGCGATAAATTGAAAATTCGAGTTTCATCACCTTGTCTCCGCTATTAATAAGTACGCACTTTCGGCGGGAATGCCGGACGCAGTTTTGGTTCCATGTTAACCTCACGGCGAGTCATGGATTCAGTCTGCGGCTGGTACAAGGTGTGGCACAGCCAGTTTGCATCATCCCGGTCTGGGAAGTCGAAACGGCTATGCGCACCGCGGCTTTCAGTACGGAAGTTAGCGGCAACGGCGGTGGCGTAAGCGGTTTCCATCAGGTTATCCAGCTCCAGGCATTCAACGCGCTGGGTGTTGAACTCGCTGGAGGTATCGTCCAGACGGGCATTTTTCAGACGCTCGCGAATCGCTTTCAACTGCTCAAGGCCTTTCGCCATGGCATCGCCTTCACGGAATACCGAGAAGTTATGCTGCATACATTCTTGCAGCGCTTTGCGGATGGCCACCGGATCTTCGCCATTACGGTTATTATTCCAGCGGTTAAGACGTTCCAGAGAGGCTTCAATTTCTGACTCACTGGCATCGCGCAGTGCACCCTGCTCAGCAATAGACTCTTGCAGATGCAGACCGACCGCACGGCCAAAGACCACCAGGTCCAGCAGCGAGTTGCCACCCAGACGGTTAGCACCATGAACCGATACGCAGGCGATTTCGCCCACCGCAAACAGCCCTGGAATAACAACATCTTCGCCTTTCTCGTTCACGGTTAACGCCTGGCCGGTTACTTTGGTCGGAATACCGCCCATCATGTAATGGCAGGTTGGGATAACCGGAATCGGCTCTTTAACCGGGTCAACGTGGGCGAAAGTGCGGGACAGCTCCAGGATACCCGGCAGACGGGACTCCAGGACTTCTTTACCCAGGTGATCGAGTTTCAGCTTAGCGTGCGGGCCCCATGGACCGTCACAGCCGCGACCTTCACGGATTTCGATCATGATAGAGCGCGCTACCACATCGCGACCCGCCAGATCTTTCGCGTTTGGCGCATAACGCTCCATAAAGCGCTCGCCGTGTTTATTCAGCAGGTAACCACCTTCACCACGGCAGCCTTCGGTAACCAGTACCCCGGCCCCGGCGATACCGGTTGGGTGGAACTGCCACATTTCCATGTCCTGTACCGGTACACCGGCACGAATAGCCATACCTACGCCGTCACCGGTGTTGATATGCGCGTTCGTTGTGGACTGATAAATACGGCCTGCACCGCCGGTTGCCAGCACGGTCGCACGAGCTTTGAAGTAGACGACTTCACCGGTTTCAATGCACAGTGCGGTACAACCTACGATTGCACCATCGGCGTTTTTCACCAGATCCAGCGCATACCACTCGGAGAAGATGGTGGTGTGGTTCTTCAGGTTCTGCTGATAGAGAGTATGCAGCAGTGCGTGACCAGTACGGTCAGCTGCCGCCGCAGTACGTGCCGCCTGCTCGCCGCCGAAGTTTTTCGACTGACCACCAAACGGACGTTGATAAATGGTGCCATTGTCGAGACGAGAGAATGGCAGCCCCATATGGTCCAGCTCCAGAATCGCTTCCGGACCGGTTTTACACATATATTCGATGGCATCCTGGTCACCGATATAGTCGGAGCCTTTTACCGTATCGTACATATGCCATTCCCAGTTATCTTCATGGGTATTACCGAGCGCAACGGTGATACCACCCTGCGCAGATACGGTATGGGAACGGGTTGGGAATACTTTAGAGAGCAGCGCACAACTCTGGCCGCTCTGGGAAATCTGCAGCGCCGCGCGCATACCTGCACCACCGGCACCAATTACAACGGCATCAAATTCTCTGACTGGCAAATTCATTACACACCCCACACGACGACGAATCCATAAATGACGTAAACCAGCAAAGCAACAACGATGACCAGCTGCAAAATCATGCGTACTGCGAGTGGTTTAACGTAGTCGGTCAACACCTGCCACATGCCAATCCAGGCATGGATCAAAATCGAAACCAGAGCCAGCAGGGTGAATACTTTGGTGAAAGCAGAGGCGAAAAACCCAGTCCAGGTTTCCCAGGTTAGGGTACCGCTGGTAGCGACAAAGCCAACCATATAGATGATGTACAGGGTGATAACGATAGCGGTCGCACGGACCAGTACGAAATCGTGTATCCCGTTACGGCCAAGAGCTGAGGCGTTGCTTACCATACGAGAACTCCTGCGAGAATTGAAAGCACGACAGTAATGACAAAGGAGGCCATTGCAGAGCTTTTACCTACTGCCAGACTCTCTTCCAGGTAGCCAAAATCCATCAGCAGATGGCGAATACCAACAACAACGTGGTACGCCAGGGCAGTCAGGATGCCCCACATGATGAATTTAACAATGAAGCTATCCATGATGGATGATGCCACCAGAAAACCTTCTTCCGAGGAGAGCGACAGCCCCAGTAACCAAAGCAAAATGCCTACTGCCACAAAGGTAATGACACCAGACACGCGATGGAGAATGGACGCGATAGCCGTTATAGGGAACCGGATCGTACCGAGATCCAGGTTAACAGGTCTTTGTTTTTTCACGGTTTTGCCCACATGCTGTTCTTATTGTTTCCTTCCTCCGGATCTGCAGGCGGGTCAGACAGCGTTAGTTTCTATAACTCTGCGTCATGAAAAAACAGCTGCGTCCAGTTGCTCGAAATGACGGGTTACTACGCTGGGTGGCTCCTGGTGCAGGGTGTTCCGGAGACCTGGCGGCAGTATAGGCCGTTCACAATATCATTACAATTAACCCACAAATAGTTTGGCCATTTTTGCTTGAAACAGTGACAAGCATCACGATAACAACATTTTATTAAATTTTAATCATATGATTTGACAAAACTTAAACATTATTGTTACAACTCTCGGCATAAAGTCCTTATAGTTATTAAAAGTTATAGGGCAAATCTTTCACCTGAAAATAAGTTATGTAACATAGCAGGGCTTGACCCTGACCACTTGTACCGGTAATAGTGGTATAAGAATTCCCCAATGCAGATTGTTAACTTATTGATTTTCAATGTTTTCACTAAGAAAACGTGTTGCCTACACGTCGCCTTACGCTCTGTACCCTGGTTTTCTCCTCTGCAGCAGAGCAGCGCGCCATACTACAATTCGGCAACATTTGTTATTTATGGTGATTGTGAATCGAAGGTTGCGTCTGTCAGGTAATAAGGCGCTAAGGAGACCTTAAATGGCAAATA
The DNA here is from genome assembly GCA_022846635.1 of Salmonella enterica subsp. enterica serovar Choleraesuis. Lineage (GTDB taxonomy): Bacteria > Pseudomonadota > Gammaproteobacteria > Enterobacterales > Enterobacteriaceae. The sequence goes on from AP025685.1 coordinate 2,944,033, forward strand.
AGAAAGTGACTCTATCCGGTAAGGATGGGTCTGTTGAACTCGATGTACTCGAAGGCACGCTGGGTCAGGATGTTATCGATGTCCGCACTTTAGGCTCAAATGGCGTCTTCACTTTCGATCCTGGTTTTACCTCTACGGCTTCCTGCGAATCTAAAATTACTTTTATTGATGGTGATGAGGGTATCCTGCTGCATCGCGGCTTCCCTATCGACCAGCTGGCAACCAACTCCACCTATCTGGAAGTTGCCTACATCCTGCTGTATGGCGAGAAGCCAACTCAGGAACAGTACGACGAATTCAAAACGACCGTTACCCGTCACACCATGATTCACGAGCAGATTACCCGTCTGTTCCACGGCTTCCGTCGCGATTCCCATCCGATGGCGGTTATGTGCGGTGTAACCGGCGCACTGGCAGCGTTCTATCATGATTCTCTGGACGTGAATAACCCGCGTCACCGCGAAATCACCGCTTTCCGTCTGCTGTCAAAAATGCCGACAGTTGCCGCCATGTGCTACAAATATTCTCAGGGCCAGCCATTCGTTTATCCGCAAAACAACCTCTCTTATGCCGGTAACTTCCTGCATATGATGTTTGCGACCCCATGCGAAGAGTACAAGGTTAACCCTGTGCTGGAACGCGCTATGGACAGGATCCTTATCCTGCATGCTGACCACGAACAAAATGCGTCCACCTCAACCGTGCGTACCGCTGGCTCTTCTGGCGCTAACCCGTTTGCCTGTATCGCCGCAGGGCTGGCATCTCTGTGGGGGCCGGCTCACGGCGGCGCCAACGAAGCCTGCCTGAAGATGCTGGAAGAAATTAACTCTGTGGAGCACATTCCTGAGTTCCTGCGTCGTGCTAAGGATAAAAACGACTCTTTCCGCCTGATGGGCTTTGGCCACCGCGTATACAAAAATTACGATCCGCGCGCTACCGTAATGCGTGAAACTTGCCATGAAGTGTTGAACGAGCTGGGTATGAAAGATGACCTGCTGGAAGTGGCAATGGAACTGGAACACATCGCGCTGAACGATCCGTACTTCATTGAGCGCAAACTCTACCCGAACGTGGACTTCTACTCAGGTATCATCCTGAAAGCGATGGGTATTCCAACTTCCATGTTTACCGTTATCTTCGCTATGGCTCGCACCGTAGGCTGGATTGCACACTGGAATGAAATGCATGACGACGGTATTAAAATTGCCCGTCCGCGCCAGCTGTATACCGGCTATACCGAGCGCGCTTTTGAAAGCGATCTCGAGCATAAATAATTATCAATAGGTAAAACCGACCGCTAAAGCCGGCGGTTTAAACCTACAAAAAACGCGCCCTGAGGCGCGTTTTTTATTAGTGCAAATCTGGCTATGGACTTAATTTCTGGCACTCCGGGCACCAATAAAATGGCCGCGAGTTGGACATACCGCGCGCTATCAGATGCCCACAGCGCGGACATGCCTGCCCTTCCCGATGAAATACCTGAAAACTAAACAACGCTCCATGATGCCGGTTTTCATCCACCTGACCGCGGGTCTCATAGGACAAGCGGGCGATAGTGAGACAGGCGCTGGCCAGACTATCCAGCTCGGCCTCAGATAGTTCGCAAGCACGCTGAGTTGGCCGCAGCCGGGCCTCCCACAGAATTTCCGCCCGCAGATAATTCCCTAAACCAGCTAAAAAACTCTGATCCAATAGCAAACTACCCAGCGCCCGACCGCGAAAACGAGGGCTAAGCAACCGCGCCCTCACCTCTTCAACGCTAAGCTGATAATTTAAAACATCCGGGCCTATGCGCTGTAAAAACGGCTGAGTAGCCAGCTGTCCGGCATCCAGCAGTTCAATATCCGAAGCGCTGTAAAGCAGTATCGCGTTGTCAGCACACTCTAGCCGCACCCGCAGGCTCCGTTTTGTATCAGGCGCGGAACCCGGTGCGGCAACCCGCCATACGCCATATAACTGGTTGTGACTATAAAGCGTCAAGCCACCGGAGAAGTGGCTCAACAGCGCCTTTCCACGAGTTTCAATCCGCACAATCCGCTGCCCGACTAGCTCTCCAGCGCGTCGTTCCAATTCGGCAAACGCAAACCAGACTTTGGTTAACGGCTTGCCGCAAATAGCCGCCTCCAGGCTGTCTGCTGCCCGTCGTATTTCTGGGCCTTCTGGCATAAATACTCCCTGAATCTTACCGCGCCGACTGATGTTCCAGTTGCCAGGCTAACTGAGAAAAATAGAGCTGATGTTCGTTATCGGCGGCTAACGCTTCGTCAACGCTACATTGTACAAAATGTATCGGTTCACCTAAGCGCATCTGTGCCAAATGGTAGCGATCGGCCTCAATAATGGTGGCAATTCGCGGATATCCACCGGTAGTTTGCGCATCATTCATTAGCACAATCGGCAGGCCGTTATGGGGAACCTGAATCACGCCTGGCATCAGCCCGTGAGAATAAAGCTCTCTGGTCTCCTGCCGCTCAAGAGGCTGGCCATGCAGACGATAACCCATGCGATCGCTCTCGGTGCTCAAATGCCACGGCTGACGCCAAAAGTTCTCGCGGGAGGCCGCGCTAAACTGGTGATATTCCGGGCCGGGAATCGCGCGTATTCGGTTACCCCACAGCAACTGACGTACCCCCTGAGGCTGGGTAAATTCCTTCCGCTCAACCCCAACTTTCAGACGATCGCCATCGGCCAGCTTACGCCCGGCATAACCACCGAATCCGCCAACGAAGTGAGTACTTTTTGAACCCATGACCTCAGGAACATCAATTCCGCCAGCCACCGCCAGGTAACTACGCATTCCGCGCTGTGGAACCCCCAGGGTCAGGCGCTGTCCGGCGCGAGCCAGTAAACGCCAGCCAGTCCAAACCGGAGAACCATCCAGCTCAGCATGGCTTCCGGCACCGGTGAGCGCAAACCAGGTGTCGGATTCAAACTCGAGAGTGAACTGCCCCAGCACTATCTCCAGCGCCGCTTCGCCCTGGGTGTTTCCTACTAACAAATTGCCAATCCGTAGCGCTGGAAGATCTAAAGCGCCTCCCCGGCTGACGCCAATATGCCGAAAACCAATGCGCCCTGCGTCCTGTACGCTGCTTTGCAGCCCGGCGCGAATAATCTTTAACATACTCCCTCCCGCTGCGGGACAAAACGCACACAATCTCCGGGTGCAAGTAGTGCGGGAGACGGGCGAGATGGGTCGAATAAGCACAGCGCCGTGCGGCCAATAAGCTGCCAGCCGCCAGGGGTTTCCAGCGGATAAATTCCGGTCTGCCCGCCGCCAATCCCAACCGTTCCCGCCGTTACCCGCAGTCTCGGGTCAGTGCGCCGTGGGACCTGTAGCGCTTCAGGTAATCCTCCCAGATAAGGGAATCCGGGCTGAAAACCCAGGAAATAGACCGTGTAATTCACCGAGGCATGTAACTCAACCACCTGTTTCTCTGTCATATCGGTCAGGCGGGCGACCTCCTGAAGATCCGGCCCCCCTTCCCCGCCATAGACAACAGGGATCTCAATACGGTGGCACTCGGCATCCACCGTTTCGCTCTCCTCCCACCAGCGCTGCAAACGATCTAATGCTTCATAAGCCATTGCCTGAGGATCGGCCAGGATAACCGTAATATTATTCATACCCGGTATCGCTTCCACCACTTCTGGTACCTTTGCCAGCCTGCGGGCCAGTCCCCAGATCCTTTGCTGACTGGCAAGCGTCAACGGCGGCTCCACCTCTAAAACCGCCGCCCGCTCACCTAACAAATAACAGCGCACACGTTGCAAAATGCCCCCCTTAATCAGGCAGGATTGGGAATATCAATAAAAGTAACGTCTAAATCAGTTTCGCTATTCAGCCAGTCGCTCAATGCGCGAATACCGCCGCGCTCGGTCGCATGATGACCTGCCGCATAAAAATGCAGCCCCTGCTCACGAGCAGAATGAATTGTTTGTTCAGAAACTTCGCCGGTAATGAAAGCATCTACGCCAAAACGGGCGGCATCATCGATAAAGCTCTGACCGCCACCGGTACACCAGGCAACTTTTTTAACCTTCTCAGGCCCGGTATCGCCACACCATAGCGGATCGCGCCCCAGGCGCGCTCCAATCCATGAAGCCAGCTCAAGTCCAGGAACAGGCATATTAAGTTCTCCCCATAGCACCAGCGGAGCAATTTCACCTTTGGTTTCGATACCTAACAGCGCGCCGAGCTGCGCGTTATTGCCCAGTTGTGGATGCGCATCCAGCGGTAAATGCCAGCCAAAAAGGTTTATATCGTTCGCCAGCAGCGTTTTCAGGCGACGGCGTTTCATACCCTTAATAACCGGGGATTCATTTTTCCAGAAGTAGCCGTGATGCACGATGACCGCATCAGCATTAAGCCGCACGGCCTCATCCAGCAGCGCCTGGCTGGCGGTGACACCGGTAACGACCTTTTTAATCGACTCTTTACCCTCAACCTGCAGGCCGTTTGGCCCATAGTCTTTAAAGCTTTCAGCGTTGAGCTTCAAATTAATCAGGGTTTCCAGCTCGTAATTTTTCATTTGCGACTCCTTTTTTTAGCTTTCTCCCAGGCATCCAGAGTGGCCCGCCGGGCCTGCTGATGATCAACACAAGGTTGGGGATATCCAATATTTTGGTCAGTTTTCTCGGCCCACTTCCAGGGCTCGTGAATGGCATTATCCGGAATATCAGTAAGCTCCGGCAACCACCGCCGGATAAACGCCCCTTTAGGATCAAACTTTTTACCCTGTGCGGTCGGGTTAAAAATTCGAAAGTAAGGTGCCGCATCGGTTCCGGTTGATGCAGCCCATTGCCAGCCGCCGTTATTAGAGGCCAGGTCGCCATCCACCAGCTGGCGCATAAAATAACGCTCCCCTTGTCGCCAGTCGATAAGCAAATCTTTAGTCAGAAAGCTGGCGCAAATCATCCTCAGCCGATTATGCATCCAGCCAGTTTCATTGAGCTGGCGCATAGCTGCATCGACTATTGGAAAACCCGTTTTCCCCTGCTGCCATAGCGAAAACGCCTCACTATCCGTACGCCAGGCTACGTCCTGCGTCCACGCCTGAAACGGCTGATAGCGACATAGTTTTGGCCATGCCACCATCAGGTGACAATAAAAATCACGCCATAATAACTCGTTTAGCCATGTCCAGCCGGTTTCTCCAGCCAGCGCATCCGGATGCTCTGCCAGCAATCGTTGTAAACATTGCCGTGGGGATAACACGCCAATGGCCAGCCATGCCGAAAGCAGGCTGGTGCCATCTTCAGCCGGGATATCACGCAATTTGGGGTAATCTGCCGCCTGCTGGCGGCAGAAGTGACGTAACCGGGCCAGAGCCTGCGCTTCCCCAACAGGAAAACGATGCTCATCAACAGGCTCCATCGGATAATCAAAAGGCTTAACTGATTCGCTCGATGTGGATTCAGCGCGGGGGGCCGGTGCAGGTATACATTCAGGTACTCCCTCAGTCAGCCTGCGTACACAGGCTTTACTATAGGGAGTGAAGACCCGATACATGCCGCCGTCCTGAGTCGTAATGCTTCCTGGTGGCAAAATCACGCTCGCATCAAACCCCTGACAAACGACGCCCTGCTGCGTCAACAACCGCTCGACCCCGGCATCTCTTTTACGCTCATTAACCGGATACTGATAGTTGTAAAACAATGCGGCGACTTTGTTTTTCCGGCAAAAATCACCAAGGAAATGGATGCTGGCATCAAAATCCGTAACTTCACTTACCTGCAATTCAATTCCTTTTTGGGCCAGGCTGCATCGTAAATCCTCGACATGCCGCCATAGATACCATGCCTGACGCGGCGACATATCATGCTGATGCCACTGGCCGGGGGTTGCGACAAACAGTCCGATAACCCGGGCATTTTTATCGCGACATGCGGCGGCCAGCGCCGGATTATCGTGGATACGCAAATCGTGGCGAAACCATACCAGATGGGTAGTCATAGAAATTCCCGATTAAGAGCCATAACGCAGCGCCAGCCCGGCGGGCCAGGGATCAAAATAACGCTGCTGCTGTAAATACTCGCTCGGATACTCAGCCAGATAGTGTTTTAGCAGAGTAATCGGAGCAAGCAGCGGCTGAACGCCACGACGGTAGGCGTCAATCAGGTCGGCAAGTTCCTGGCGCTGCCTGGAACTAAGCTGATTGCGGAAATATCCCTGAATATGCATTAAGACATTAGTGTGATTGCGGCGGGTAGCCTTACAAGAAAGCAGGTCCATTAAACGCTGACGATACTCCATAAAAAAAGCGTTCAAGTCATCGCAACTATTTAACGAAGCGACAAAACGCCCCAACTCCCGATAGCGCGGCTGGGAATGCGCCAGCAGCAAAAGTTTATAGCGGCTGTGAAATGCCACCAGCGAATGACGGCTCAGTCCCTGTTCCACCAATTGATTTAACTCATGCAGTGCAAAAATACGGGCGACAAAATTTTCCCTAATAACCGGATCGGCCATACGACCATCCTCTTCCACCGGCAACCATGGCATCTGGCGCATTAATTCACTGCAAAATAACCCACGACCTGACTTCCGATTATTTTTACCATCTGGCTCATAAACCCGAACCCGTTCCATACCGCAGCTCGGCGATTTCGCACACACGATATAGCCACACAGATGTCCAAGCCCGGCGATTTTTCGAGAAGAAAACTCCCGCATTGACTCCGTTAAATCACCAGGGCTGCCGTTGCTATACCGCAGAGCGGGCTCCCCCTGAGGCTGTTTGACCAGACGTAACGCCGGGCGCGGCACCGGCAGACCAATTGCCATCTCAGGGCAGACAGGCTCGAACCGCACCCATGGCGTCAGGGCTTCTAGCGCAAAAGTGAAACGTTTATGCCCGCCATCAAAACGTACCGGCTCCCCCAATAAACAGCTGCTAATTCCTACCGGTATTTTGTCACTCATATCTGGCTCCTGCGGTTATACCGCTAAGTGTAGCCAGTGACCCACGGCTTTCTGGGGAGAATAAGACGAAAAAAAACCGCCGGCATAATGCAACGGCGGTTTCTCTTCGCGAAGCCCGGCTTAATAAAAGTCGTGCGCGGCCTGTTCAGCCTGATCCATCCATACCGGTTTATCGCTGGTTTTCGACCATACACGATGCAGATAGCTATAAAAACGTGCACGATCTTTCCAGAAAAGCATCACCGGCAGGGCCAAAACACCGGCCACAACGGCGAACGTGCGACGTAACAAAACCTGATATGCTGGATAGTCTTTATACAAGGACATCACTCCCCCCTTTTTTGTGACCGGCAACACAGGCCGGAAAATTAGAACTTGTCATCTGAGAGAGATGATATCCGGATTGATGAAATTTTACTACTCATCCGACCACTTAATCGCAAAAAAAGTTCACTTTATCGCCTTTTGAGCGGTAATAAAGTTACAAAATGGTTAAATTAAAACTAACCATTAGTTAATTCATGGCTTATTACGCGATTTTTATATTTTCTTTACGCCCCACCCTGCGAATTTTGCAATAACTTTGCGCCTCAAAACCTACGCTCAACCTAATCCCAACGAGTTGCCTGGAGGCTATCGTGAGTGCAGGTATTTTGGCCGGTATCGTATTGGTACTGCTTATATTGGGCTATCTCATCTACGCCCTGATCAATGCGGAGGCGTTCTGATGCTAGCCACCGCGGTACTATTAATCGCTAGTTTTTTGCTGGTGCTATTTATTCTGGCTCGCCCACTGGGGAGGTATATCGCCCGGCTGCTTGACGATCGTCCCCTGCCCGCTATCGGGGAATTTGAGAATGCCGTATTACGGTGCTCCGGTGTCAATAGCGGTGAGATGAACTGGATAAGCTACCTGCTGGCTATTCTGCTATTTAACGCCCTGGGGGGCGTAGCGCTGTTTCTGGTACTGTCCGCTCAAGGTTTCTTACCGCTCAATCCGCATCATCTACCGGGGTTGAGCTGGGATCTGGCGCTAAATACGGCGATTAGCTTTGTTACCAATACCAACTGGCAGGCTTATGCCGGAGAAAGCACCCTGTCTAACTTCAGCCAGGCCGTGGGATTAACCGTGCAAAACTTCCTGTCGGCCGCCACTGGCATTGCCGTAGCCTTCGCTTTTATCCGTGCTCTGAGCCGTCAGGCATCAGACACGCTTGGCAATGCCTGGCGCGATCTATTGCGCATTACTCTGTGGCTGTTGCTACCGCTTTCTATCATCCTCGCCCTGTTTTTTATCTGGCAGGGTGTGCCACAAACCTGGTTACCCGGCGTTAATCTCGCCCAGGAAGCCGGCCATAGCCAATGGCTCCCTTTGGGACCAGTGGCCAGTCAGGAAGCCATAAAACTCATCGGGACTAACGGCGGCGGCTTTTTCAATGCTAACTCGGCCCACCCGTTTGAAAACCCAACGGCACTGAGCAACCTGGTGCAGATGCTGGCAATACTGGTTATTCCCGCCGCGCTTGGCTTTACCTTCGGAGATGTTTGCCGCGACAGACGTCAGGGCCATGCATTGCTATGGGCGATGTCCATTATTTTCGTGGTGTGCGCGGGTCTGGTTATGTGGGCCGAGGTTCAGGGCAATCCGCATCTGGCAGCGCTGGGAGCTGATGGAACCCTCAATATGGAAGGTAAAGAGGTACGCTTTGGAATACTGGCCAGCAGTCTGTATGCCGTTGTCACCACCGCAGCATCCTGCGGGGCAGTCAACGCGATGCACGACTCTTTTACCGCTCTTGGCGGAATGATCCCGATGTGGCTTATCCAGATAGGTGAGGTTATTTTCGGTGGCGTCGGCTCCGGTCTATACGGCATGTTGTTATTTGTTCTACTCGCTGTATTTATCGCCGGGCTAATGATTGGCCGCAGCCCGGAATATCTGGGCAAAAAAATTGAGGTGCGGGAAATGAAATTCACCGCACTGGCAATCCTAATCACGCCACTGCTGGTGCTATTTGGTAGTGCCCTGGCCCTTCTGACTGATGCCGGTCGCGCCGCTATCTTCAACCCCGGCCCACACGGTTTTAGTGAGGTGTTATATGCCCTCTCCTCTGCGGCAAATAACAACGGCAGCGCCTTCGCAGGACTGAGTGCCAATACCCCCTTCTGGAATCTGCTGCTGTCATTTTGTATGGCAGTGGGCCGCTTCGCCGTGATTGCTCCGGTACTGGCCATTGCCGGTTCTCTGGTAGTCAAACGTGCACAGCCTGCATCCAGCGGAACGCTGGTTACCTGCGGCCCGCTATTTATCGGACTGCTGATTGGCACCGTATTGCTGGTCGGCGCATTGACCTTTATTCCGGCCCTGGCCCTTGGCCCGGTGGCTGAACATCTTGCAGTGATAACCCGGTAAGGCGGTACCTGACGATGCGTAATCGTAATTCTTCTTTACTTGATGCCGCTCTGCTCGGCAAAGCGGCCAAAGACGCGCTGGTAAAACTTAACCCCGCAGTGCAATGGCGCAACCCGGTAATGTTTATTGTCTGGCTGGGCAGTATTCTCACCACGCTGCTGACTCTGCTAATGGCTACCGGTCACCTGGCCGGTAGTGCCTGGTTTAGCGGTGCCATCAGCCTGTGGTTATGGTTTACCGTGCTGTTTGCTAACCTGGCCGAGGCACTGGCCGAAGGACGCAGTAAGGCGCAGGCCAATAGCCTGAAAGGCATTCAAAAAACCTCGTTTGCCCGTAAACTCCGTGAACCGCGACATGACGCCCAGGTTGACCACGTTCCGTCGGAAGATTTGCGCCGCGATGACGTAGTGTTAGTGGAGGCTGGCGATATTATTCCCTGCGATGGCGAAGTTATTGAAGGCGGCGCATCAGTGGATGAAAGTGCTATCACCGGTGAGTCAGCCCCGGTTATTCGCGAGTCAGGCGGTGATTTCGCCTCCGTGACCGGCGGTACACGTATTCTTTCCGACTGGCTGGTAATTAGGTGTAGCGTGAATCCCGGCGAAACCTTTCTTGACCGCATGGTAGCCATGGTTGAAGGCGCTCAACGGCGCAAAACGCCAAATGAAATAGCGCTGACCGTGCTGCTGGTCGCACTGACGATTGTGTTTGTGGCGGCCACCAGCACCCTGTGGCCATTCTCCGCCTGGGCCGGTCATACGGTCAGTATTACCGTGCTGGTCGCCCTGCTGGTTTGCCTGATACCCACTACTATCGGCGGACTACTATCGGCCATTGGCGTGGCCGGTATGAGCCGGATGCTGGGTGCCAATGTAATAGCGACCAGCGGCCGCGCAGTCGAAGCCGCTGGCGATATCGATGTGCTACTGCTCGATAAAACCGGCACCATCACTCTTGGCAACCGCCAGGCGTCGGCATTCTTACCCGCACCCGGCATTGAAGAGCGCCGGTTAGCCGAGTCGGCCCAGCTGGCGTCGCTGGCCGATGAAACGCCGGAAGGACGCAGCATCGTGATTCTGGCCCGCCAGCGTTTTGGCCTGCGTGAGCGCAGCCTGCAAGCCAGCCAGGCAACCTTTGTGCCCTTTACCGCCCAGACACGTATGAGTGGCATTAACATTGATGGGCGAACTATCCGCAAAGGTTCAGCCGATGCCCTGAAACGCTATATCGAAACCAGCGGCGGCAGTTTCCTGCCTGCGATTAATAGCCTGGTTGAAGAGGTCGCCCGCGATGGTGGAACCCCGTTAGTGGTCGCTGAAGATGGTGCAATTTTAGGCGTTGTTGCCCTGAAGGATATTGTGAAAGGCGGTATCAAAGAGCGATTTGCTCAGCTACGCCAGATGGGAATCAAAACGGTCATGATAACCGGCGATAACCGTCTGACCGCTGCGGCTATCGCCGCCGAAGCCGGAGTGGATGATTTTCTGGCTGAGGCCACCCCAGAAGCCAAGCTAGCGCTCATTCGCCAGTATCAGTCTCAGGGGCAATTAGTAGCGATGACCGGCGATGGCACCAACGACGCTCCAGCTCTGGCGCAGGCCGATGTGGCTGTTGCCATGAACTCCGGTACCCAGGCGGCTAAAGAGGCTGGGAATATGGTCGACCTGGACTCCAACCCAACCAAACTCATTGAGGTAGTTCATATTGGTAAACAGATGCTGATGACTCGTGGGTCACTGACCACATTCAGTATCGCCAATGACGTAGCCAAATATTTTGCCATTATCCCGGCCGCATTCGCCGCTACCTGGCCACAGCTCAACGCGCTGAACATCATGCACTTACATTCGCCTGATTCCGCCATTATGAGCGCGGTGATTTTTAATGCGCTGATTATCGTCTTTCTCATTCCGCTAGCGCTTAAAGGCGTGAGTTACCGACCGCTCAGCGCAGCGGCCATGCTACGCCGTAACCTGTGGATTTATGGGCTCGGTGGCCTGGTGGTGCCTTTTATTGGCATCAAAATTATCGACCTGCTGCTCACCGCCCTCGGCCTGGTTTAAGAGGTACTGCATATGACGCATTTACGCCCTGCTTTTACTTTATTGCTACTGCTAACCTTGATTACCGGAGGACTATACCCGCTGCTGGTTACTGCACTTGGACAGTGGTTTTTCCCCTGGCAGGCCAGCGGCTCGCTGATATATCAGCATCAGCAGCCAGCGGCATCGGTATTAATCGCTCAGGCCGTCAGCGGGCCTGAATTTTTCCAGCCACGCCCCTCGGCAAGCGGAGACCATAGCTGGAACCCGGCGCTATCTGGCGGCAGTAATCTGGCGGTGAGCAATCCGGCACTGGATAAGCAAGTCGCCGACCGTGCCGCCGCGCTAAGAAAAGAGAACCCACAGGCGTCAGCGCCTATTCCGGTAGAATTACTTACCGCATCGGGTAGTGGAGTTGACCCAAACCTGACGCCAGAAGCGGCGTTGTGGCAGGCGCCGCGCATTGCCAGTGCGCGGGGAGTGAATATCCGAGTGATAGATAACTTGATTAAACGCCACACGGAGCGCCCATTCCCAGGATTTATCGGGCAACCGGTGGTGAATGTGATAACGTTAAATCAGGCACTTAACGGCCTGTCGCCCACCAGTCATGCTAAGGAAAATTGATGACCGATGAACCGCTGCGCCCTGACCCGGATAAACTGCTGGCCGCTGAGGAAGGAAGCTCACGCGGCAAGCTGAAAATCTTTTTTGGTGCCTGTGCGGGCGTGGGGAAAACCTATGCCATGTTGCAGGAGGCGCAGCGTCTGCATGCCCAGGGGTTAGATGTAATATTGGGCGTCATTGAGACACATGGTCGGGACGAAACTGCCGCTTTAACCGAAGGCCTTCCCCGGCTGGCAGCACGCAGGTTTAACCACCAGGGACGCACGATTGATGGTTTCGATCTGGATGCTGCCCTAGCGCGTCACCCGGCTCTGATTCTGGTTGATGAGCTGGCGTGCAGTAATCCCGGCGGCGCGCGTCATCCCAGACGCTGGCAGGATATTGAAGAGTTACTGAATGCCGGGATCGACGTTTTTACCACTGTAAACGTGCAGCATCTGGAGAGCCTCAACGATGTAGTTGGCGGCGTAACCGGTATTCAGGTGCGGGAGACTGTTCCCGATCCTTTTTTCGACTCAGCCAGTGAAATAGTGCTGGTGGATCTGCCGGTCGACGATCTGCGTCAACGCCTCAAAGAAGGCAAAGTCTATCTTGCAGGCCAGGCCGAACGCGCCATCGAAAACTTTTTCCGTAAGGGGAATTTGATAGCCTTACGCGAGCTGGCGCTTCGTCGCACCGCCGACCGGGTCGATTCCCAAATGCGGGCCTGGCGCGACCGGTTTGGTGAAGAGCGTGTCTGGCACACCCGCGACGCAATTTTGCTCTGTATCGGTCAGGGTGATGGTAATGAAAAACTGGTGCGCAGCGCCGCACGTCTGGCAGCCAGGCTCGGCTCCGAGTGGCACGCCGTTTATGTTGAAACACCGCGGCTGCACCGGCTGGCCGAAGCAGATCGCCGCAAAATTCTGCGTGCTTTGCACCTGGCCCAAGAGCTGGGAGCGACTACCACGACTCTTGCCGACAACAACGAACCGCAGGCTATCGTACGCTACGCCCGGGAACATAACCTTGGAAAAATTATTACCGGTCGCCGCCAGCGCCGCACTCTGAGCTGGCGGGCCGGATTTGTTGACCGCCTGGTCGCCCTCGCCCCCGATCTCGACGTTATGGTGATATCTATTGAGGAGCGGGACGTAGCCCCTCAACCCGCCGGAGATTATCGAGCCAGGTTAGGAGGCCGCTGGCGCAGCCAGTGGCGCGGAGCCATAGTCGCAATTATTTTGTGTACGCTCATCACTTTAATCGCCAGCCAGTGGCTGGCCGGGTTTGATACCGCAAACCTGGTGATGCTCTACCTGGCAGGCGTCGTGGTCATTGCTTTACGCTACGGGCGCGGCCCGGCAGCGCTGGCGGCAGTACTTAACGTCGTCAGCTTTGATCTATTTTTTATCAATCCGCGTGGTACCCTGGCCGTTTCTGATGCCCAATACGTACTGACTTTTGGCGTAATGCTGGTAGTAGGATTAACCATCGGTAACCTTACCGCCGGAATGCGCTATCAGGCACGGGTTGCCCGCTACCGCGAACGGCGCACCCACTATCTCTATGAGCTAGCCCGTTCACTTGCCCGGACTCGCACTCCTGCTGAAATCGCCGTTGCCTGTGAAGAATTCTCTGGTCAGGCTCTGCGGGCGCGCTGCCAATTGCTGGCCCCAAATGCCAGCGGAGAACTGCTTCCACTTAATAATGACAGTTCACTCAGTGGCTGGGATGAGGCTATCGCCCGCTGGAGCTTTACCCACGGTAAACCCTCTGGTGCGGGCACCGATACTCTGCCCGGCGTTCCCTGGCAGATGGTGCCGCTACGCACCGGTGGGCAGACCACCGGATTGCTGATTGTCGAGCCAGAAAATCTGCGCCAATTAATGGTTCCGGAGCAACAGCGGCTACTGGAAACCGTTGCCCTGCTGCTGGCGACCGCCCTTGAGCGCCTGAACCTTACGACCCGTGAAGAGCAGGCACGGCTGGCCTCGGAACGCGAAGGGATCCGCAATGCGTTGCTGGCAGCTTTGTCTCACGATCTGCGCACCCCCCTCACCGTATTATTTGGCCAGGCGGAGATCCTGACGCTAGATCTGGCGGCGGCCGGATCGCCACACGCCCCCCAGGCCAATGAGATCCGCCAGCAGGTGTTGAACACCACTCGCCTGGTGAATAACCTTCTCGATATGGCTCGCATTCAGTCCGGTGGTTTTATCGCCCGTAAAGAGTGGCTGACGCTGGAGGAAACCATTGGCAGCGCGCTGAATATGGTAGAACCACTGCTTGGTGATAATAAGATTGTTCTTTCACTACCCGATCCGCTGCTGCTTATTGATATCGACGGGCCACTATTTGAACGGGTGTTGATCAATCTTCTGGAGAACGCGATAAAATACGCCGGACTCAATGCAACCATAGGCATTACGGCCCAAAGCGCCGCTGAATATCTCGATCTCGAAGTTTGGGACGACGGCCCCGGCATTCCCCCAGGCCAGGAACAGGCTATTTTTGAAAAATTTGCCCGCGGCGCTAAAGAGTCATCGATTCCCGGTATCGGCCTGGGCCTGGCGATTTGTCGGGCAATCGTTACACTGCATAACGGCACTATTTATGCGGCTAACCGCCCTCAGGGAGGAGCCAGTTTCCATATTCATCTGCCTCTGGCCCCTGCGCCAGAGCTGACCGAGTTTGATGAGGCGCCGTGATTAACGTTCTGATTGTTGAAGATGAAACCGCTATTCGCCGCTTTGTTCGCAGCGCCCTTGAGGGCGAAGGCATGCGGGTCTATGAGGCCGAAACGCTGCAACGCGGGCTGACTGACGCCGCGACGCGCAAGCCGGACCTGATAATTCTCGATCTCGGGTTGCCGGACGGCGATGGTCTGACGCTTATCCGCGATTTACGCAGCTGGAGCTCGGTCCCGGTAGTGGTGTTGTCAGCCCGCAGCGAAGAGCAGGAAAAAATTAATGCGCTCGATGCCGGTGCTGATGATTATCTCAGCAAACCTTTTGGCATTGGCGAGCTGCTGGCCCGAGTCCGGGCCACGCTGCGCCGCCATCACGCCGCGCCGCAAAACGCTCAGAGCTATCAGTTTGGCGACATCAGCCTTGATATTGTTGGCCGCACGGTAACGCGCAACGGGCAGTTATTGCATCTGACACCTACCGAATTTCGCCTGCTGGTATTGCTGGTCACTAACCATGGCAAGGTCTTAACCCAGCGGCAATTGCTTAATGAAGTCTGGGGGCCTAACGCGGTAGAGCACAGCCACTACCTGCGTATCTATATGGGCCATTTGCGCCAAAAGCTGGAACAGGACCCGGCGCGGCCACAGCATTTGATGACCGAAACCGGCGTTGGCTACCGTTTTATTTTATAAGTTTGAAAGTTAGGGAGGATTCATGAGCGCGTGGCTTATCTACGCTCTGCTGTCGGCACTGAGCGCCGCACTGGTGGCAATTTTTGGCAAAATAGGATTGCAGCACCTGGATGCGAATACCGCCACGGCGATTCGCTCTGTGGTGATGGCGCTGTTGCTCATTGCCGTGGTAGTGGTTCAGGGCAAAATAAATCTGGTGAGCACCATACTGGCCGATAAAAAAGCGCTGCTGTTTATTGTGCTCAGCGGCATCGCCGGCGCGCTGTCATGGCTATTTTATTTTATGGCGATTAAGAGTGGCCCCGTTTCCCGGGTAGCCCCTATTGATAAGCTGAGCGTGGTCTTTGCGGTAGTGCTGGCGGTGTTATTGTTTGGCGAAAAAGTTTCGCTGGTGGCAGGCTGTGGCGTGGCATTGATTACCGTCGGCGCATTGATGGTCGCGCTGGGATAACGCAATTTATTGAACGGAATGATCCTATAAAAAAGCGCACCTCAAAGGTGCGCTTTTATCAGTTAATTAGCCTATCACTCAGGCGTTTTTCAGCACTTCACTAACAATCTCAACCGCTTCTTTTTCAATCTGCAGGCGATGCTCTGCGCCGCGGAAACTTTCGCAGTAGATTTTGTACGCATCTTCAGTGCCTGACGGACGAGCGGCAAACCAGCCGTAGTCAGTCATTACTTTCAGACCGCCGATTGAAGCACCGTTACCCGGAGCCGTCGTCAGGCGCGCGGTGATAGGATCACCGGCCAGAGTACTGGCGCTCACCATTTCTGGAGAGAGTTTAGAAAGCGCGGCTTTCTGAGCGGAGGTTGCCGATGCCTGCAAACGATTGTAGCTCGGTGCGCCAAAACGGGCAGCCAGCTCATCGTAATGCTGCTGTGGGTTTTTACCGGTTACCGCGGTGATTTCCGCCGCCAGCAGACACATGATGATCCCGTCTTTGTCAGTTGACCACGGCGTGCCGTCGAAGCGCAGGAACGATGCCCCGGCGCTCTCTTCACCGCCAAAGCCGAAGCTGCCGTCAAACAGACCGTCGACAAACCATTTAAAGCCGACCGGCACTTCCACCAGCTTGCGACCAAGGTCATCAACCACGCGGTCAATCATGGCAGAAGAAACCAGCGTTTTACCTACGGCCACTTCTTTTTTCCACTGCGGACGGTGCTGGAACAGGTAGTTGATCGCTACCGCCAGATAGTGGTTAGGATTCATCAAACCGGCCGGCGTCACGATGCCGTGGCGGTCATAATCCGGGTCGTTAGCAAATGCCAGGCTGAACTTATCGCGCAGCGCC
Source organism: Salmonella enterica subsp. enterica serovar Choleraesuis (assembly GCA_022846635.1). Lineage (GTDB taxonomy): Bacteria > Pseudomonadota > Gammaproteobacteria > Enterobacterales > Enterobacteriaceae. The sequence goes on from AP025685.1 coordinate 2,960,696, forward strand.
AGCAGGCCCGCCATGGCACACTCTGAGGAGCAGTCCATGCGGATTGCGCCGTCTTTATCAAGGTGCATAAAGCGGAAGGTTTGATCGACCTGATCGTTAACGATGGTCAGATCCAGATTGTAATACTCGCCAATGCGTTTCCAGTATTCGATGCCGGAACCACCGAGCGGATCCACGCCCAGCTTCAGACCCGCTTTCTGGATAGCTTCCATATCGACAATGCTGGCAAGACCGGCAACGTAAGGCTCGATAAGATCGACGGCCTTCACGTGACCGCTGGCCCATGCCTCATCGGTGGTCATACGTTTAACGCCTTTCAGGCCATCGGCAATCAGGGCATTCGCGCGCTGTTCGACCACTTTGGTGACGTTGGTATCAGCCGGGCCGCCGTTTGGCGGATTATATTTAATCCCGCCATCTTCAGGAGGGTTGTGGGACGGCGTAATCACGATGCCGTCAGCCTGTGCCCCGCCTTTTTTATTGTGCTCAAGAATCGCGTTGGAAATCGCCGGAGTTGGCGTAAAGCCGTTATCCTGCTGAACGATTACATCAACGCCATTCGCCGCCAGTACTTCCAGCACGGAAATAAACGCAGGTTCTGAAAGCGCGTGGGTATCTTTACCCACGTAGCATGGCCCGGTGGTACCGGCTTCGGCGCGGTACTCAGCAATAGCCTGAGCAATGGCCAGAATGTGTGGCTCATTGAAGCTATGGCGCGCCGCGCTGCCGCGGTGGCCGGAGGTACCAAATTTCACCGCGTGTTCGCTATTGGTGATATCCGGCTGCAATACGTAATACTGCGCGGTCAGCTGCGCTACGTTAATAAGATCGCTTTGTTGTGCGGGAAGACCTGCACGAGAATGATTAGCCATGAGCCATATCCTGTAAGTGGCAAGTGTTAAATGGTGCCGCAAACTTTCTCAATAAGTTCTGCCGGAAACTGCATCGATTGCATGATGTGCTCAACCATGCTGCATTTCCTTCCCGTATTAGTATTAGTGATAACCCAATACGGTGTCCCTGGAACTTGTTTCGGCTTAGTTTGGTTGCCGTTTTTCAACAGCGTCTGCTCGCTTGCGGCGAAGTACACGCGGGTGCGGCCATGCAACGCTTCAGTTGCCTGAACGAAGGTGTCTGCATCCAGCGTATAGAGGGTAGAAAGGACTAACATGAAACGATTGACCGCCCTTTTCTGCTCGGCGTATTCGTCGGAAAGCAGCAGCTCACGCATTGCGCGAACTTTATCTTTGGCGCGCAACGGAGCTTTCTCGGTGCTGGCTGCATTTTCTGCGGCTGGCGTGGATTTCGCGACCGGTGCGGTGGTACCGGCAGCTCCCGCCACTTTCAACATCCGGCGTAAAATGTCGGACGCGCTTTCGCCAATGTGCTGCGTGTGGCTGGCAATATAACGATACAGCTCGTCATCAACTTCAATCGTTTTCATCTTTATCCAGTGCAATTACTTAGCTTTCAATAACCAATATCGGGATTATAGAGATAAATCCCCCCAGCGAATAGCTCTGCTCCACCGGGCGTTGGTATGTCGCACCATCCGGCAATCTCAGCGCGGACGGCGAAATAAGAATCATGATACCCTAACCCAACGAACGCCAAATAAGAACTTTACTATGAAATTAAACGCTCGCCTGCAAACTGCACAAAATGCGGTTGCTGAAACCCCTGTCGTTTTAATTCACGGCCTATTCGGCAGCCTGGACAATCTCGGCGTCCTGGCCCGCGGTCTAAAAGATACCCATCACATCCTGCAAATCGATTTGCGAAACCACGGCCTGTCACCTCGCGCCGATGATATGAGTTATCGCGCTCAGGCACAGGATGTTATCGATACTCTCGACGCTTACGATATTCCCCGCGCTACGCTTATTGGTCACTCCATGGGCGGCAAAGTCACCATGGCCGCTTCCGCTCTGGCGCCAGACCGTCTGAACGGCCTGGTGATGATTGATATCGCGCCGGTAGATTATCAGCTACGCCGCCACGAAGATGTATTCGCCGCCGTTAAAGCGGTCAGCGCGGCGGGGGCTACTACTCGCCATGCGGCTTCCGAGATAATGAGTCAGCACATTCGTGAGCCGGGAGTGATTCAATTTTTACTGAAATCTTTTGTTGAAGGCGAATGGCGCTTTAACGTACCGGTATTGTGGGAGCAGTATCCACGGATTATCGGCTGGGAAGATATTCCTGCCTGGCAGCATCCGGTACTGTTTATTAATGGCGGCAACTCTCCTTATATAAAGGATGAATATCTGCCTGCGTTAAACCGCCAGTTCCCCCAGGCAATTCGCGAGACAATTGCCGGTACCGGCCACTGGGTTCATGCTGAAAAACCGAGCGAAGTGCTCGCCGCCATTGGGCGCTACCTGCCATTAACTCAGTCAAACGCTTAAAAAAACGCCGGGCGATGCCAACAGGCCACGCTGCCGTTGGCGCGCCCGTTTCGGTGATGTATCATGCCACGCTGTAATGCGCCCGAGCCTTGCTCCCGCAGCCAAATACTCCCTGTCAGCAATCAAACTCATGGCAAAAGAACAAACTGACCGTACAACGCTCGATCTGTTCGCGGATGAACGTCGTCCTGGTCGACCAAAAACCAATCCGCTGTCACGCGATGAGCAACTGCGCATCAATAAGCGTAATCAGCTAAAACGCGACAGGGTTCGTGGGCTTAAACGCGTCGAGCTAAAGCTCAATGCTGACGCAGTCGATGCGTTAAATGCTCTGGCTGATGCCCGGAAAATCAGCCGCAGCGAGCTCATTGAAGAAATGCTAATGCAGCAGCTGAGCCATCCCTCACGCTAATTGACAGCAACAGTACATTCCTGAGGCAACAGTGTGTCCGTCTGTGCCACTAAGGTGATAGCTGTTTCCGTGACGGCGGGCCATCTGCTATTATTGCCACATCCGTGGCTAAAATTTGCCACCATCCCATTAAGATTCAAGAGGTTATTTAGCCCATGGCCATCGTAGGCATTTTTTTCGGCAGCGATACCGGCAACACTGAAAATATCGCAAAAATGATTCAGAAACAGCTTGGTAAAGATGTGGCTGAAGTTCACGATATTGCAAAAAGCAGCAAAGAAGACCTGGCTGGCTTCGACATTCTGCTGCTGGGCATTCCAACCTGGTACTACGGTGAAGCTCAGTGCGACTGGGACGATTTCTTCCCATCTCTGGAAGAAGTTGATTTCACCGGTAAGCTGGTCGCTCTGTTCGGCTGCGGCGATCAGGAAGATTACGCTGAGTACTTCTGCGATGCGCTGGGTACTATCCGCGATATCGTTGAGCCTCGCGGCGCAACCATCGTTGGCCACTGGCCAACCGCCGGTTACCACTTCGAAGCATCCAAAGGCACCATTGACGACGACCATTTTGTAGGTCTTGCTATTGATGAAGATCGCCAGCCGGAGCTGACTAACGAACGCGTTGAGAAATGGGTTAAGCAGATCACTGAAGAACTTAATCTGGCTGATATTATCAACGCCTGATGATGAGGCGCCGGATAGCCGGCGCCCTATCATTGCTTATAACTATAAATTTAATCGACACAATTTTTTAACTTTTGCTGACTTACCTGTACAATGCAGTCTGGAAAATCATAGTAGAGTGAATAACGGGCTAAATGCTTCCGCCCGGCATTCACCAAATTAGAATGATTGTCGTTTTCATTTGCGCGACAGAGTTCTATAATAAGCCGCATTCACCTGAGCACCAATTTTTGGCCACTCGCGCGGTGCCCCTTCAAAGTAACAGGACAATATCCGCATGACCGACAACAATACAGCACTTAAGAAAGCTGGCCTGAAAGTAACCCTTCCACGGTTAAAGATTCTGGAAGTGCTGCAGGAGCCGGACAACCATCACGTCAGCGCGGAAGATCTCTACAAGCGTCTTATCGATATGGGCGAAGAGATCGGCCTGGCTACCGTTTATCGCGTTTTAAACCAGTTCGATGATGCGGGGATCGTTACCCGCCACAACTTCGAAGGCGGTAAATCCGTTTTTGAATTAACCCAGCAGCACCATCACGATCATCTGATCTGCCTCGACTGCGGGAAAGTTATCGAATTTAGCGATGATTCTATCGAATCACGTCAGCGGGAGATTGCCGCTAAACACGGTATTCGCCTGACTAACCACAGCCTCTATCTGTATGGCCACTGCGCCGAGGGAGACTGCCGTGAAGATGAAACTTACCACGAGCCCGCAGGTAAATAAGTCTGCCCCAGGTTGCTCCAGATAGAAAAAACGCCGCTATAAGCGGCGTTTTTTATGGCTGAAAACCTGGCTTATGCCCCGGTTTTAGTCCAGGTATCGCGCAGACCAACGGTGCGGTTAAATACCGGCAGCTCTTCGGTCGCATAGCGGCTGTCGAGGCAGAAATAACCTTCACGTTCGAACTGATAAGCTTTACCCGCTTCAGCGCTTTTCAGGCCAGGTTCGGCAAAGCCACGCTTGATCACCAGAGACTCTGGGTTCAAGGTGCTGAGGAAGTCTTCAGCGGCAGCCGGGTTAGGTACGCTGAACAGGCGATCGTAAACGCGGAATTCAACCGGCAGCGCGTGGGATGCGCTTACCCAATGAATAACGCCTTTCACCTTGCGGCCATCGGCCGGATCTTTGCTCAAAGTGTCAGCGTCATAGGAGCAGTAAATAGTGGTGATTTCACCCTCTGCATCCTTCTCTACGCGCTCGGCTTTGATGACGTAAGCGTTACGCAGACGTACTTCTTTACCCAGCACCAGACGCTTGTACTGCTTGTTAGCTTCTTCACGGAAGTCAGCACGATCGATCCAAATCTCACCGCTAAACGGTACTTCACGGCTGCCCATCTCTGGATTATTTGGATGGTTAGGCATGGTAACGATTTCGCTTGCGCCCTGTGGGTAGTTTTCGATAACCAGTTTGACCGGGTCGATAACCGCCATGGCGCGCGGGGCGTTTTCATTCAGATCGTCGCGGATGCAGGATTCCAGAGAAGCCATTTCAACGGTGTTGTCCTGCTTAGTCACGCCAATGCGTTTGCAGAACTCACGAATAGCAGCAGCGGTGTAACCGCGACGACGCAGACCGGAAATGGTCGGCATACGCGGGTCATCCCAGCCTTCAACGTGGTTATCAGTCACCAGCAGGTTCAGCTTACGCTTGGACATCACGGTATATTCGAGATTCAGACGCGAGAATTCATACTGACGCGGGTGAGTCTCAATGGAGATATTATCCAGTACCCAGTCATACAGACGGCGGTTATCCTGGAACTCCAGCGTACACAGTGAGTGGGTAATCCCTTCCAGCGCATCGCTAATGCAGTGAGTAAAGTCGTACATCGGATAGATGCACCACTTGTTGCCGGTCTGATGATGCTCAGCAAACTTAATGCGATACAGCACCGGATCGCGCATCACCATAAATGGAGAAGCCATGTCGATTTTGGCACGCAGACAGGCAGTACCTTCAGCAAAACCACCGCTGCGCATTTTTTCAAACAATGCCAGGTTTTCTTCCACGCTGCGATCGCGATAAGGGCTGTTTTTACCGGCTTCGGTCAGCGTACCGCGGTATTCACGGATCTGCTCAGGCGTCAGCTCGTCAACATATGCCAGGCCTTTATTAATCAGCTCCTGCGCATACTGGAATAAGGTGTCGAAATAGTCTGAGGAGTAGTGAATATCACCAGCCCACTGGAAACCCAGCCATTGCACATCGTGCTTAATGGACTCAACGTATTCGATATCTTCTTTTGCCGGGTTGGTGTCATCAAAGCGCAGGTTACAGGTGCCCTGATAATCCTTCGCGATACCAAAGTTCAGGCAAATAGATTTCGCATGGCCAATATGCAGATAACCATTTGGCTCAGGCGGAAAACGGGTGCAAACGCTATTGTGTTTGCCGGACGCCAGATCTTCATCGATTATCTGACGAATAAAGTTACTTGGGCGGGCTTCAGCCTCACTCATCGCAGGATCCTCACAGCATTTAATTCGGATAACGGCGTATGATCTTATAAGCCGCCTCCAGACACAACCCTTTTAGTTGCGGAAAGTCTGCGGATATTACGTCATAAAAAAAGCGGCGGGGATAACCCCACCGCTTTTCGCGTTATGCATGAATCAATGACGCTTATTTGCTATTAATTTCATACAGCGGCGTTTGACCGGCAATAACCTGACCGCTGGCCTGAATAGTCAGACCGGCATAATCATCGCTATTGCTGCATACTACCGGGCTAATCATAGAACGCGCGTTGGCATTCAGATAATCCAGATCCATTTCCAGTATTGGAGTACCGGCTTCTACTTCAGCCCCCTCTTCCACCAGACGGGTAAAGCCCTGGCCATTTAGCGCCACGGTATCGATACCCATATGAACCACGATTTCAGCGCCTTTCTCGGTTTCCAGGCAGAATGCGTGGTTAGTATTGAAGATCTTGACGATAGTGCCTGCGGCTGGAGAAACCACCAGCTTATCGGTTGGTTTAATAGCCACGCCATCGCCTACCGCTTTGCTGGCAAATGCTTCATCCGGCACATTTTCAATCGCGACAACTTCACCGGTGACCGGAGCCACCAGCGCAGCTACGGTGGATTTAACCGCCGCAGGAGCCGCTGGCGCGGATGCAGTCGCAGCCGGGGCAGGTGCTGCCTCTGCCGGTGCGGACGCCGCTGCGGCTACCGGACCCGTGGTGTGCATCGCATTGGCGATTTTCTCAGCCACGAAGCCGACAATAATCTGCACGCTGGTTTTGTTCAGACGGATAACACCGCTGGCACCCAGGCGTTTAGCCATAGCATCGTTAACGACCGAAGAGTCTTTTACCGTCAGACGCAGACGGGTGATACAGGCATCGATACCGGTCAGGTTATCGGAACCGCCCACCGCGGCAATATACTGACGCGCCAGCTCGCTAACATCCTGCTGTTCTGGTTTGCCACCGCTCACGTTCTGATCTTCACCATCCGCTTCGCTACCGGCAACTGCCAGTTCACGACCCGGAGTCATCAGATTGAATTTGGTGATAGTGAAACGGAACACCAGATAGTAGATGGCAAAGAACACCAGGCCCTGAGGAATCAGCATGTACCAGTGGGTCGCCAGCGGGTTGCGAGACGACAGCACCATATCAACCAGACCTGCGCTGAAGCCGAAGCCGGAAATCCACTGCATAGATGCAGCGATGAACACAGAAATACCGGTCAGGAAGGCGTGGATAACGTACAGTACCGGCGCCACAAACATGAAGGAGAATTCCAGAGGCTCGGTGATACCGGTGAAGAACGCAGCAAAAGCAGCGGCCATCATAATACCGGCGACTTTTGCTTTATTCTCTGGACGAGCGCACTGGTAAATCGCCAGCGCCGCACCCGGCAGGCCGAACATCATGATTGGGAAGAAGCCAGCCTGATAGCGACCGGTGATCCCAACAACCGCTTTCCCGTCAGCGATAGACTGAGCGCCGCCGAGGAAATTAGGGATATCGTTAATGCCCGCAACGTCGAACCAGAATACGGAGTTCAGCGCGTGGTGCAGACCCACCGGTATCAGCAGACGGTTAAAGAACGCATACACGCCCGCGCCCGCAGAACCCATAGTCTGGATGTGCTCACCAAAAGTCACCAGGCCGTTAAAGATAATTGGCCAGATGTACATCATGATGAAGGCAACAATGATCATCACAAATGAAGTGAGGATCGGCACCAGGCGACGACCGCTGAAGAAGGAAAGCGCTTTTGGCAGCTCAACAGAACTGAAGCGGTTATAGAGCTCGGCGGAAATAATACCGACCAGAATACCAATGAACTGGTTCTGAATTTTACCGAATGCCGCAGGAACCTGGTCTGCCGGGATCTTTTGAATCATGGCAACGGCTGCTGGCGAGCAGAGTGTAGTTAAAACCAGGAATCCGACAAAACCGGTCAGCGCCGCAGCGCCGTCTTTATCTTTTGACATACCGTATGCAACGCCGATGGCGAACAGTACGGACATATTATCGATAATAGCGGAGCCAGATTTAATGAAGAAAGCAGCGAGCGCGTTTTCGCCACCCCAGCCAACCGGGTCAATCCAGTAGCCGACCCCCATTAATATTGCTGCGGCAGGTAGCGTCGCTACCGGCACCATCAGCGCGCGTCCTACTCGTTGTAAATAACCTAGAATGCTCACGTTATTCCCCCTATGCGGCCCTGTTCAGGCTCTTTCTGAGCAGTATTTTTTCAATGTGGCAACCACAAGTGATTTAAAGCCGTATTTATACTCGTGTGGCAGTGTGTGGAAAATTAATTCGTCTCGCAAATTAAACCGGGTCTGTTTGTGATAACTATCACCAAATACCCATCTGTCACCCCTTATCTACTGGCTATCACCAAAAACTTATTTTATGATGCGAAAAATCATATCGGCGACGATTCTCGCATTAATTTGGTTTACGCTTGTAAGATCCTCTCCGACCATATCCGATTACATAATAATTTCACGAGGTGAATGATGAGACTGATTCCACTGAGCACCCCAGAACTGGTAGGTAAATGGGCTGCACGCCATATTGTTAACCGCATTAATGCCTTTAACCCAACGGCTGACCGCCCATTCGTCCTGGGCCTGCCTACCGGCGGTACTCCAATGGAAGCGTACAAAGCGCTGGTCGCCATGCATAAAGAAGGCCTGGTAAGCTTTAAAAACGTCGTCACCTTTAATATGGATGAATATGTTGGCCTTCCGAAGGATCATCCGGAGAGCTACCATAGCTTCATGCATCGTAATTTCTTTGACCACGTCGATATTCCAGCAGAAAACATTAACTTACTGAATGGAAATGCACCGGATATCGACGCGGAATGCCGCCGCTATGAAGAGAAAATCCGCGCTTACGGCAAAATTCACCTGTTCATGGGTGGCGTAGGTAACGACGGTCATATCGCATTTAACGAACCAGCTTCTTCTCTGGCTTCCCGCACTCGTATCAAAACGCTGACCCACGACACTCGGGTTGCGAATTCTCGCTTCTTTGGCGGCGATGTCAACCAGGTACCAAAATATGCGCTTACCGTTGGCGTGGGTACTCTGATGGATGCCGAAGAGGTTATGATCCTGGTTCTTGGCCATGTTAAAGCTCAGGCTTTGCAGGCTGCAGTTGAAGGCAACGTAAACCATATGTGGACAATCAGCTGCCTGCAGCTGCATCCGAAAGCCGTCATGGTATGCGACGAGCCATCCACTATGGAGCTGAAAGTGAAGACATTAAAATACTTCAGCGAGCTGGAAGCAGAAAACATTAAAGGTCTTTAAGTTAAGGTGAAACCCGGGGGCAATATGTACGCACTGACAAACGGTCGGATTTATTCTGGTTACGACGTTCTGAATGACCACGCAGTCATTATCGCCGATGGCCTGATTCAGCAAATCTGCACAATGGATCAACTTCCAGCAGGAATCGAGCAACGGGACGTGGCTGGTGCCATCATCGCCCCTGGTTTTATCGACGTACAGCTTAACGGCTGCGGCGGCGTACAGTTCAACGACACCGCAGAAGCGGTAAGCGTGGAAACGCTGGAAATTATGCAGCGCGCCAATGAAAAATCTGGCTGCACCAGCTACCTGCCAACGCTGATTACCTGTAGCGACGAACTAATGATGCAAGGGGTTCGCGTTATGCGCGAATACCTGGCTAAATATCAAAACCAGGCGCTGGGCCTGCACCTGGAAGGGCCATGGCTCAACCCGGTTAAGAAAGGTACCCACAACCCGGCCTTTATCCGTAAACCGGAAGCCAAACTGGTTGATTTCCTGTGTGCCAATGCCGATGTGATTACCAAAATCACCCTGGCTCCAGAAATGGTAGACCCGGCCGTTATCCGCCAGCTTACCGCTGCGGGTATTGTGGTTTCCGCCGGTCACTCTAATGCCACGCTGGAAGAGGCTAAAATTGGCTTCCGCGCAGGTATTGGCTTTGCCACTCATTTATATAACGCCATGCCATATATCTCTGGCCGTGAGCCTGGCCTGGCTGGCGCTATTTTTGACGAACCAGACCTGCACTGCGGCGTTATCGCCGACGGGCTGCACGTCAGCTTTGCCAACATCCGTAATGCCAAGCGCCTGAAAGGTGAAAAACTTTGCCTTGTGACCGACGCCACGGCAGCAGCAGGCGCAACGATAGATAAATTTATTTTTGCTGGCAAAACAATATACTATCGCAACGGCCTGTGCGTAGATGAAAATGGAACCTTAAGCGGCTCATCACTCACCATGATTGAAGGTGTTCGCAATCTGGTAGAAGAAGTGCACATCTCTCTTGATGAAGCGCTGCGCATGGCAACACTCTATCCGGCACGCGCTATGGGCATAACGGATAAATTAGGTACCCTGGAAGCAGGTAAGGTTGCGAACCTCACCGTGTTTAGCCGGGATTATCAGATCAAGAAGACCATCGTTAACGGTAACGAGGTCGTCAGCAACGGATAAAAAGAATGACAACTGGCGGGCAGGGACAAATAGGCAACGTAGATCTGGTCAAACAGCTTAACAGCGCGGCGGTTTACCGCCTTATAGACCAACAAGGCCCCATCTCCCGGATCCAGATAGCTGAGCTTAGCCAGCTCGCTCCCGCCAGTGTCACAAAAATTACCCGCCAGCTGATTGAACGCGGCCTTATCCGCGAAGTCGATCAGCAGGCTTCTACCGGCGGACGGCGCGCTATCTCTATCGTGACTGAAACCCGCCAGTTTCAGGCCATTGGCGTCCGCCTTGGTCGTTATGACGCCACCATCACCCTGTTCGATCTGAGCGCCAAAGCGCTGAGTGAGGATCACTACCCTCTGCCGCAGCGTAATCAGCAAGAGCTGGAACAAGCGCTGATGGAAGCACTGGCTCACTTTATTGCCACCCACCAGCGAAAAATCCGCGAACTGATATCAGTTTCTGTCGTAGTTCCAGGTCTGGTCGATTCCGATGCTGGCGTCGTTAACTATATGCCGCATATGCCGGTGAGCGACTGGCGGCTGGCAGATGCTCTAAAACGCCGCTTCACGTTAACCTGCTTTGTTGGCCACGATATTCGCAGCCTAACACTGGCAGAACATTACTTTGGAACGATTCGCGACTGTGACGACGCTATTTTGGTGCGCGTGCACCGGGGTACCGGTGCGGGTATTCTGTCCAGCGGCCAGTTATTTACCGGTCGCAGCGGTAACGTCGCCGAAATCGGCCATATTCAGGTAGATCCCCTGGGCGAGCGGTGCCACTGCGGAAACTTTGGCTGCCTTGAAACCATTGCCGCCAATGCCGCTATTGAACAACGCGCCCGCCAGCTTCTGGCGCAGGGTCATGAAAGCCGCCTTACGCCTGAAGATTGCTCAATTCGCGCTATCTGCCGCGCCGCCAATAAGGGCGATGCGCTGGCCTGCGAAATTTTGAGTAACGTTGCCCGCCAGCTTGGTAAAGCCATCGCGGCCGCCATCAACCTGTTTAATCCTCAAAAAGTCGTCATGGCTGGCGAGATTATGGAGGCGGAGGCCTTAATTCTGCCGGTCATTGGCCGCTGCATCGAAACCCAGGTGCTTAACGCTTTCCGTCACGAGCTGCCTGTGGTGCGCTCAACGCTTGATGACCGCTCGGCAATCGGTGCTTTTGCGCTGGTTAAGCGTGCTATGCTCAATGGCTCGTTGTTACAGCGCTTATTGGACAACTAATCCCTGCCGGAAGAGCGACTCTTCCCCCTGTTTTCAGAACTGAGTATCTGCCCATGACAATTAAAAATATTATCTGCGATATCGACGGTGTGCTGATGCATGACAACGTCGCCGTCCCAGGCGCTGCGGAGTTTATTGCCGGGATCCTCAACCGGGGCATGCCGATGGTCTGCCTGACCAACTACCCTTCACAGACCGGACAGGATCTGGCGAACCGGTTTGCAGCTGCGGGGATTGATGTACCGGAAAGTCTTTTTTATACCTCAGCCATGGCGACCGCCGATTTTCTGAAGCGCCAGGAAGGTAAAAAAGCCTATGTTGTCGGCGAAGGCGCACTGATTCACGAACTATATAAAGCGGGCTTTACTATCACTGATATCAACCCTGATTTTGTTATCGTGGGCGAAACCCGCTCTTACAACTGGGAAATGATGCACAAAGCCGCCTATTTCGTTGCCGGTGGCGCACGCTTTATCGCCACCAACCCGGATACCCATGGCCGCGGCTTTTATCCCGCCTGCGGCGCGCTGTGCGCCGGGATTGAGAAAATATCCGGTCGCCAGCCGTTTTACGTAGGTAAACCAAGCCCATGGATAGTGCGCGCCGCGCTGAATAAAATGCAGGCACACTCAGAAGAGACCGTAATTATCGGGGATAACCTGCATACCGATATTCTGGCCGGTTTTCAGGCCGGGCTGGAGACCATCCTGGTGCTGTCGGGCGTATCCACTCTTGAAAATATCGACGATATGCCATTCCGCCCTTCATGGATTTACCCTTCAGTCGCAGAAATCGATCTGTTCTGATTGGCTGACTATGCTGCCCGCTTCGGGCAGCATTGAAAAAACTTCACCTCATAATGCCACCCAAAGAGCCCTATCTAATAAAAACGCCAAAAAATTGCTGATTCACTAATTTAGCCGCACGAAAGGTAATCATTTTTCACTAATCAGCAATCCCCACTGCATTATTTATTTTTCAACCGCCAAAAGCCTTGCGCACCACCGAGCGATGGGGCATTTTCTTAAACCAGAGAGGCGGCCTAAAGTCGCTGCAAATTACCCTTACTGGCAGGCCCTGCCGTTACGGAGCTATCTATGTGTTCAATCTTTGGTGTTCTGGATATTAAAACTGATGCCGGTGAGTTGCGTAAAAAAGCGTTGGAATTATCGCGCCTGATGCGCCACCGTGGCCCGGATTGGTCCGGTATTTATGCGTCCGATCGGGCTATCCTCGCCCATGAACGCCTGTCGATTGTTGACGTTAACGCCGGTGCTCAGCCACTCTACAACGCCGACCACACCCATGCTCTGGCGGTAAACGGTGAAATTTATAACCACCAGGCTCTGCGCGCCGAATACGGCGATCGCTACGCATTCCAGACCGGCTCTGACTGTGAAGTAATTCTGGCGTTGTATCAGGAAAAAGGCCCGGACTTCCTCGATGAACTGGAAGGCATGTTTGCTTTTGCGCTCTATGACAGCCAGCAGGATGCTTATCTGATTGGTCGTGACCATATCGGGATCATTCCTCTTTATATGGGCTATGACGAGCACGGCAACCTGTATGTCGCCTCAGAGATGAAAGCACTGGTTCCGGTCTGCCGCACCATTAAAGAGTTCCCTGCCGGGAGCTATCTGTGGAGCAAAGACGGCGAGATTAAAAGTTACTATCAGCGCGATTGGTTCGATTACGATGCGGTGAAAGACAACCAAACCGATAAGGTTGCCCTGCGCGAAGCGCTGGAGGAGTCAGTAAAAAGCCATCTGATGTCTGATGTGCCTTATGGCGTATTACTTTCCGGCGGTCTCGACTCGTCGGTTATCTCGGCCATTACTAAAAAATATGCCGCGCGCCGGATTGAAGATCAGGAGCGTAGTGAAGCCTGGTGGCCACAGCTGCACTCTTTCGCCGTAGGCCTGAAAGGCGCGCCGGACCTGAAAGCGGCTCAGGAAGTTGCCGACCATCTTGGCACCGTACACCATGAAATTCACTTTACGGTGCAGGAAGGCCTGGATGCTATCCGCGATGTTATCTATCACATTGAAACTTATGATGTAACGACAATCCGCGCTTCAACGCCGATGTATCTTATGTCACGTAAAATCAAAGCGATGGGTATCAAAATGGTCCTGTCGGGTGAAGGCTCCGATGAGGTGTTTGGCGGCTATCTCTACTTCCATAAAGCGCCAAACGCTAAAGAGTTGCATGAAGAGACCGTACGTAAACTACAGGCGCTGCATATGTTCGATTGCGCCCGAGCAAACAAAGCGATGTCCGCCTGGGGCGTGGAAGCGCGCGTACCGTTCCTCGATAAGAAATTCCTCGATGTCGCGATGCGCATCAACCCGCAGGATAAAATGTGCGGCAACGGCAAAATGGAAAAACACATTCTGCGTGAATGCTTTGAATCCTATCTGCCGGCAAGCGTTGCCTGGCGCCAGAAAGAGCAGTTCTCCGATGGCGTGGGTTATAGCTGGATTGATACCTTAAAAGAGGTGGCGGCACAGCAAGTAAGCGATCGGCAGCTGGAGACTGCGGCCTTCCGCTTCCCATATAACACGCCAACCTCTAAAGAAGCTTATCTGTATCGCGAAGTTTTCGAAGAGTTATTCCCGGTACCCAGCGCTGCAGAGTGCGTTCCCGGAGGCCCTTCAGTCGCCTGCTCTTCGGCAAAAGCTATCGAATGGGATGAAGCGTTCAAAACGATGAACGATCCTTCAGGTCGCGCAGTTGGCGTGCATCAGTCGGCTTATTGATTCATACAGCGGGTGGATATATCGTTTCCACCCGCTTTATTTCCACCCTATTTCCGCCGTATATATTCTGCTTTGCGCCTCCCCCGGCAATTTGCGCTGTCCATCCCTGTTACGATTTACTTTCTGCCCACAGTTGCGGTAAAAATTCACCGACTCGTCAGCAACAAACCCTTTGATGGCAGGGATTTTATGCGTTTTTTGTCGATAATTTCATCAAGCTGTTCGCAAGTCAGTCAAACAACTTATCCAGACCCCTTTTCGAGAAAAAAGGGGTTGACGCTGCCAGGCCCAATACGCATAATGCGCCCCGCAACGCCGATAAGGTAATGCAGAAATAAGATGGCTACGTAGCTCAGCTGGTTAGAGCACATCACTCATAATGATGGGGTCACAGGTTCGAATCCCGTCGTAGCCACCATAATTTCTTGCGGGAGTGGCGAAATTGGTAGACGCACCAGATTTAGGTTCTGGCGCCGCAAGGTGTGCGAGTTCAAGTCTCGCCTCCCGCACCATTTCCTTATAACGTTGACGGATGGGGTATCGCCAAGCGGTAAGGCACCGGTTTTTGATACCGGCATTCCCTGGTTCGAATCCAGGTACCCCAGCCATCTTTTTGTCGACTCCTACGCTTTTAGCGTTTCAGTCGTTGGGGTATCGCCAAGCGGTAAGGCACCGGTTTTTGATACCGGCATTCCCTGGTTCGAATCCAGGTACCCCAGCCAGTCGATGGCTGGTTAGTTGTAAAGCAACAATTTGGCTACGTAGCTCAGCTGGTTAGAGCACATCACTCATAATGATGGGGTCACAGGTTCGAATCCCGTCGTAGCCACCAATTTATTGAGATGTCTTCAAAAAAGACGGCTCAAATGAAAAATTGGGGTATCGCCAAGCGGTAAGGCACCGGATTCTGATTCCGGCATTCCGAGGTTCGAATCCTCGTACCCCAGCCAAATACAAAAATGTGGACCCATTATTGGGGTATCGCCAAGCGGTAAGGCACCGGATTCTGATTCCGGCATTCCGAGGTTCGAATCCTCGTACCCCAGCCACTTAAAAAAGCCTGCTTTTGCAGGCTTTTTGCTTTTCTGAATCCAGAGCTATTGATATGCAAACGGGCAGTCTCTCAACTGCCCGCTTTCTTAGCTATAACCCCAGCGCGTACTTCAAAGCCGCCCGTTTAAGACCACCGGCTCTTCCTGCCGCCATCAGCCCCAGATTACGCGCAACCCGTAGCGGCGCTAAAGAATTGCTGAACGTACCGTAGAAGAGATCCATCGCACTTTGCATCATTAAGTTGTCACCGCGGCGGCGGCGCTGGTAGCGTTGCAGCACGACATCACTGGCCCACTGCTCTTCCGCCTTACGGGCGCGTGCCAGAACATCGATTAACTCAGCCACATCACGGTATCCTAAATTTACCCCCTGCCCGGCCAGCGGATGGATAGTGTGTGCCGCATCCCCAATTAGCACCACGCCTGAGCCGTAATAGCGCTGAGCGTGGCGACGTACCAGCGGAAAAGCACCGCAGGCCAGCGGTTCTACGTCACCCAATCGGGCCGGAAAGTGGCGTGCAATTTCATCGGCCAGGCGCGGCATACTCAATTGGCTGAGCGCTTTAATTCGCTGCGGGGAGTCGTACCAGACTAAAGAGGCGTATTCGCCAAACAGCGGCAGAAATGCGCGCGGCCCGGCGGGTGTAAATTGCTGCCAGGTACTACCACCCGGCGCTTCAGCACAGCGCACACTAATCAGCATGCAGGACTGAGGATATTCCCAGCCATCCACCCCGATACCGGCCCATTGGCGAATTCGTGAGTTTGCGCCGTCAGCACCGATAACCAGCGACACATTGAGCTGCTCGCCATCGGCAAAATGCAGAGTCCGTTCCTGGGCATTTTGCGTCATGCTACTGAGTGTCGCCGGGCAGCGCAGAGTGATTTGCGGATGAGCGGCCATGGCCTCCCACAGCGCCCGTTGCAGCACGTGGTTCTCCACCATGTAGCCAAGCACCGGCAGTTTCAACTCTGCGGCGCTAAAGCCAACGTGCGCGGTTTCCCACTCCCAGGTCTCCAGCTGGTTATATGGATGGCAGCGCATCGCCCGTACCGCAGGCCAGACATCCAGCTCTGACAACAGTGCCACCGAACCGCTGCTCAGCGCGGAAATCCGCACATCCGGCAGCGATGCGGCATCAAAATGCGGCGGTTCGTACTGCTCGATAACCGTCACTTCAAACCCTTCGCGAGCCAGACCCAACGCCGCAGCGGCCCCCACCATTCCACCGCCAACGACGGCAATTTCCGTATGTTGATACGCCATGATAGTTAATCCATAAGCCTCGTTAGCGCCAGTGTACCGGATTTTCCCGGCCAGGCGCAGTGCCCCCGCTACTGGTCACGACCCTGGCAAAGCATTACAATGTCGGCCCTCTATAGGTGGCTTTAACTGAATGGCGCATCCATGACCAAAAAACTCCATATCAAAACCTGGGGCTGTCAGATGAATGAGTATGATTCATCTAAGATGGCCGCACTCCTGGACAGCACTCACGGTTTCACCCTCACCGAAGTGGCGGAAGAAGCAGATGTGCTGTTGCTAAATACCTGCTCTATCCGTGAAAAAGCACAGGAAAAGGTTTTCCATCAGTTAGGGCGCTGGAAAACGCTCAAAGAAAAAAATCCGGACGTGATTATCGGCGTTGGCGGCTGCGTGGCATCGCAGGAAGGCGACCATATTCGCCAGCGTGCCCACTATGTCGATATTATCTTTGGGCCTCAGACCCTGCACCGCCTGCCGGAAATGATTAATAAAGTCCGCGGCACCCGCAGCCCGGTAGTGGATGTGAGCTTCCCGGAAATTGAGAAGTTTGACCGCCTGCCAGAACCGCGCGCCGAAGGGCCAACTGCGTTTGTCTCCATCATGGAAGGCTGCAATAAGTACTGTACGTACTGCGTTGTGCCGTATACCCGCGGTGAAGAAGTCAGCCGCCCTTGCGACGATATTCTTTATGAAATAGCGCAGCTGGCAGAACAAGGCGTGCGTGAAGTTAACCTGCTGGGCCAGAACGTTAACGCTTACCGTGGCGCATCTTTTGATGGCGGTATTTGCAGCTTCGCAGAGTTGCTGCGCCTTGTGGCGGCTATCGACGGCATTGACCGAATTCGATTCACCACCAGCCACCCAATTGAATTCACCGATGACATCATCGAAGTGTACCGCGACACCCCAGAGCTGGTGAGCTTCCTGCATCTGCCGGTGCAGAGCGGATCCGACCGGGTGCTTAACCTGATGGGACGCACTCACACCGGGCTGGAATATAAAGCGATTATCCGCAAACTGCGCGCTGCACGGCCGGATATCCAGATTAGCTCTGACTTTATCGTCGGCTTCCCGGGTGAAACCACCGAAGATTTTGAACAGACGATGAAGCTGATTGCCGATGTTAACTTTGACATGAGCTATAGCTTTATTTTCTCTGCCCGTCCGGGAACTCCGGCAGCCGACATGGTCGATGATGTGCCGGAAGAAGAGAAAAAACAGCGGCTGTACATTTTGCAGGAACGCATCAGCCAGCAGGCCATGGCCTGGAGTCGCCGGATGATGGGCACTACCCAGCGTATTCTGGTGGAAGGCACCTCGCGCAAAAGCGTAATGGAGCTCTCTGGCCGCACCGAAAATAACCGCGTGGTTAACTTCGAAGGTACGCCGGATATGATTGGTCAGTTCGTGGATGTTGAGGTTGTCGATGTGTTCCCGAACTCTTTACGCGGCAAGCTGGTGCGCCGTGAAGCGGATATGGGTCTGCGCATTACTGAGACTCCGGCCTCTGTGATTGCCCGCACCCGAAAAGAGAATGAACTGGGCGTTGGTTTTTATCAGCCCTGAGTCTGACAAACCGCGGGTCTGAGATCCGCGGTTTTTTGTTTCTGCCTCTTGCATTACGCCCCCATCAACCGCATATCGTACTGGATACTTGCGCCAGGCAAACCAGTCGCAAATAATTATTCTGATACCCGAGCCTCGCCCACCTGTGCCACCGGTAAAAAGTGGACTGGCCTGAACCTTGATATGAGGAATAGCTTGAATATCGATACACGAGATCTAACGCTGGAACCCGCAGACAATGCCCGTTTACAGAGCCTGTGCGGCCCGTTTGATGACAACATCAAACAGCTAGAGCGCCGACTGGGCGTCGAAATTAACCGCCGGGATAACCATTTCAAAATCACTGGCCGCTCGCTGGTGGTTGAAGCCGCCGCCGATATTCTGCGCCATCTGTACGTAGATACCGCGCCAATGCGCGGCCAGATTGCCGACATTGCTCCGGAACAAATCCATCTGGCGATTAAAGAGTTTCGGGTGCTTGAGCAGGCAGCCGACAGCGTGCCGGATTATGGCAAAGCGGTAAATATTAAGACCAAGCGCGGCGTGATTAAGCCACGTACGCCTAACCAGGCACAGTACATCGCCAATATTCTCGATCACGACATCACGTTCGGGATAGGCCCAGCCGGTACCGGTAAAACTTATCTGGCGGTTGCGGCGGCAGTTGATGCTCTGGAACGCCAGGAGATTCGTCGCATTCTGCTGACGCGTCCTGCGGTTGAAGCCGGTGAAAAACTGGGCTTCCTGCCGGGCGATCTCAGCCAGAAAGTCGACCCTTATCTGCGCCCGCTCTACGATGCGCTGTTTGAAATGCTGGGCTTCGAGCGGGTTGAAAAGCTCATGGAGCGCAACGTTATCGAAGTCGCTCCGCTGGCTTATATGCGCGGTCGTACGCTCAATGATGCCTTTATTATTCTTGATGAGAGCCAGAACACCACCATCGAGCAGATGAAAATGTTCCTGACCCGCATCGGTTTTAACTCTAAAGCGGTTATCACCGGGGACGTAACCCAGGTCGACTTACCGCGTAGCACCCGCTCCGGCCTGCGCCATGCTATTGATGTGCTGGCAGATGTTGAGGAAATCAGTTTTAATTTCCTCAACAGTGAAGACGTAGTGCGCCACCCGGTGGTTGCCCGCATCGTCAACGCTTATGAGGCGTGGGAAGCTGCCGATCAAAAACGTAAGGACGAACTGGCCGCAGAGCGTAAACGTGAAGCGCAGGCTCTGGCCGCCGGTTCTCAGGAGCATCAATGAGTCAGGTAATCCTCGACCTGCAGCTGGCGTGTGAAAATAACGCCGGTCTGCCGGAAGAGCAGAAATTCCAGCGCTGGCTGGATGCGGTAATTCCTCAATTTCAGCCCGAGTCGGAAGTGACCATCCGTCTGGTGGATGAAGAAGAGAGCCATACTCTCAACCACACTTATCGTGGAAAAGATAAATCCACCAATGTGTTATCTTTCCCGTTTGAGGCACCGCCGGGAATCGAACTGCCGCTGTTAGGCGATTTGATTATCTGTCGTCAGGTTGTAGAGCGTGAAGCGCAAGAGCAGCAAAAACCGCTAGAGGCCCACTGGGCGCACATGGTGGTACACGGTAGCCTGCACTTATTAGGCTATGATCATATCGAGGATGACGAGGCGGAAGAGATGGAAGCCTTGGAAACCGAGATAATGCTTGCTCTTGGGTATGACGATCCGTACATTGCCGAAAAAGAGTAACTGACGCGGCAGCCGCTGCCCGTTATCTTATATCCCCACGCCCACAGCGGCGCGGGGTTTTTCATAACTGACATGAGAACACTATCCCAACGCCATGAGCGACGACAATTCACACAGTAGCGACCCCCTTAATAAAAAGGGCTTCTTTTCTCTCCTTATTGGCCAGTTATTTCACGGTGAGCCTAAAAACCGTGACGAATTGGTGAATCTTATCCGCGACTCCGAGCAGAAAGATCTTATCGACCAGGATACCCGCGACATGCTGGAAGGTGTGATGGATATCGCCGACCAGCGGGTGCGCGATATCATGATCCCGCGCTCGCAGATGATTACTCTAAAACGTAATCAAACGCTGGATGAATGCCTGGATGTGATTATCGAGTCTGCGCACTCCCGTTTTCCGGTGATTAGCGAAGACAAAGATCACATTGAAGGAGTGTTGATGGCGAAAGACTTGCTGCCGTTTATGCGCAGCGACTCTGAACCATTCAGCATGGAAGAAGTATTGCGTCCTGCCGTAGTCGTGCCGGAAAGTAAACGCGTTGACCGGATGCTTAAAGAGTTCCGCTCCCAGCGTTATCATATGGCTATTGTTATCGATGAGTTCGGTGGGGTATCAGGCCTGGTCACTATCGAAGATATTCTGGAGCTGATTGTCGGCGATATCGAAGATGAATATGACGAAGAAGAAGATATCGATTTTCGTCAGTTAAGCCGCCACACCTGGACTGTGCGGGCGCTGGCATCCATCGAAGACTTTAACGAAATTTTTGGCAGCCATTTTAGCGACGAAGAGGTCGATACCATCGGCGGACTGGTGATGCAGGCCTTTGGCCATCTTCCGGCTCGTGGCGAAACTATCGAAATCGACGGTTATCAGTTTAAAGTCGCCATGGCCGACAGCCGCCGCGTTATTCAGGTTCATGTCAAAATTCCGGACGATCTACCGCCACCAAATCAGGAAGAGTAATTCATGGCGTTATGTTCCCTTCTCCAGCGCAAGCGAGTCGCGCTTGTGCTGGCGTTACTTTTCGGGGCCTGCGGTACGCTGGCCTACTCCCCATTTGATTTCTGGCCAGCGGCCCTGGTCTCGCTGGCCGGGCTACAGGCATTAACCCTCAATCGCCGCCCGCTCGCTAGCGCCCTGGTAGGTTTCTTCTGGGGATTAGGGCTATTTGGCACCGGCATTAACTGGATTTACGTCAGCATCTCGCAGTTTGGCGGCATGCCTGCGGCGGTTAACGTCTTCTTAATGTCACTGCTGATAGCCTTTATGTCACTCTACACCGGGCTCTTCGCCGGTCTGCTGAGCCGGCTGGCTAGCGCGACGACCTGGTGGCGAATGGTGTTGGTAGCCCCCGCATTGTGGCAGGTAACTGAGTTCCTGCGCGGCTGGGTGCTGACCGGATTCCCCTGGCTGCAGTTCGGTTATACCCAGATTGACGGCCCGCTCAAAGGCGTAGCGCCGCTATTAGGAGTGGAAGCCATCAACCTGCTGCTGATGGCTATCTCCGGGCTTATCGTTTATGCCGTTGTACGCCGCCGTTGGTCTGCCGGGATTATCGCGCTTGCGCTATTGGTATTGCCGTGGCCGCTGCGCTATATCCAGTGGTCGCAGCCGCTAAAAGAGCGCACGCTAAAAGTCAGCATGATCCAGGGGGATATTCCCCAGTCAATGAAATGGGATGAGAGTGAGCTGCTAAACACTCTGCGGATTTATATGGATAACAGCCAGCCGCAGATGGGCAAATCTTCGCTTATCATCTGGCCTGAGTCGGCTATTCCAGATCTTGAGATTAATCAGCAGTCGTTCCTGCATTCGCTCAACCGCGAGCTGATAGCTAAGAACACCTCCCTGATTACCGGGATTGTTGATGCCCGTCTTAATGACCAGAACCGCTACGATACCTATAACTCAATTATCACCCTGGGTGCGGGCAGCGATTACAGCTATGGCTCTACCGATCGTTACAGCAAGAACCATCTGGTGCCCTTTGGGGAGTTCGTACCGCTGGAGTCGATTCTGCGCCCGCTGGCGCCGTTTTTTGACCTGCCCATGTCCTCGTTCAGCCGCGGCGCATATCTACAGCCACAGCTGCAGAGCCATGGCTATAAGCTAACGCCGGCGATTTGCTATGAAATCATTCTCGGTCAGCAGGTACGGGATAACTTCCGTGCCGATACTGATTTCCTGCTAACCATCTCGAACGATGCCTGGTTTGGACACTCTATCGGTCCATGGCAGCACTTCCAGATGGCGCGGATGCGCGCGCTTGAACTGTCCCGACCGCTGCTACGTAGCACCAACAATGGCATTACGGCAGTTATCGATACCAACGGAGAAGTACAGGCAATGCTGCCGCAGTTTACCCGCCAGGTATTAACCCAGGACGTCACACCGACTCGTGGCCTGACACCTTATGCCCGCTTTGGTGATGCACCAACATGGCTCATTGCCCTCTTAATGGGCGCGCTGGGGCTATTCACATTGCGTCGTAAGCAGCTTTAACCTTTCAAAAAACCCGCCTCTGAGCGGGTTTTTTATTGCGACTGACGCCTTCAACTCCGCACGTTTTCAGGTTATCCCTGGATAAAATGCAATTCCATTCCCGAGCGCACCTCCCCAATCCGTGACTGGCACGTTCCTTGCTTTTTCTTTGAGGTAAAGAGACCAAAACGGCGCTAACCGCAGTAATTCGCCATCGGTCATTTTATTGCGGTTGTGCTTTAGCACCATTTTAGTGCTTTTGACTATAAATGTTTCAAAATGGTGCGTTTAGCCTCTCAAAACACAACATTAAAATAGCAATGTATTTACATTCATCTAGATTAGATGTTACCAAAAGCATGTTAATTGCCTGGTTTAAATACAACGATACACATCACTGAGGGTATCTGCGCCCCTGCGCAGAGATAAAGGAGTTGGATATGCAATTAAAAAAAATGGCTGCGGCACTGCTGCTCGCGGGCGTTAGCGTGGGCGCAGCCCAGGCCGCCGAAGCTCAGAATGATTCACCAACGCTTGATAAGATTGCTAAAAATGGCGTGATTGTCGTGGGCCATCGCGAATCATCAGTGCCTTTTTCTTATTATGACAACCAGCAAAAAGTTGTGGGTTACTCCCAGGACTATTCAAATGCCATCGTGGAAGCGGTGAAGAAGCAGCTCAATAAGCCTGACCTGCAGGTCAAACTTATTCCAGTAACCTCACAAAACCGTATTCCTCTGCTGCAAAACGGCACCTATGACTTCGAATGCGGCTCCACCACCAACAACCTGGAGCGCCAGAAACAGGCTTCATTCTCTGACACCATCTTTGTGGTCGGCACCCGTCTGCTGGTCAAAAAAGGCGGTGATATTAAAGATTTCGCCGACCTGAAAGGTAAGCCGGTTGTTGTGACTTCTGGTACCACCTCAGAAGTGCTGCTGCATAAGCTTAACGATGAGAAGCAGATGAACATGCGCATCATCAGCGCTAAAGATCATGGCGACTCATTCCGCACCCTGGAAAGCGGCCGCGCCGTGGCGTTTATGATGGATGACGCCCTGCTGGCCGGTGAGCGTGCTAAAGCGAAGAAACCCGATCAGTGGGATATCGTAGGTACTCCACAATCCAAAGAAGCCTATGGCTGCATGCTGCGCAAAGATGACGCAGGCTTTAAGAAACTGGTCGATGGTGCAATCTCCCAGGCTCAAACCTCCGGTGCTGCCGAAAAATGGTTTGATAAGTGGTTTAACAACCCAATTCCACCGAAAAACCTGAACATGAAGTTCGCCATGTCTGACGATCTGAAAGCGCTGTTCAAAGAGCCAAATGATAAGGCTCTGAACTAATTACACCAATAAGGGCAGGCGACTGCCCTCCCGATTGACCGAAGAGGCCTGGACAGACTATACGCCGGCTGGCCGTTCCCCAGCGGGCGCGAATAAGAAGCCTCTCATCAATCTTCGAGGGTAGCGCTGCTACCCTCTTTTTTCGGAGTTGATTATGTCTATTGATTGGAACTGGGGAATATTTCTACAGCCCGCCCCGTTCGGCAACACCACCTATCTGGGCTGGATATGGAGCGGTTTTCAGGTAACAGTCGCACTGTCGATTAGCGCCTGGATAATCGCATTTCTGATAGGCTCCCTGTTCGGCATCCTGCGCACCGTTCCCAACCGTTTTCTTTCCGGGCTCGGCACGCTATATGTTGAACTGTTTCGTAACGTCCCCCTAATAGTACAGTTCTTCACCTGGTACCTGGTTATTCCCGAACTGCTGCCGGAAAACATCGGTATGTGGTTTAAATCAGAGCTGGATCCTAATGTGCAGTTCTTTGTCTCATCCATGATGTGCCTGGGTTTATTTACCGCGGCTCGCGTGTGTGAACAGGTGCGCGCCGCTATTCAGTCGCTCCCGCGTGGGCAGAAAAACGCCGGTCTGGCGATGGGGCTTACTCTGCCTCAAACCTACCGCTACGTGCTGCTGCCTAATGCCTATCGGGTTATCGTTCCACCGATGACGTCTGAAATGATGAACCTGGTAAAAAACTCGGCCATTGCCTCCACTATTGGTCTGGTCGATATGGCGGCGCAGGCAGGAAAGCTGCTCGACTATTCCGCACACGCTTACGAGTCGTTCACCGCTATCACCCTGGCCTATGTCTTAATCAACGCCGTGATTATGCTGGCGATGTGGCTGCTGGAGCGTAAAGTTCGGCTGCCGGGCAACATGGGGAGCAAATAATGTACGAATTTGACTGGAGTTCCATTGGCCCCTCAATGCCGTTTCTGCTGCAGGGACTAATCATTACCGCCAAAATAACGCTGACGGCGATTTTTATCGGCATCGTATGGGGAACCCTGCTGGCCGTGATGCGCCTGTCGACCTTTGCGCCTTTGCGCTGGTTCGCCGCCGGATACGTTAACGTCTTCCGCTCCGTTCCTCTGGTTATGGTGCTGTTGTGGTTTTATTTGATTGTTCCCGGCCTGCTGCAAAAGGTGCTTGGCATCTCGCCGCAAACCGATATTCGTCTGATTTCCGCGATGGTGGCCTTCTCCCTGTTTGAGGCGGCTTATTACTCCGAGATCATTCGCGCCGGGATACTGAGTGTCTCCCGGGGACAGGGTAGCGCCGCGCTGGCACTGGGTATGACTCAGTGGCAATCAATGCGATTGGTAGTCCTGCCTCAGGCATTTCGCGCCATGGTGCCGTTATTGCTCACTCAGGGTATCGTCCTGTTCCAGGATACCTCCCTGGTCTATGTACTGAGTCTCGCCGACTTCTTCCGCACCGCCTCCACCATTGGTGAGCGCGATGGCACACAGGTAGAAATGGTTCTGTTTGCCGGTGCGGTTTACTTTGTTATCAGCCTGGGCGCCTCGCTGCTGGTCAGCTATCTGAAGAAAAGGACAGTGTAATGATTTCCCTGAAGAATGTTTCTAAATGGTATGGTCAGTTTCAGGTGCTGACCGACTGCTCCACCGAAGTGAAAAAAGGTGAAGTAGTGGTGGTCTGCGGCCCGTCAGGTTCGGGTAAATCCACGCTGATAAAAACGGTCAACGGCCTGGAGCCGGTACAACAAGGTACCATCGAGGTCAATGGCACTCAGGTAAACAGCAAAAAAACGGACCTGGCCAAACTGCGTTCCCACGTTGGAATGGTTTTCCAGCATTTTGAGCTATTCCCTCATCTGTCTATTGTCGAGAACCTGACCCTGGCTCAGGTAAAAGTACTGAAGCGCGATAAAACCGCCGCCCGGGAAAAAGGTCTGAAATTGTTGGAGCGCGTAGGGCTGGCTGCTCACGCCAACAAATATCCGGCCCAGCTATCCGGCGGCCAGCAGCAGCGTGTGGCAATAGCCCGTGCACTGTGTATGGATCCGGTCGCCATGCTGTTCGACGAACCCACTTCGGCGCTCGACCCTGAAATGATTAATGAAGTACTGGACGTTATGGTCGAACTGGCGCAGGAAGGGATGACTATGATGGTGGTCACGCACGAAATGGGCTTTGCCCGTAAAGTGGCAAACCGGGTTATCTTTATGGATGAAGGTAAAATTGTGGAAGATTTGCCGAAAGATGAATTCTTCGATAATCCACAGTCTGAACGCGCACGCGACTTCCTGGCGAAGATCCTACACTAACCGGTCATAGCGCCAATAATAAGGGAGCCATATGGCTCCCTTAATTTCAAACTTAGGCAGCGATTATGGCTGAAACGGGCGGCGCTGGAACTCTGTGTGCCCGCATTTAGGGCAAGGTGTCAGCACCTCCGGGGTGTAAAAAGCAATGTGATGATGACACTTCTCACATACCAGGTTCCCCAGCCCCACGACTTCTCCGCTGTGGTAAACCCCGTGATGATTTAAATCCTGAAAAACTTCACGCCATTCCAGCTGTGTTTTATCGGTAATATCCGCCAGCTCCTGCCACAGGCTCTCTTTTATCACCCGCATAAAGACGCTATCGCTTAACTCTTCCTGACTTTCATGGTAACTCAGTGCAAACTCTTCCAGGTCGCGGCGCAGTGCGCTAACTATCTTCTGCCCCTCTTCCTGGCCCACCTCTTTACGCGTTGCAAGATGCGCCCGGGCCTCAGTTACCAGCTTATCGATATCCCGCTCACCGTTGCGCAGCCGCTCACTCAACTCCGTCACCAGCTCACGGTAAATCTGAGCTACCTTATTCATGCGAACCTCCTGGAAAAGTTAACCGTTTTTCCAATGATAGTCGTAAATTCTGTGAGGCTACGTTATCTCGTTCTCAAGGATGGTAAATTACTGTATATCTGACTCAGACAGCGATTTATTCCCACCTCTTCCGAAGTGCTGTTGCGAGACCTGGGAATCGGCTATGCTATGCCGATCTATACATTTGGTATCGTTACACGCCGCAGAATCAGCGGCATTCATCACAGGACTACTGGCTGCCATGCAAGAGCAATATCGCCCGGAAGAGATAGAATCCCACGTACAACGCCACTGGGAAGAGAAGCGCACTTTTGAAGTTACCGAAGACGAGAGCAAAGAGAAGTATTATTGCCTGTCAATGCTTCCATATCCTTCTGGTCGACTACATATGGGCCACGTCCGTAACTACACCATCGGTGACGTTATCGCCCGCTACCAGCGCATGCTTGGCAAAAACGTGCTGCAGCCTATCGGTTGGGATGCGTTTGGTCTGCCGGCTGAAGGCGCTGCGGTTAAAAATAACACCGCCCCAGCCCCATGGACTTATGACAACATTGAGTACATGAAAAACCAGCTTAAAACGCTGGGTTTTGGCTATGACTGGAGCCGCGAAATCGCCACCTGTAAGCCAGAATACTATCGCTGGGAGCAGAAATTCTTCACCGAGCTGTATAAAAAAGGCCTGGTTTATAAGAAAACCTCCGCCGTTAACTGGTGCCCTAACGATCAGACCGTTCTGGCTAACGAACAGGTTATCGATGGCTGCTGCTGGCGCTGTGACACTAAAGTAGAGCGTAAAGAGATCCCACAGTGGTTTATCAAAATCACCGATTACGCTGAAGAGCTGCTTAACGACCTGGACACGCTCGACCAGTGGCCAGATCAGGTGAAAACCATGCAGCGCAACTGGATTGGCCGTTCCGAAGGTGTGGAAATCACTTTCGATGTGGAAAACCAGAATCAGAAGCTGACCGTTTACACCACCCGCCCAGATACCTTCATGGGTGTGACCTACCTCGCCGTGGCCGCAGGTCATCCGCTGGCAGCCGCAGCCGCTGCGAGTAATCCAGAGCTGAGCGCCTTTATTGACGAGTGCCGCAATACCAAAATGGCCGAAGCCGAAATGGCGACCATGGAGAAAAAAGGGATGGCTACCGGCGTTAACGCCATCCATCCGCTGACCGGTGAATCTATCCCGGTATGGGTCGCTAACTTCGTGTTGATGGAGTACGGCACCGGAGCCGTAATGGCGGTTCCTGGTCACGATCAGCGCGATTACGAATTTGCTACCAAATACGGTCTGCCGGTTAAACCTGTCATTCTGAACGCCGAAGGTGAAGCGCCAGATCTGTCAAATCAGGCATGGACTGAAAAAGGCGTGCTGTTCAACTCAGGTGAGTTCGACGGTCTGGATTACAGCGCTGGTTTTAACGCGATTGCCGACAAACTGGCGGCTAAAGGCGTGGGTGAACGTAAAGTTAACTACCGTCTGCGTGACTGGGGCGTTTCCCGCCAGCGTTACTGGGGTGCACCAATTCCAATGGTGACTCTGGAAGATGGTACCGTAGTACCAACTCCAGAAGATCAGCTGCCGGTTATTCTGCCGGAAGACGTAGTAATGGACGGCATCACCAGCCCAATCAAAGCAGATCCTGAGTGGGCTAAAACGACCGTTAACGGTATGCCTGCCCTGCGCGAAACCGATACCTTTGACACCTTTATGGAATCGTCCTGGTACTACGCGCGTTACACCTGCCCGCATGACAATAAAGAGATGCTCGACTCTAAAGCCGCCAACTACTGGCTGCCGGTCGATATCTACATCGGTGGTATCGAACATGCCATCATGCACCTGCTCTATTTCCGCTTCTTCCACAAACTGATGCGTGACGCAGGTATGGTTAACTCTAATGAGCCCGCCAAACAGCTTTTATGTCAGGGTATGGTTCTGGCCGATGCTTTCTACTACGTCGGCAATAACGGCGAGCGTAACTGGGTTTCTCCGGTTGATGCTATCGTTGAGCGCGATGATAAGGGTCGGATTACCAAGGCAAAAGATGCAGCCGGCCATGAACTCGTCTATGCTGGCATGAGTAAAATGTCGAAGTCGAAAAATAACGGCATCGACCCGCAGGTTATGGTTGAGCGCTACGGCGCAGATACCGTACGTCTGTTTATGATGTTTGCCTCTCCTGCCGATATGACTCTGGAATGGCAGGAGTCTGGCGTTGAAGGTGCTAACCGCTTCCTGAAACGCGTATGGCGCCTGGTGTGGGAGCACACTAATAAAGGCACATGCGCTGCGCTCGATGCTAAAGCATTGACGGAAGATCAGAAGGCTCTGCGTCGCGATGTTCATAAAACGATTGCAAAAGTGACCGATGATATCGGCCGCCGTCAGACCTTCAACACCGCCATTGCGGCCATCATGGAATTGATGAACAAACTGGCACGTGCGCCGCAGGATAGTGAGCAGGATCGTGCTCTGATGCATGAAGCCTTGCTGGCGGTTGTACGTATGCTGTATCCGTTTACTCCACACGCTGGTTTTAGCATGTGGCAAGAACTGGGTGGCGAAGGCGATGTCGATAACGCACCGTGGCCAGTTGCTGATGCGGCGGCTATGGTGGAAGACTCTCGCCTGGTCGTTGTACAGGTCAACGGTAAAGTACGCGGTAAAATTACTGTCGCCGCCGACGCAACCGAAGAACAGGTTCGCGAGCGCGCAGGCCAGGAACCTCTGGTTGCGAAATATCTTGAAGGTGTCACCGTGCGTAAAGTGATTTACGTACCTGGCAAACTTCTTAATCTGGTTGTGGGCTAAGCACAGGAGGAAAGGTGCGCTATCTGTTCACTTTGTTGATTTCTCTAGCGGTCGTGGTGACCGCTGGATGTGGCTTTCATCCGCGTAGCACCACTAAAGTGCCGCCGGAAATGAAAACCATGATTCTGGACTCCGGTGATCCTAACGGACCACTGACTCGTGCAGTACGCAACCAGTTGCGTCTCAACGGCGTTTCCATTGTTGAAACTGATGCTGGCATGGCTCGTCAGGACATTCCATCGCTGCGTATTGGTAGCTCGGGCATCGGTCAGGATACCGCGTCGGTATTCCAGGATGGTCGTACTGCGGAATACCAGATGGTGATGGTTGTTCATGCTCAGGTATTGATCCCAGGTAAGGATATCTATCCGATCACCACCAAGGTTTATCGTTCGTTCTTCGATAACCCGCTGGCGGCCCTGGCAAAAGATGCCGAACGCGACATGATTATCAGAGAAATGTATGAACGTGCCGCTGAGCAGCTGATTCGTAAATTGTCTGCGGTTCATGCAGCCGAGCTGCGTGATAGCGCTAACAACGCGGACAGCACGCCTGCCCCGACTAAGACGACCGGTTCTACTATCAGTAGGAGCAGCAGCGTGGTAACGGGCGTTTCCGGCTCAACTCTGGATAACTCCAGCGCCGTGACGAATAGCTCTGCCAATGCGTCGAACAGCACAAGCTCTGCAACCAGCAGCTCGAGTTCGCTGAGCAGTAGTTCAGACTCGGCGGCCAGTGGTTCAAGCTCTGTAAGCGATAGCTCCAGCGCCGAGCGTAACAACAATGGCTTAACGGTAACTGATACCTCAGACCCGAGCAGCTATAGTTCTAGCTCTGCAAACGACAGCTCAAGCTCTGCGAGCAGCAGCGCCGACTCCTCCAGTTCCAGCGCACCGGCGAGCCGTAGTTCAGACGCCTCTTCCGGCAGCGAGTACCGTGATGAGTCAGCATGGCATTTCCTGTCGACCGTACCGCTTGCACCTTCTAACTAATGGTTAAGGTGTATCCGGAACAACTCCGCGCGCAGCTCAATGATGGGCTGCGCGCGGCCTATCTGCTGCTTGGTAATGACCCTCTGCTGCTTCAGGAAAGTCAGGATGTTGTCCGACATGTAGCCGCTGAGCAGGGCTTTACCGAGCACCACACATTTCAACTGGACGCCTCAACTGACTGGGATCCTATATACAGTTTGAGTCAGGCGCTTAGTCTGTTTGCCAGCCGGCAAACCCTCACTCTTATCCTGCCCGATAGCGGCCCGAACGCCGCCATCGCCGGTAATCTGGATAAACTCATTGGCCTGTTGCATGACGACTTTTTGCTGCTGATTCGCGGCCCTAAGCTGACTCGCGCACAGGAAAATGGTGCCTGGCTTAAGGCGCTGCAACAGCGCAGCGTTATCGTTAACTGCCAGACGCCAGAACAAAGCCAGCTGCCGCGCTGGGTCAGCAATCGCGCTCAGCAAATGAAGCTCAAGCTGGATGACGCAGCGGTTTCGCTGATGTGTTACTGCTACGAAGGCAATTTACTGGCGCTCTCTCAGGCACTCGAACGCCTGAGCCTGCTGTGGCCGGATGGTAAACTCACGCTGCCACGCGTAGAGCAGGCGGTAAACGACGCCGCTCATTTCTCCCCTTTTCACTGGGTGGATGCCGTTCTGGCAGGCAAGAGCCAGCGTGCATTACACGTGCTGCAACAGCTTGAATTGGAAGGCGCAGAGCCGGTCATTCTGCTGCGAACCGTACAGCGTGAATTGATGCAGCTCCTGACGCTACAACGCGAGTCCATCCATCAACCGTTACGCCAGCTTTTTGATAAACACCGGGTATGGCAGCAGCGCCGCCCGCTATATAGCGCGGCTCTGGACCGGCTTGGCCCAAACCAGCTTACTCAGGCGGTCAGGGTGTTGAGCCAGACCGAACTCACGTTAAAGCAGGATTATGGTCAATCTGTCTGGCAGGAGCTTGAAGGGCTAACGCTCCTAATGTGTCACCAACCGCTGGCGGACGTTTTTCTGTATGACTAAGCCTCTGCACGCACTTTATGGTGGCACTTTCGATCCTATCCACTTCGGACATCTAAAGCCCGTCGCCGCTCTGGCTCAGGATGCTGCGCTGGAAAAGGTGGTGTTTATGCCGAATAATGTACCGCCGCATCGCCCCCAACCAGAGGCCAGTAGCGAACAGCGCCGGAAAATGGTCGAGCTGGCTATCGAAGGCAATCCGCTATTTGATATCGACAGCCGGGAGTTAATGCGTGAAACCCCTTCCTGGACGGTAGAAACGTTGGAAGCCTGGCGTACGGAGCGCGGAATGAACCAGCCTCTGGCATTTATTATTGGTCAGGACTCTTTGCTCTCCCTGCCCCACTGGCACCGCTGGGAATCGCTACTTTCCTTATGTCATTTACTGGTACTACCGCGCCCTGGATATTCGCAACAGCTGGAGTCCAGCCAGCATCAGGAATGGCTAATTCAGCATCAAACGCAGGATCCTGAACAACTGCATCGTCAGCCCGCCGGCCTGGTCTATCTGGCCAGCACACCGCTATGGGACATCTCGGCTACTGAGATCCGTACCCGCTTAACTCAGGGGCTTGATGTCGACGCTCTGCTGCCAGAATCGGTCATCCGTTATATCCGGCAACAAAAACTCTATGGTGCTCATTAACGCCCTTACAAGGGCAACTTTCCGGGAGTCAGCCGACAACCCTGAGCGCCTTACCATTGACAGAGCTTTTCAGGCTGCTATCCTCCGCAGCCTGTAACGTGGCCGATAGAGGCTGCGCTGAAACTGTTTTACAAAAATGGCGATGCAATCAGACGCTGGCGATGGGATGATATCCCGCTTCAACTCAGCGTCCGTCAGCTGCACGCCACTCATTAGTTAGTCACTACTCAGGGGGAAGAGTTGCAGGGTAAAGCACTCCAGGAATTCGTTATCGATAAAATCGATGACCTTAAGGGTCAGGACATCATTGCTATTGATGTTCAGGGCAAATCCAGTATCACCGATTGCATGGTAATCTGTACCGGTACATCCAGCCGCCACGTGATGTCTATTGCCGACCACGTCGTGCAGTCATGCCGCGCCGCCGGCCTGCTGCCGCTAGGCGTTGAGGGCGAAAACGGCACTGACTGGGTGGTCGTCGACCTGGGTGACGTTATTGTTCACGTCATGCAGGAAGAGAGCCGTGCGCTGTACGAGCTGGAAAAACTCTGGAGTTAATGCGTGAAGTTGCAACTGGTCGCCGTCGGCACTCGTATGCCCGACTGGGTTCAAACCGGGTTTACCGACTATCTGCGTCGTTTTCCTAAAGATATGCCATTTGAACTGGTAGAAGTTCCCGCCGGTAAGCGTGGTAAGAACGCGGATATCAAACGTATTCTCGATAAAGAAGGCGAGCTGATGTTGGCCGCGGCCGGTAAGGGCAACCGTATTGTCACTCTGGATATCCCAGGAAAACCGTGGGATACCCCGCAGTTAGCCCACGAACTGGAGCGCTGGAAGCAAGATGGCCGCGATGTCAGCCTGCTTATTGGCGGTCCGGAAGGGTTATCTCCAGCCTGCAAGGCAGCAGCGGAGCAGAGCTGGTCACTTAGCAACCTGACGCTTCCCCACCCGTTGGTGCGCGTGCTGGTTGCTGAGAGCCTCTATCGGGCATGGAGCATCACGACTAATCACCCTTATCACCGTGAGTGACGGCTATCAGGTAAAGTAAGCAGCGGATGAAATTACACAACTCCTTTCGCGACTATTCGGCAGAGTCTGCGTTATTTGTACGCCGGGCCCTGGCCGCACTGGCCGGCATTTTGCTGCTTACCGGCATACTTATCGCCAATCTATACACACTGCAAATAGTTCGGGTGGAGGACTATCGTACCCGCTCGAATGAAAACCGAATCAAACTGGTCCCCATTCCGCCAAGCCGCGGAATAATTTACGATCGCAACGGTACGCCTCTGGCTATGAACCGCACCATCTACCAGCTGGAAATGATGCCAGAGAAGGTCGATAACGTGCAGGATACGCTCGATAAACTGCGGCCGGTTGTCGATCTGACCGATGAAGATATTGCTGACTTCCGCAAAGAGCGCTCACGCTCGCACCGCTTCACCTCAATTCCGGTAAAAATTAATCTTAACGAGGAGCAGGTTGCCCGTTTTGCGGTTAATCAGTACCGCTTCCCGGGTGTGGAAGTTAAAGGCTATAAACAGCGCTATTATCCGTACGAGTCTGCGCTGACCCACGTTATTGGCTATGTCTCCAAAATTAACGACCGCGACGTTGAACGTCTCGATAAAGAAGGCATTCTGGCCAACTATGCGGCCACACACGATATCGGCAAACTGGGTATTGAGCGCTATTACGAAAACGTATTGCACGGCGAAACCGGCTATGAAGAGGTTGAAGTTAATAACCGCGGTCGCGTCATTCGCCAGTTGAAAGAAGTATCCCCCCAGGCAGGACACGATATTCACCTGACTATCGATCTCTCCCTGCAGATGTATATCGAAACGCTGCTAAAAGGGAGCCGTGCTGCGGTAGTAGTGACAGACCCACGCACCGGTGAAATTCTGGCCCTGGTTTCCATGCCGAGCTACAACCCTAACCTGTTCGTTAACGGTATCTCTAGCAAAGACTACACCGGGCTGCTGCATGACCCTAACACGCCGTTGATTAACCGCGCGACTCAGGGTGTTTATCCGCCAGCATCTACCGTTAAGCCATACGTCGCGGTATCGGCGCTGAGCGCTGGGGTAATTACCCGCAATACTTCACTCTTCGATCCGGGCTGGTGGCAACTTCCTGGTTCTGAGAAACGCTATCGTGACTGGAAAAAATGGGGCCATGGCCGCCTGAATGTCACCAAAGCATTGGAAGAGTCAGCGGATACCTACTTCTACCAGGTCGCGTACGATATGGGGATCGATCGTCTCTCCAGCTGGATGAGCAAATTCGGTTACGGGCACTATTCCGGCATCGACCTTAGCGAAGAGCGCTCCGGTAATATGCCTACCCGCGATTGGAAGCTAAAACGCTTCAAAAAACCGTGGTATCAAGGTGACACCATTCCGGTTGGGATCGGTCAGGGCTACTGGACGGCAACGCCGGTACAGATGAACAAGGCGCTGATGATTCTGATTAACGATGGGGTGGTCAAAGTCCCGCATCTGCTGCGCAGCACCATTGTGAATGGTAAAGCCGAGCCGTGGGTACAGCCAGAAGAAGCGCCGGTGGGCGATATTCACTCCGGCTACTGGGAAATTGCTAAAGACGGTATGTACGGCGTAGCTAACCGCCCTAACGGGACGGCGCATAAATACTTTGCCAGCGCTCCCTACAAAATTGCCGCGAAATCCGGTACTGCTCAGGTATTTGGCCTGAAAGCGAATGAAACCTATAACGCACACCGAATTTCGGAGCGTTTGCGCGACCACAAATTGATGACCGCATTTGCCCCGTATAACAATCCGCGTGTAGCCGTTTCCATTATTCTGGAAAACGGCGGAGCCGGTGCCGCGGTAGGTACCATTATGCGCCAGATCCTTGACCACATTATGTTGGGTGACAACAACACCCAACTGGCACCCGAAAATCCCGCCCAGGCCGCGGCAGAGGATCAATAAATCATGACCATGACCGATAACAGCACCAAAAAATCAGTCTGGGAGAAAATCCATCTCGACCCTATTTTTCTGCTGGTGATACTGGCTCTTCTTACCTACAGCGCCCTGGTTATATGGAGCGCCAGCGGCCAGGACCCTGGCATGATGGAGCGTAAAATCGGCCAGATTTTAATGGGTCTGACTATCATGATAGTGATGGCTCAGGTGCCGCCGCGCGTTTATGAAGGCTGGGCACCCTATCTCTATATTGTCAGCGTTATTTTACTGGTCGCGGTAGATGCCTTCGGCGCTATATCTAAAGGCGCGCAGCGCTGGCTCGATCTGGGCGTGGTGCGTTTTCAGCCGTCAGAAATTGCCAAAATCGCGGTACCGTTGATGGTGGCGCGCTTTATCAACCGTGACGTCTGCCCGCCAACGCTGAAAAATACCGGCATCGCGCTGGTACTTATTTTTCTGCCGACGCTGCTGGTTGCCGCCCAGCCTGACCTCGGAACCTCAATCCTGATTGCGGCCTCGGGTCTGTTTGTTCTGTTTTTATCCGGCCTGAGCTGGCGCTTAATCGGCGTGGCAGTGCTACTGGTTGCGGCATTTATCCCGATACTCTGGTTCTTCCTGATGCATGATTATCAGCGCCAGAGGGTCATGATGCTGCTCGATCCGGAGACCGATCCGCTGGGCGCGGGCTATCATATTATTCAGTCCAAGATTGCTATCGGTTCCGGCGGCCTGCGCGGGAAAGGCTGGCTACACGGAACCCAGTCCCAGCTTGAGTTTCTTCCGGAGCGCCACACCGACTTTATCTTTGCGGTATTGGCCGAAGAGCTGGGTTTGATCGGCGTCTTAATATTGCTGGCGCTGTACTTGTTGTTAATCATTCGTGGTCTTTGGATAGCCGCCCACGCCCAAACGACGTTTGGCCGGGTGCTGTCAGGTGGGCTTATGCTCATCCTGTTTGTCTATGTTTTTGTTAACATTGGCATGGTAAGTGGTATCTTACCCGTGGTGGGCGTTCCGCTGCCGCTGGTAAGTTACGGCGGATCGGCGTTGATTGTTCTTATGGCCGGGTTTGGGATAGTGATGTCCATCCATACCCACAGAAAAATGTTATCTAAAAGCGTATAAGGGGTGCGCCATGCGTAAGCAGTGGCTTGGAGTCTGCGTAGCAGCAGGATTGCTGGCAGCATGTAGCTCGAACAATAATCAACAGCAACCGCAAAGCTATCAGACGCCGCAACCGGCAGTCTGTAATGGCCCGGTGACTGAAATCAGTGGTGCCGAGCCGCGCTACGAACCGCTGAGCGCGACCGCCAACCAGGATTATCAGCGCGATGGCACCACATGGCAGATAGTCAAAGATCCGGCTAACTTCACCCAAACCGGGCTGGCCGCTATTTATGATGCAGAGCCGGGCAGTAATCTGACCGCGTCGGGCGAAGCTTTCGACCCGAACCAGCTTACCGCCGCCCACCCAACGCTGCCGATCCCTAGCTATGCGCGTATTACTAATATTGCCAATGGGCGCATGATTGTCGTGCGGATTAACGACCGTGGGCCATTCGGCAACGACCGGGTTATTTCACTGTCACGCGCAGCGGCTGACCGCCTGAATACCTCAAATAATACCAAAGTCCGAATTGACCCAATTATTGTGGCTCAGGATGGCACCATGTCCGGGCCTGGTACCGCCTGTACCACTATTGCGAAGCAAACCTACGCCCTGCCTTCCCGCCCTGATTTGAGCAGCGGCCTTGGTAGCGCATCTTCTGCTGCCGAACCTGCGGCCCCTCAAGGTAACGTGCAGGCTATCAGCAATGATACTCTGCAACCGGAACAAGTGGTCTCTGATGCCAGTAACTCCGCCTCCAGCGCCGCAAATAGCGGTATGCTGGCAGCGGGAGCCGCAGGTGCTGCCGGAGCCGCCATGGTCAATAGCGCGAGCAGCGATGCGACTCAGGAAGTGCAGCAGAATCTTCCAGCTAACTACGGTCAACAAAGTAACCCGGTGACCGCACCAGGCTCCGTTCAGGGCAGCGTGGCACCAGCGTCAACTGGCAGCACCGCCGCGGCTGAAAGCGCCAGCGGTAGTTATGTAGTACAGGTTGGTGCCGTAAGTGATGCTGACCGTGCCAATACCTGGAAGCAAAAACTTAGCCAACAGTTTGGCGTGCCGGGGCTGGTCAGCCACAATGGCGCTATCTATCGGGTGCAGCTTGGCCCATTTAGTAGCCGTGCTCAGGCGACGGCTCTGCAACAGCGCCTGGCATCTGAAGCTCAGCAGCAGTCCTTTGTGACTTCCGCCGGCCATTAATATACTGCCCGACTTTGCGTTGAAGATGTAAATGTCATTAACAAAGTCGTACGCGAAGTCGGGTGCCAGTAAAAATCGCTTTTGATATAGTAAAGCACTTTGTTAACCTCATCATGGATGTCACTGCTCCTAACATGAAAACAGCCTTCCCTGCCCGTTATGTCACAACGCTGGCGCTAACAACCGCCCTAAGCCTGGCCGCCACAGCCGTACATGCTGACGACCTCAATATCAAAACCATGATCCCTGGTGTGCCTCAGATTGACGCGGAGTCGTATGTTCTTATCGACTACAACTCAGGGAAAGTGTTGGCGGAACAGAATGCGGATGCCCGCCGCGACCCAGCCAGTCTGACCAAAATGATGACCAGCTATGTTATCGGTCAGGCCATGAAGGCCGGGAAGTTTAAAGAATCCGATACCGTGACCATCGGTCAGGATGCCTGGGCGACCGGCAACCCGGTATTCCGTGGTTCTTCGCTGATGTTCCTCAAACCTGGGATGGAAGTTCCTGTTTCTCAGCTGATTCGCGGCATCAACCTGCAATCCGGTAACGATGCCTGCGTGGCGATGGCTGACTATGTCGCCGGCAGCCAGGATGCGTTCGTGGGTCTGATGAACAGCTACGTTAATGCACTTGGCCTGAAAAACACGCACTTCCAGACTGTTCACGGGCTGGATGCCGATGGTCAGTACAGTTCCGCTCGCGATATGGCCACTATTGGCCGGGCACTGATTCGCGACGTTCCAAATGAGTACTCCATCTACAAAGAAAAAGAATTTACCTTTAACGGTATTCGCCAGACGAACCGTAACGGCCTGCTGTGGGATAACAGTCTGAAGGTCGACGGTATCAAAACCGGGCATACCGACAAAGCGGGCTATAATTTAGTTGCGTCGGCAACCGAAGGCCAGATGCGCCTTATCTCCGCCGTTCTCGGCGGTCGTACCTATAAAGGCCGTGAAACTGAAAGCAAGAAATTGCTGACCTGGGGCTTCCGTTTCTTCGAAACGATTAACCCGATTAAAGCAGGTAAAGAGTTCGCTTCTGAGCCGGTTTGGTTTGGTGATGAAGACCGCGCGTCCCTTGGAGTTGATAAAGACGTTTATCTGACTATTCCACGCGGTCGTATGAAAGATATTAAAGCCAGCTATGTTCTGACCAATAGCGAGTTGCACGCGCCTCTGGCTAAAAACCAGGTTGTTGGCACGATCAACTTCCAGCTGGATGGGAAAACCATCGATCAGCGTCCGCTGGTGGTGCTTAACAATATTGAAGAAGGCAACTTCTTTGGCCGTATCTTCGATTACATCAAGCTGATGTTCCATCACTGGTTCGGCTAAACGAATCTGGCTTGAAAGTGGGATTTTTATCCCCATATACTATGTAACAAAGCAACTCCCGCTGCGGCGGGAGTTATTATTTCAGCTACACCGGAGCTACCATGAAGACCAATCTTAAAGAACTGCTTGAATTCCCAACTCCTTTTACCTACAAGGTAATGGGTCTGGCGAAACCTGAGCTAGTTGATCAGGTCATTGAGGTGGTACAGCGTCATGCGCCTGGCGACTACTCACCCCAGGTGAAACCTAGCAGTAAAGGGAATTATCACTCGGTTTCTATTACCATCAACGCCACTCATATCGAGCAGGTTGAAACGCTGTACGAAGAGCTCGGCAATATCGAAATCGTACGTATGGTTCTGTAATTTCTGCTGCCCGGTCACCGCCGGGCAGTTTTTAATCCGGCTATGGTATACTCCTTGCCCACCCTTCTTTGCCGGAGCCCCCGATTTGTCCCAGGATACTCTTCTCGTGCGCCAGCTAGGGCTACAGCCCTACGAACCGGTGTCACAACAGATGCACGAATTTACCGATAACCGCGATGCCTCCACCCCGGATGAAATCTGGCTGGTTCAACATCTGCCGGTGTTTACTCAGGGTCAGGCAGGAAAAGCCGAACATCTGCTCCATACTGGCGACATTCCCGTGATTCAAAGCGACCGGGGAGGCCAGGTGACATATCACGGCCCGGGTCAGCAGGTGGTTTATCTGCTGCTCGATCTTCGCCGCCGTAAATTAGGCGTGCGCGATTTGGTTACTTTACTTGAGCAAACCGTCGTCGATACACTAAAAGAGCTGGGTATTACGGCCTACCCGCGCCCTGATGCACCGGGTGTTTATGTTGATGGCGCCAAAATATGCTCGCTGGGGCTACGGATAAGAAAAGGGTGTTCATTCCACGGTCTGGCGCTCAACATCAATATGGATCTCACGCCTTTTCTGCGCATTAATCCCTGCGGCTACTCAGGTCTGCAAATGACTCAGGTGAGTAATCTGGCCCCTGAGGCCACGATGGAGCAGGTCCAGTCTTTACTGCTGGAGAATCTTCTGCGCTTGCTCGGAAATCCAGATTATCGTCTGGTAGCCTGATCTTTTTGGCCGGGTGCAAATCCGGCCATATCCAATATTTTTATTAACATACACACTTTACTTTCGTAACACCTTTAGTTAATTTGCTGATCGTCAAGAATCTGATGCCAGTTCAACGCACTATGGTCGCCATTGAATAAGCAGTAACCGGTTGAATGGTTTCTAAGGCAGTGAAAAGCCTCTACAGGAAGTAACTCTTTTCATAACTTACGGCCAGCGTTTCTGGGCCTTTCTCGCATTACGTCTGTCATAAAAAAGAGTCTTCCGGAGACGGCTAATGGATTTCGAAAAGCAACCCGACCACAGCGTCGCTTCCAATTCGGGTGACAATCCACATCCAACATTCAGAACCCTGCGCAATATCGATCTGAATTTGCTGACTATTTTCGAGGCAGTATACGTTCATAACGGTATCGTTAATGCAGCTCGGGTGTTGAATCTCACGCCTTCGGCCATCAGCCAGTCCATTCAGAAGCTGCGCGCAATTTTTCCCGACCCGCTGTTTATTCGTAAAGGCCAGGGCGTTACACCCACCGCCTATGCCGCTCATTTGCACGAATATATCAGCCAGGGGCTGGAATCAATTTTAGGTGCGTTGGATTTCCAAAATAGCCGCGATCAGGCTCGAACACTGACTATCGCGACTCAGCCAGCAGCCGGTGCCATTGTGTTGCCCCGGGTTTTACGCGCTATCCAGCGCGTTAATCCAAATCTGCTGCTCCGCAACGTTCCGGTCAGCGATGGCGAACAGCAACTGTCGCAATTCCAGGCAGATATCATCATCGATACGACCCAGCATTTTGCCCGCTCTATAGGCAGCCACTTATTATTTGAAGAACCGCTGGTAATGGTCTGCCGCACAGGTCATCCGCTACGCCACGATCCCGAAAGGCTGTTAGCTTCAGGGCGAACCTGGGTAGCAATTCAGGATGATCCGCTACGGGAGCTGCGCCAGTTTCTCGATGAACAGTTGCCTGAACAGCCTATCGCCTTTACCAGCTATAACGCACAAACCGTAGCAGCTATCATTGCTGATAGTGATATGAGTGGTATTTTGCCACTAAGCATGTATGAGATATTCCGCCACAGCTGGCCAATTAGCGCCGTTCAAACCAGCCTGCTGGGCAGCAGAACGCTGGAAACCTGGCTGCACTTCAACAAGCTCAGTATGCGCGATCAGGTTCTGCATGATGTTATCACTGCGGTACGTGATGAATTTGCAAGCTAGTGGAACGCTCTACTGACACAACGAATATTGCCTTTTTGCCTCCTGCCGGCTGATTTTCAGCTGTTAAAAATGTTATACTTTGGTCAATAAATTCAAAAATAGTTGATAAATAAAACATCAATTTGAATTTCCTACGTTTTCCTCCGATCTTCGCAACTGGAACACGCACGCTATGAGTAAACCCATTGTGATGGAACGCGGTGTTAAATATCGCGACGCCGATAAAATGGCCCTTATCCCGGTCAAAAATGTAGCCACAGAGCGCCAGGCTCTGCTCCGTAAACCTGAATGGATGAAGATTAAAATCCCTGCCGATTCCACGCGAATTCAGGGCATTAAGGCCGCTATGCGTAAAAACGGCCTGCATTCCGTCTGCGAGGAGGCCTCATGTCCAAACCTCGCCGAATGCTTCAACCACGGAACCGCCACATTTATGATTTTGGGCGCTATCTGTACCCGCCGCTGCCCGTTCTGCGACGTGGCACACGGTCGCCCTATGGCACCAGATGCCGGTGAGCCAGAAAAACTGGGGCAAACTATCGCCGACATGGCGCTGCGCTATGTCGTTATCACTTCCGTTGACCGCGATGATCTGCGCGATGGCGGTGCTCAGCACTTTGCTGATTGCATCAGCGCTATTCGTGCCAAAAGCCCGGATATTCGCATTGAGACCCTGGTTCCCGATTTCCGTGGTCGTATGGATAAAGCACTGGAGATTCTTAATACTTCTCCACCCGATGTGTTTAACCACAACCTGGAAAACGTACCGCGCCTCTATCGCCAGGTGCGGCCGGGAGCCGACTATAACTGGTCTCTGAAACTGCTTGAGCGCTTTAAAGAGCAGCATCCTGATATCCCAACAAAATCAGGGCTGATGGTGGGTCTGGGTGAAACCAATGAGGAAATTATCGAGGTAATGCGCGATCTGCGTCGCCACGGTGTCACCATGCTTACACTCGGCCAGTATCTACAGCCAAGCCGTCACCACCTGCCGGTTCAGCGCTACGTTAGCCCGGACGAGTTTGACGAAATGAAACAGGCCGCACTCGATATGGGCTTTACCCATGCAGCCTGTGGCCCATTCGTACGCTCGTCCTACCATGCCGATTTGCAGGCTAAAGGTATCGAAGTCAAATAGCTCAGAAATATATTGTTACATCAATATATCAAGCAAACAGAAAAACCGGCCAGATAAGCCGGTTTTTTTGTGCTCAGACCAGGTCTGAGAGCAGACTGTTAGTCTTTGTGGGACAGACGCTCGTTTGCGGCGTCGCTTTCTGCTACCGGTTTAGCCGGAGCTTCGTCCTCGTTCATCGCTTTCTTAAAGCCTTTAATAGCGGCGCCTAAATCGCCACCCAATGAACGTAACTTCTTGGTACCAAACAATAATACGATCAGAGCACCAATGACCAACAGTTTGGTAATGCTTATCTCACCCATACATACCTTCTTATCGGGACAAACCGTCGAAACTTAAAAACAAATCCTGACTCAATTAACGGACATTTCAGGCCGCGACACAATAGCAACCTGTAACAAGGTGAATCAAGTCAGCCTTTCATTTTCTGCGAGCTCAGGCAGCCGGAAGCGACGGTTTGTCAGCACCGGCAACTGCTTCCTTACTTCAGCCAAACGCTGAGCGCTAAGTTCAGCATAGAATAAAGCAGGCTGTTCATCCGCAGCAGCCAGGGTAACTCCCATAGGAGAGATTACCCGGCTACAGCCGATATTCTTAACCCCACACTCTCCAGAGGCCACCAGATAACAGGTGGTATCTAGTGCACGCGCGGCAAGTAGAGTCGCCCAATGATGCTCTTTATGTGCTCCTCGCACCCATGCAGCAGGCATCGCAATCACCTCCGCACCGGCAAGCGCCAGCCTCAGCGCCAGGTCCGGGAAGCGCAGGTCATAACAGGTCATAAGGCCCACTTTCATACCGGCGACATCAATCAACGGTGGCAGAAGCCTACCGGCAGTTACCCGCACTGATTCTTGAAAGTTGAAGGCATCGTAGAGATGTAGCTTATGGTAATGGGCGATCATCTCGCCTTCGCGTATTGCCAGAAGGGTATTGAACACACGTCCATCAGACTCTGGCGTGTGGATAGTCAGCACCGTAGTGAGGCCACTACCTCGGCTGGCCTCCAGCAGCATAGCTACAAACTCACCATCAAGCGGCTGGGCCGCATTAATGCCCCATTCCGGGTCGGTATTGTGACGCGCCAGAACGGCCTCTGGCAGCACCAATAACCTTGCCCCCTGCCCCGTTGCTTCCTGCATGAGTTTAATACAGGTGGCGGCGTTAGCCCGCCATTCTGGCTGCACGGCAAATTGACCGACGGCAACTTTCATCGCAGCTCCCTCCTCAAAAAATGGCGCGGAGATCAAGATTAGCTTAGTTTGTCTCTGGACGAATGTATGATCTGGCAACAAACGAGAAAATAATCAGGCGAACAAAGCGGCAACAGATATCGTTATGGCGCTGGGAACGTGAATAAGAAGGGAGAAGTTAAAGCGAAGCTGGCTATGTGCCGTCAATCTGAGGTCATAAAAAAAACCCGCAATTAAGCGGGTTTTTTGTTTCTGGCTGGTAACTTACAGAGCAGTTACGTTAGCAGCAGAAGGGCCTTTGGCACCGTTAGTGATTTCGAACTCTACGCGCTGACCTTCAGCCAGAGTTTTGAAACCGTTGCTCTGGATAGCGGAGAAGTGTACGAACACGTCTTTGCTACCATCTTCCGGAGTAATGAAACCGAATCCTTTGGACTCATTAAACCACTTAACGTTACCTTTAATCTTAGACATCAATATTACCTTTACATGAAAAAACGACACTAATGCTGTGTCGGATACAAGTACAACAATTGTGGTGGCATTTGTCCAGTCGAACTTTGATAAAAAGTGATAAAAGTCGCTAACTTTTTTTCCGCTTACTGATTAGCCCTTGTTTTACAACGATCTCTCGAAAGTTAAAAAATGCGTTGTATAAACGTGCATATTGCCTGCTAACGTTTGCGCTTCACTTTTTGGCTCAACCGACAATTTTAAACCGTTCTAAGTTTAACACAGCCCCCTCTCCAGCACCCCGGCAAATCCTAAAAAGAGCCAATAACTTCATGGTACTTAGCTGTGCTCTTGCACCACTGTTTTACCGGGATGCTCAGCGGGGTGGACGAGGCGGTCATACACTATTCAAAAAGCGCTTAAATAGTATTAATTACTCATGTTTAAACTCTAAAAAAACTATTTATCGAGCTAAAGAATTAGTGTACTGATTAAATTTATTAGAAATTAAATTCTAAAAATAAACCCCATAAAAACTATAAATGAGCTATTAAATCGAATTATTAGTAAAAAAAATTAGCACTCACTAATAATATAGAAAATCACACTCAGATATGAATCCAAACCTGATTCAATATTGATTTATGCCCTTCCCCAGCAGCACCTTAATGCATACTTATGACTAAAAATCGACACCAGGAATATTTTAACAAAAATAACAAGGTTCCATAACAATAACTCATAATTATTAATTAACCTGCCAATAACAACTAGAAACCCTTAGAAAAAACAAAAATTAACGCTATAAATCATCATGATAGATAAAAACCCAGAAAAAGAACAAAAAATAACCAGCAAATTTCTAATTGCACAAAATTCCTGTCAGTTCAAAAAACTATCAATTCACAAAAAGTAAACGCTTAAATATTGATAATCATCAGTAATCGCACTTTCACTAGCAGGCACAGTTTCAGCGTTATTAATTCATCAATATTTATT
The DNA here is from genome assembly GCA_022846635.1 of Salmonella enterica subsp. enterica serovar Choleraesuis. Lineage (GTDB taxonomy): Bacteria > Pseudomonadota > Gammaproteobacteria > Enterobacterales > Enterobacteriaceae. The sequence continues at coordinate 3,005,638 of AP025685.1, forward strand.
TCAATACCAGGAACAGGCCTAATGTACCTGTTCCGCTGGGGGGATAATGCTGACATTTATAGAATTAGCCATCGGACTCGTGGTGATTATCGGGGTAGCCCGCTATATCATCAAAGGATGTTCGGCCACCGGCGTTCTGTTTACCGGTGGCTTGTTGCTATTAATTATCAGTGCCCTTATGGGCCACAAAATTTTACCAGACAGCGCAACGCCCACCGGTTACCGGGCAACTGATATCCTTGAGTATGTTAAAATCCTGCTGATGGATCGCGGCGGCGATCTCGGCATGCTCATCATGATGCTTTGCGGCTTTGCCACTTATATGACCCATATCGGTGCCAATGATATGGTCGTAAAACTAGCCTCACGTCCGCTACAGTATATTAACTCCCCCTATCTGCTGATGGTCGTCGCCTACTTCCTGGCATGTCTGATGTCACTGGCCGTTTCCTCTGCCACCGGTCTTGGCGTTTTACTTATGGGGACACTGTTCCCGGTCATGGTCAACGTGGGGATTAGCCGTGGAGCCGCGGCTGCTATCTGCGCCTCCCCGGCTGCTATTATCCTGGCACCTACCTCTGGCGACGTTGTGCTGGCGGCAAAAGCTTCCGGCATGCCACTTATCGACTTCGCGTTTAAAACCACCCTGCCTATCTCGATTGCCGCCATTGTCTGCATGGCCGTCGCGCACTTTTTTTGGCAGCGCTATCTCGATAATAAAGAGCACATCAGCCACGAAATGCTGGATGTAGCCGAAATTAAAACAACGGCCCCGGCGTTTTACGCCATTTTGCCGTTCACCCCGATTATCGGCGTACTGGTATTTGATGGGAAATGGGGGCCACAGCTACATATCATCACCATTCTGGTGCTGTGTATCCTTATCGCTGCGCTAATTGAGTTTGTTCGCGGATTCGATACCAAAAGAGTCTTTACCGGCCTGGACGCCTGCTACCGTGGCATGGCTGACGCTTTCTGCGGAGTGGTTATCCTGCTGGTAGCCGCTGGCGTATTCGCCCAGGGGCTCAATGCCATTGGCTTTATTCAGAGCCTGATATCTATCGCTACCTCGTTTGGCTCCGCCAGCATTATTCTGATGCTGGTCCTGGTGGTGCTGACAATGCTGGCTGCGGTAACTACAGGTTCCGGCAACGCGCCGTTCTACGCCTTTGTCGAGCTTATTCCTAAGCTATCCCAGCATTCCGGAGTGAACTCCGCCTATCTGGCAATACCGATGCTTCAGGCCTCTAACCTCGGGCGTACGCTTTCTCCGGTCTCCGGAGTGGTGGTTGCGGTGGCCGGTATGGCAAAAATTTCACCGTTTGAAGTGGTGAAACGCACCTCGGTTCCGGTTCTGGTGGGTCTTATTGTGGTCATTCTGGCTACTGAGATTATGGTCCCGGCTAGTATTGCTCTGCCGTAAACATCGCTTGTTGAACCGCTATCATCGGTAGCGGTTCATTCTCTGCCCCGGCCTGTGGTTAAATAGCGCCATACTTATCTACAGGCCGCATTATCATGAAACGCTTTTTACTGCCGTTATTACTGGCAACCACGCTGCCAGCACATCAGGCTCTGGCCGAGCCTCTGACTCCCACTCGCTACAGCGATTTCTCAACCTATACGCTGGCCCTTTCCTGGCAAAACGGTTTTTGTCAGAGCATGAGCGAAAGAGGAAGGAAGATGCCTGACGAATGTAAACTTACCGAGGGTAATCAGCAGCGTCCCCTGCTCACGGTGCATGGGCTGTGGCCCTCCCTGCCGCGCAGCATTGCCTCGCGTGGGGTAGATAACCGCCGCTGGATGCGTTTTGGCTGCGCTACGCGCCCGGAACCTAATTTTCCCGAAGCCCGGGGTAATAAATGCTCCCTGCCTAACCCAGGTCTTTCCCCCGCAATTACCCAAAAACTGGCAGAAACCATGCCTGGAGCAAGTGGCCGCTCTTGTCTTGAACGCTACGAATATGCCAAGCATGGGGTTTGCTTTGGCTTCAATCCCAATGACTATTTCGCCACAATGGCCCGTCTGAGCCAGCAGGTGAACGCCAGTCCGCTCGGCCAATGGCTTGCAGCGCACGATGGACAAAAGGTCAGCCGGGCTGATTTTAATAATGTTCTCGCCGATAGCTTTGGTAAGGCCAGCCTTAAAGCCGTGAAACTTACCTGCCACGGTAATCCTTCATATCTCACCGAGATGCAGATGGTTATCGATGCCAAAAGTATCAATGAGCCATTATCTGCCGATAGTTTGGTTTCGCAGGCACATCCGGGTAACTGCCCTAAACAATTCGTCCTCGACGCCGCAGGTCACTAAATCCAATCTGTTAGCGGGCGGACGTAAGCGTCAGCCCGCACTACTCATTTCTCCAATATATGAATGGGGCTTCCCCCTGCGGCCTAATCTTCATATGATGGCAATATCTCCATCGGTTACTGATGGTGCAAAACAGGAATAACAGACGGCTCAGGCCGTTTTTTTACATGGAGTCCATAAATGCCTCGCCCAAAAATTATTATTAACGAACTCGACGCCGAACGTATCGACATGCTGCTGGAAAAGTCCGCCTTTGCCAGCCTGCCGGTCGCCAGAGCGCTGGCAAGCGAACTACAACGCGCCGAGATGGTTAGCCCTGAAGATATGCCTGCCGATGTGGTATCAATGAACAGCCGGGTGCGGTTTCGCGATCTGAGCAGTGGCAATGAGTACGAACGCACGCTGGTGTATCCCGCTAACCTAACCGATAGCGCAAATCAGCTTTCTGTTATGGCTCCGGTCGGTGCCGCCCTGCTGGGCCTGCGGGTTGGTGACTCCATTAATTGGGAGCTACCGGGCGGTAATACTCATATTGAGGTTCTGGAATTGATGTGGCAGCCAGAAGCCGCCGGAGAGTTTCACCGTTAATATCGCTTCTCAGGGCGCCCTGCGCCCTGAATCTTGCCCTCGCTCAAATATTCACCCTGCGAATGCCAGTTAATGTCAATTTTGCAAATCAGCGCAATTATTTCACCATGTAAACTATGTTGATATAGCATTAATCAAACAGGTTACACACATGGAGGATGCTGTATGTATAAAACGATATTAATGCCGGTAGACGTATATGAAATGGAGTTAAGCGACAAGGCAATTCGTCACGCTGAGTTTCTGGCTCAGGATGATGGCGTGATTCATCTGTTGCACGTATTGCCAGACGCTTCCGCGATGCTTTTCCGTGGTTTCGGTTCGGAAATGCGCCAGTTTGAACAGCACATTCGCAAGGAAGCCGAAGAAAAAATGAAGACCGTTGCCAGCCATTTCAGCCTGCCGGCCGACCGGGTGGTGGTTGATATTCGCTTTGGTAATGTACGCGATCAGGTTAATGAAGCGGCTAAAGATCTACATGCCGATATTATCGTGGTTGGCTCGCGCAACCCGTCAATTACCACCCATCTGCTCGGTTCTAACGCCGCCAGCATCATTCGTTACACTCATGTACCGGTGCTGGTCGTTCGCTAAAAGCCGCAAAGCTGACGCTGCGGAATACACGTAAAAAAGAGGCCACCCGGGGGTGGCCTCTTGCTTTGCGATGTGTCTTACTTCTTTTTTGGTTATGCGACTTTAGTACGAATCAGGTAATCGAACGCGCTAAGAGATGCTTTCGCCCCCTCACCGGTCGCGATAATTATCTGTTTGTATGGCACGGTGGTGCAGTCACCGGCAGCAAACACGCCTTTAACGCTGGTTTCGCATTTGGCATCGATAATGATTTCGCCCATTTTGCTGCGCTCAAGCGTACCTTCGAGCCAGTTAGTGGTTGGCAGCAGGCCAATCTGAACGAAGATCCCAGACAGCTCAATGCTGTGTACCGAACCAGAAACGCGGTCACGATACTCAAGACCAACAACTTTCGTGCCGTCACCCTTAACTTCAGTAGTCTGTGCGTTAAGAATGATGTCTACGTTACCAAGGCTGCGCAATTTATCCTGCAAGACCTGGTCAGCTTTCATTTCTGGCGCAAATTCCAGCAGCGTTACGTGTGAAACAACGCCAGCCAGGTCGATAGCCGCTTCAACGCCGGAGTTACCGCCACCGATAACCGCTACGCGTTTACCCTTAAACAGCGGGCCATCGCAGTGCGGGCAATAAGTTACGCCACGTGTGCGATATTCAGCTTCACCAGGTACATTCATGTTGCGCCATTTAGCACCGGTTGCCACGATAACCGCACGTGCTTTCAGCACCGCACCGGAAACCGTCTCAATCTGATGCAAACCGCCTTCCACGCTAGCCGGGATCAGGCGGGCTGCGCTTTGAGAATCAATAACATCAATGTCATATTCGCTGACGTGCGCTTTCAACGCCCCAGCCAGCTTCTGACCTTCGGTTTTTGGCACTGAAATATAGTTTTCGATATCTACGGTATCCAGCACCTGTCCGCCGAAGCGTTCGCCCATCAGGCCGGTACGGATCCCTTTACGAGCTGAATAGACTGCCGCCGCCGCGCCCGCAGGGCCAGAACCGACAATCAGTACTTCATAAGCTTCGCGCTTGTTCAGCTGCTCAGCCGCGCGTTTTTCCGCGCCAGTATCAACTTTCGCCACGATCTCAGCCAGCGTCATACGCCCCTGACCAAACTCCTGACCGTTAACAAATACCGCCGGGACGCCCATGACGTTACGGTCAGTGATTTCGTTCTGATAAGTGCCGCCGTCAATCGCCGTGTGTTTGATATTCGGGTTGAGGATAGCCATCAGGTTAAGCGCCTGCACCACATCCGGGCAGTTATGGCAGCTCAGCGAGTAGTAGGTTTCAAATTCGAAGTTACCCTCGATATCTTTCACCTGCTCCAGCAACTCTTTCGCCTCTTTCGAAGGGTGTCCACCGGTCCACAGCAGTGCCAGAACCAGTGAAGTAAATTCATGCCCCAGCGGCGAGCCTGCAAAACGCGGCCCTTGATGTGACCCTGGGTTAGTAATTAAAAATGAGGGTTTACGCACCGGCAGAGAGTTATCCTCTACCAGAGTGACCTTATCTGACAGGCCGGCAATCTCAGTCAGTAAAGACTTGATTTCCGCCGATTTAGCGCTGTCGTCCAGCGTCGCAATCAGCTCAACAGGTTTAGTTAATTTCTCAAGATATGCCTTGAGCTGGGTTTTCATTGTTGTGTCGAGCATAGTTCCCCCTGGCAAGAAAAATCGGGTGCCATAAGCACCCGATGACATCAAAATTTACAGACCGATAAGGCTTAGATTTTACCAACCAGATCCAGAGATGGAGCCAGAGTAGCTTCGCCTTCTTTCCATTTAGCCGGGCAAACTTCGCCTGGGTGAGAAGCAACGTACTGAGCTGCTTTCACTTTACGCAGCAGGTCAGTGGCGTCACGGCCGATACCTTCAGCGGTAACTTCAACAGCCTGGATGATGCCCTGCGGATCGATAAGGAAAGTACCGCGGTTAGCCAGACCTTCTTCTTCACGCAGAATTTCGAAGTTACGGCTCAGGTTACCGGTAGGGTCACCGATCATGGTGTATTTGATTTTAGCGATGGTGTCGGAGCTGCCGTGCCATGCTTTATGAGTAAAGTGGGTATCGGTAGATACAGAGTAGATATCTACACCCAGCTTATCGAATTCTGCCTGATGGTCAGCCAGGTCGCCCAGTTCGGTCGGGCAAACAAAGGTGAAGTCAGCTGGGTAGAAGAAGAATACACTCCAGCGACCTTCGGTGTCTTTCTCAGTGACTTCTACAAATTCGCCATTGCGGAAAGCGTCGTTTTTAAAAGGTTTGATTTTAGTGTTAATCAAGGACATCTATACTTCCTCCGTGTTTTCGTTGGTGTGTAAGGTAACTAATATCCGCCGTCCGGGCTAATGAGTTTGCATTATCAAATCAATAAGCAATAGCTAACAACGAACAGAAGGCACCTTACATTGCGTACCGAGGGGGCACGCCGATGGTTTACCATATTCCCTTCCATAATGGAAAAGAGTTAGCAACAATTCGAGTCACTTTACGGTAACACATCTGAAGATTTAAATCTGAAGAACTCACGAAACTAGCGCACAATATCAACAACTTAATCAATAGTGCTGCACGATGGTTCGCCAAAACGCGTCTGACCTGGGCTGCGTCTTCCATCGTGCAGTGGAAATGACGTTAGCAGGTGCTAAGTAAAAAAATCGCTGTTAAAAGTGAATATGTATGACAAATTGTCACTCTTTTTGTATGGGCAATATTGATAAGGAATATCTATCACTTTCCACTCTTGATTATTCCACTCTCACAGGCGGGCCTGGCGCTACGGTGCTACACTCGCGCCACTGAATGCCATAAAGGAATCCGCGATGAAACAGTTTGTCTACCCTCTGCTGGCAACCATGCTGAGCAGCACCGTCGTTTATGCCGCAGACTCTCTGCCCGCGCCGGTACAGGCTATCGCCAAACAGGGAATCACTATCGTCAAATCCTTTCCGGCACCTAATGGCATGACCGGCTATCTGGGAAAATATCAGGATATGGGCGTCACTATTTATCTGATGCCAGACGGTAAACACGCTATTTCCGGCTACATGTATGACGAGAAAGGTAATAACCTGAGTGAAGAGGTTATTCAAAAAGATATCTACGCCCCCGCCGGGCGTGAGATGTGGAAACAGCTGGAGAAAGCCCATTGGATAGCCGATGGGAAAGAGAGCGCTCCACGTAAGATATATGTCTTCTCCGACCCCTATTGCCCATACTGCAAAGCATTCTGGAAGAAAGCCCGTCCATGGGTAGACTCTGGCAAAGTTCAAATCAGAACGCTTTTAGTTGGCGTAATTCGCCCAGAAAGCAGCGCCACTGCCGCCACGATCCTTGCCAGCGGAGATCCGGCTAAGGCCTGGCATGATTATGAATCAGCCCAGGGTAAGCCCGATCTCAAAGGCGGTACAAAACCGGGCGCAGAGCAGGTGCGAATTCTTCAGGCCAACCAGGGATTGATGGATAACCTGGGTGCCCAGGGCACCCCTGCCATTTATTACATGAGTCCGAACAATGAGTTGCAACAGGCAATGGGTATGCCTGACGAAGCGAAGCTCAAAGCGATAATGGGAGAGTAAACCCAAACTGCGGGCATATTATAAGGCCCGCAGGCGCTCCGCCGCCGCATCAAGGGTGGCATGCTGCTTGGCAAAGCACAGTCGGATAAGTTTGTGCGGCCACGGGGAGGCGCAAAATACCGATAGCGGTATCGCCGCTACGCCTACTTCCGTGGTCAGCCAGTGGCAAAAAGACACATCATCAAGACTCGAAATAGCGCTGTAGTCCACCAGCAGGAAATAGGTTCCGGCCCCCGGCAGCACCTCAAAGCGGCTACCTGACAGCCCCTGCTCCAGCCTTGCGCGCGCCTGCTGATAAAACGCGGGTAGCTGCTGATAATGCTCCGGCTGTTCGCGCAGCATATCCGCCAGCGCCAGCTGCGCCGGCGTGTTGACCGCAAAAGTCAGGTATTGATGGATTTTTCTCAGCTCGGCGCTGAGTGCTTCGGGCGCTACGCAATAACCTACCTTCCAGCCGGTCATGTGATAAGTCTTACCAAATGAAGAAACCACAATAGCTCTTTGGCGCAGCTGAGGATGAGCCAGAGCGCTGGCGTGGCCTCCGGCAGAAAAGTTAATGTGCTCGTAAACTTCATCACTTAGCAGGTAGATCTCGCGCCCGGCAATACGCTCCCAAAGCGCGCCAAAATCATTCTGTGACCAGACGGCACCGGTCGGATTATGTGGCGTATTTACAATGACCAGACGGGTACGTTCGCTCAACAGCTCGTTAAAAGCCGCCCAGTCGGGCTCAAAGGCCGGTGGCGTAAGCATTATACGTTTAACTACGCCCCCCGATAGCTCTACCGCCGGGGCATAGCTGTCATAACTCGGGTCGAAACAAATAACCTCATCGCCGGGCCGCACTAATGCACTGATGGCAGCAAACAGCCCTTCAGTCGCCCCAGCCGTAACCGTTACCTCAAGCTCAGGATCGGGACGATAGCCGTAGCAGGCTGCGGTTTTTTCAGCAATGGCCTGGCGCAACTCAGGTACACCTGTCATCGGCGCATACTGGTTACGCCCCTGCTCTACGTGCCTGGCCAGTCGCTCGCGGAGGTAATGCGGACCATCAAAATCAGGAAAACCCTGCGACAGATTAATGGCCTTATGCTCAGCCGCCAGGGCGCTCATCTGGGTAAAAATTGTGGTGCCGAGACTGGGAAGTTTACTTTGCGGAGTTAATGCGTGAAGTGTCATGGGCGGCCTGCATAATGATGATTGTCAAAAAATTGTTAATCACTATATCACGCCGCCCGACAATGGCAATCAAGACGTTTAGATGGCTAAAACTATTTACTGGCCGCCGCAGCAAATTCGGCCCTCAGCGCTTCCAGCGGTAGGTAACGACCAATAATCACCAGCCTGGAAATCATCTCTTCGCCCGGTTGCCATGCGCTACCGTAGTCAAAACCGACGACCTTATGGACTCCCTGAACAATCAGACGCTGCGGATTACCGGCTATGGCCAGCACCCCTTTATAACGCAGCATATCGTTACCGTAGCGCTCAACGCAGCTCTCCATAAAAGCGCCAATGCGTTTTAAATCAAGCTCACCGCCTTCCAGTACATGAGCCTGAATAGCATCATCCCAGGAGCGCTCAGCCCTGGCACTGCGGCGAAACGGTGAAAAATCCGGTGAATCGAGTCTGTCGGCGCGCACGATATGAAAACCACGGCTGATATCATTGCTATCACTGAGCTCAAATGCATTCAGATCCAGCCACAAAGAGGCGGGGCAAGCGCCCTGAGTTATCTGAAAAACCGCAGCCTTATTGTTTATACCGGTCAGACGCTCCAGCACCTGATCGCGAATCTCAGGCTCGCAGGCATCAGTTTTACTCAGCAGAATACGGTCAGCAAAGCCCACCTGGGCTGCGGCAACGGGGTGTTCATCCAATTGGCGTAAGATATGCTGGCAGTCCACCAGCGTCACTACCGCATCCAGACGCAGCGCCTCGCGCAGTGCAGGTTCGACAAAAAAGGTCTGAATAACCGGAGCCGGATCGGCAAGGCCAGTGGTTTCAACAATCAGCCGATCAAAGCACAGCTCGCCCCGCTGCCGCTTGTCCAAAAGCTCAGTCAGGGCCTCGGTAAATTCACCGCGCACGCTACAGCATACGCAACCGTTAGAAAGCTCCACCACGCTCACATTCTCGCCGCCGCGCAACAATGCACCGTCAATATTGACCGCACCAAATTCATTTTCGAGGATAGCGACCGACTGGTCTGCGTGATGGGTAAGGAAGTAATTGATGAGCGTAGTTTTACCTGCGCCCAAAAAGCCGGTTAATAGTGTAACGGCGACAATATCATTCATAGACTAATCCCTGATTAACAACAGCGGGCACCGCCCTTTCCTCCGTAGCGCGCATCCTGGCGCTCACGGAAAAACTCTTCGTAAGTCATTGGCGTCTGATCCGGGTGGTTCAGACGAATATGCTGAACATAATTGTCGTAATCTGGCATTCCAACCATCAGTTTGGCGGCCTGGCCCAGATATTTTCCGGCTTTCGCCAGCGTATCGAACATAGTTTTCTCCTGCCAGTATGCCGCCCCACACTTCGGGGCGGCACGGTCACGCAAACATTAGTGAGCGTTTTTAGCCTGAGCAACAATCTGCTCATAGTTTTCCGGCATCGGCTCATACGGCGTTTCATTTGCCGTTGGTTTGTCGCTCTTCAGGGCCTGGCGGGCAGTTTTGAAGGAGTAGCTCCCAAGAACCACCACCACCACCATGAAGAACATCGTCAGACCAGCATCCAGACGGTTATTGAATACCAGCTGAGATAGCTGTGATTCAGTGAACTGCGGCGGAATGTTGCCGCTGTCGATCATCGCCTGGAACTTATTAGCGATAGCCAGGAAGCCAACTTTAGCATCCGGGCTAAACACTTTCTGCCAGCCAGCCGTCAAAGTACAAATCAGCAGCCATGCCGTTGGAACCAGAGCAACCCAGGCGTATTTCTGACGCTTCATCTTAAACAGCACTACCGCACAAAGCAGCAGCGCCATACCGGCCAGCATCTGGTTTGCAATGCCGAACAGTGGCCACAGGGTATTGATACCTCCCAGCGGGTCGACCACCCCTTGATGCAGGAAGTAACCCCAAGCCAACACGCACAGCCCGGTCGCCAACAGGTTAGCCGGCAGTGAGTCAGTCTTTTTCAGACCCGGGGCAATAACGCCCAGCAGATCCTGAAGCATAAAGCGGGCAGAACGGGTACCGGCATCAACCGCCGTCAGAATGAACAGTGCTTCAAACAGAATGGCAAAGTGATACCAGAATGAAACATCCATCAGGCCACCCAGCGCACCGTGCAGAATGTACGCCATGCCGACAGCCAGAGTTGGAGCACCGCCCGCGCGGGAAACGATACTCTGCTCACCCACTTCATTAGCAATGTTAGTCAGCACTTCAGGGGTGATATGGAACCCCCAGCCGCTGACAACCTGAGCAGCAGAAGCCACAACATCGGTAGTTCCCGCAGGAGCCAGTACCGCCAGCGGGCTGTTCATAGCGAAATACACGCCCGGATCGATAACGCAGGCAGCCACCAGCGCCATGATAGCCACGAAGGACTCCATCAGCATGCCGCCATAACCAATAAGGCAGGCCTGGTTTTCATTAGCCAGCATCTTCGGTGTCGTACCGGAAGCGATAAGCGCGTGGAAGCCAGAGACCGCGCCACAAGCAATGGTAATGAACAGGAATGGGAACAGATTACCGCTCCAGACCGGACCCGTACCGTCGACAAATTTAGTCAGCGACGGCATCTCCAGCACCGGACGCATAATCACGATACCGATAGCCAGACCGACAATAGTGCCGATTTTCAGGAAGGTGGACAGATAATCACGCGGAGCCAGCAGCAGCCACACCGGCAGTACGGCAGCGACAAAACCATAGCCCACCAGCATCCAGGTCAGCTGTACGCCGGTATAGTCAAACCACGGCGCCCAGGTTTCACTCTGAGCTACCCAGCCACCGGAAATGATGGCAAATATCAGCATCACCAGGCCAATAACTGAAACCTCACCAATGCGGCCCGGACGAATATAGCGGGTATAAACCCCCATAAAGATAGCCAATGGAATAGTGAAGGCTACGGTATACGTCCCCCACGGGCTGTGGGTCAGCGCTTTCACCACGATCATCGCCAGTACCGCCAGGATGATTATCATAATCATGAAGGTAGCAATGAGCGCGATAACGCCTGCCGTATTACCCATCTCCTCTTTCACCAGCTCGCCCAGCGAGCGGCCATCACGGCGGGTTGATACGAACAGCACCATAAAGTCTTGTACCGCCCCGGCCAGAACCACCCCAGCCAGAATCCAGATCATGCCTGGCAGATACCCCATCTGCGCCGCCAGTACCGGCCCGACCAAAGGTCCGGCTCCGGCAATCGCCGCAAAATGATGACCGAACAGCACTTTTTTATCGGTCGGAACATAGTCCAGACCATCGTTATGGCGTACTGCTGGCGTCATGCGGGTTGCATCGACAGACAGAACGTTTTTGGCAATGTAGCGCCCATAAAAACGATAAGCGATGAGATAGACGCAAACTGCAGCCACGACTATCCACAGCGCGTTTATCTGTTCACCGCGGTTTAAGGCGATGTAGGCCAGGGAAGCAGCACCCAAAAGAGAGACCGCGACCCAGGTGAAGCATTTCCCTAGGTTATTCATAATATTTTTCCATTTAGCTTCCGAATTGGTTGAGGTGTTTCAATTTGTATCTATAACAAAGACGTTAAATCCTCAACACTAACAGGCACCTAACATCAACTCTTTTGCAACATTGCTAACACGATCACTAACTTTTCGACACATCTTCAGAATTCGTGTGCACCGCATCTCTTAAGAACATCCCAAGTAGCCATCAATTAGCATGGCAAAATTGACGGAGTTAACCTGAGTCAGCGCCACAGAAGGCATGGCTTGTTGATAAACCTGTATTGCCATCTGGTGGATTTCAGGTCGCAGAGAGTAACGACAGATATAAAGCTGGATAGGGTCAAAAGCGGGGAAAGCTGCTGGCAAAGAAAGGTACAGGCAGACTGGTACTTATTCAGTTACCAAAACGAGTTGCATCATGAATCAATCGTTTTCTCAGGCCACAGTTAAGAGTCTGCCGATAGTCTCCCCACCCGCAGGCAGTCATAATTATCCTCGAGCCGGACGTTGTTTGCCCGGATAGAACAGGAATAGAAAAATGAAAAAATCGCTTATTTGCTGCGGGCTTTTAGCCGCGCTGACTCTGGGTGGCTGCGTGGTTCATGACCACGACAGGGGCCGTCATCATGACCATCATGGGCAGTATAACAATGGTGACCGCCATGACGGGCCACGTCCCGGCGGCTATAACCAAGGCGATAATAGTCATCGCCACGACGATCGCGGCAACTATAACCGCCGTTAATCGTCTTAAGCCCGGTGTGCGCCATCCTGGCGTCGCCGGGTCAGTCAGTATATTGCTCTATCACCTACCGCTATCTTCTTTTATTTAGTCCCATTCCGGTATTTGTTAGCTATATAAAGCCAATCTCGGGATTGAATTAATTCTGGTTAATCGCGCAAGAAAGCCCGCTTCAACGATAAACCGTCGGTATTTGCCAGGCCCGGTTCCGACCTTGAGGGTTGCGACAGAAATAGATTTGGCTACAATCGGCAAAGTATCGGCGAACACGTCACGCCTCTTCGGTCCTTTTTTATCAGCGCGTTTGCCCCACCAGGAATTGAGTAATGACAGTAAAAACCCACCCGCAGCTCACCAGCATTGCTATTCAATGTCCGGAAGAGTCACTGCTGCTTCCGCTTGATCAAATAACCGCTCCGCTAAACGCTGGAGTGCCGCCGCAGCAATTAATCCTGCAGCTTAATCGCCAGGGACTGCTGGCGTGGCCTGACAATAATGAAAGCCCGGATGAGTTCCGGTTTTGGGTGCGCTGTGAGCAGGACGTACTGGTCACCTGTCAGTATACCGACGTCCCGCTCCACTAAGTTTTGAGTTTTAGACGCTAAAGCCAATGCTGGCCAGAGAGTCGCGGGTAATTTCCGCTACCGTTTTTGCACCGGTCAGCGTCATGGCAACTCGCATTTCTTTCTCAATGAGTGACAGTAAGTTAGCGACCCCCTGCTCACCATGAGTTGCCAGCGCGTAAAGGAAGGCCCGGCCCAACAACACGCTATCGGCACCCAGCGCAATCATGCGAACCACATCCAAACCATTACGGATCCCGCTGTCGGCAAGAATAGCGATATCGCCTTTGACTGCATCGGCGATAGCCGGCAGCGCCCGGGCTGATGAGAGTACCCCGTCAAGCTGACGCCCGCCGTGGTTTGAAACCACAATACCGTCAGCACCGAAACGCACCGCATCACGCGCATCCTCAGCATCGAGGATACCCTTGATAACCATTGGGCCGTCCCAAAACTCACGGATCCACTCCAGATCTTTCCAGGAAATAGACGGATCGAAGTTCTGCCCCAGCCAGCCAATATAATCCTCCAGCCCGGTAGGACTACCGCGATAGGCAGAAATATTCCCCAGATCGTGCGGGCGACCAAGCAGGCCAACATCCAGCGACCAGCTCGGATGTGTCACCGCCTGCCAGTAACGGCGCAGCGCCGCGTTTGGCCCGCTCATTCCGGAATGCGCATCGCGATAGCGCGCGCCCGGCGTTGGCATATCCACGGTAAAGACCAGCGTAGAGCAACCCGCCGCCTTCGCCCGCTCCAGCGCATTACGCATAAAGCCACGATCTTTTAGCACATACAGCTGGAACCACATCGGGCGTGAAATTGCCGGTGCCACTTCTTCAATTGGGCAAACTGAAACCGTCGACAGAGTAAACGGAATGCCGTGAGCCGCCGCCGCGCGCGCCGCCTGAACCTCACCGCGTCGGGCATACATCCCGCATAAACCGACCGGAGCCAACGCCACCGGCATCGACAGGGTTTCATTAAACAGTTTGGTAGTCAGACTAAGATCCGACATGTTGTTGAGCACACGCTGGCGCAGCGCCACGCCGCTCAAATCCTCAACGTTGCGGCGCAGCGTATATTCGTTGTACGCCCCTCCGTCGATATAGTGGAAAAGAAACGGCGGCAGCTTACGCTGCGCCGCTGCCCGATAGTCGCTGGCAGCGGAAATAATCATAACGGTATATCTCCTGACAAATTATCCGGCAGACGAGTCACCCTCGCCTGACGGGCATCATCTTCATTAAGGTTCTTAATAGTGGAATGGACAAAACCGAGGTGGTGCATCACCGCGCTGCGGGCAAGCTCCGGCTCGCCGTCGAGAATGGCCTGCAGCAGTTCATGATGCTGTTCAGTAAGCTGGTCAAAAATATGAGGCTGGGTGTACATCCGCTCGCGGCTGTGCTGCACCGTGTGCTGCAACAGCTCAAAAAACCCGCGCATGGTCTGGAGTAACACTACGTTATGCGCGGCCTCAGCGATTGCCAGATGAAAACGGACGTCAGCCTGCGCCGCCAGTTCCGGCGAATCGCTTTGCCGCAGCTTTAGGGTAGCGTCAAAGGCATACTGAAGTTTCTCTTTATCAACTGCAGTGGCGCGTAGAGCGGCATGCCACGCAGTTCCCGCCTCAATAGCGTGGCGAGCTTCCAGAATATCGAAATAGTATTCCGGATCAGCCTCTGCCAGGGGCAGAATCGGCTGCACAATCCGGCTTTGCGGCCAGTCAGAAGCCGGAGCCGCAAGCCAGGTACCGCCACCGCGCCGGCTAGCCAGGATGCCTTCGCTGCGCAACTGCTGTAACGCCTCGCGCACCGTATTACGAGACACGCCAAGCTGCGCCGCCAGCACCCGTTCGGCGGGGATTTTCATCCCCGCCACCAGACGCTGCTCGGCTATCCAGTCCAGCAATTGCCGGGCCAGCCTGTCGGTCAACCTTGTCGTCACGGAATCATCCATGTCAGCACATAAGCCTGAAGCGTGGTTATTACGCCAACCATGCAGGTAAAGATAAGGCTGTGCTTCACGGTGAATCGGAACAAATCGGCTTCTTTACCAATCAGCCCCACCGCCGCACAGGCAATTGCTATCGACTGCGGGGAGATCATTTTTCCGGTAACACCGCCGGTGGTATTTGCTGCAACCAGCAGCAGATCCGAGACACCAATTTGCTGAGCTGCCGTTGCCTGCAACGCCGCAAAAAGAGCATTCGATGAGGTATCTGAACCGGTCAAAAATACCCCCAGCCAGCCCAGGAACGGTGAGAAGAAGGTAAATGCACCGCCAGTGTGAGCCAGCGCCAGCGCCAGAGTTGACGACAGGCCGGAGTAGTTAGAGATAAAGGCAAATGCCAACACCATCCCGATGGTGTAAATCGGCAGCGCCAGCTCTTTGAGCGTGGAGCCAAAGGTACTCACAGCATCCCGCGGTTTCATCTTCAGCCAGACAATAGAGATAAATGCCGCCATCAGAATCGCCGTGCCGGTAGCCGAGAGCCAGTCAAACTTGAAGATTGCCGCATAGGGTTTCGCGGCAGCCACGATAGGCGGCATACGCTCAACCAGCCCATCCAGCATCGGGACTGAGAAGCTAAAGACCCAGTTTGCCAGAGGGCCACCAGCGGCAAACAGCGCTTTGAACGGCGGAATACTCCACAGAGTAACGGTGGCAGTCAGGAACAGGAATGGCGACCAGGCACGGATAATCTGCCCACGGGTGTAGTTAGTACGGGCCAGGGTTTTATCAGTAACCGATGCACCCACGTCATTAAAACGGAAGGTACGCTGCGGCTGCCAGCGGCGTAAGAACAGGGTCAGACAGACCAGAGACACCAGCGACGAGATAATATCCGGCAGTTCTGGCCCCAGGAAGTTGGAGCTTAAATACTGGCTGATAGCAAAGGAGCCACCGGCCACGGCAACCGCAGGCCAGGTCTCTTTAATTCCACGCCAGCCGTCCATAATCGCCATAATCCAGAACAGCACGATAATGGTTAAAAACGGCAGCTGACGGCCCACCATCTGGCCGATTTCAAAACTATCCAGACCGGTAACCTGGCCCGCGACAATAATCGGAATCCCCATTGCGCCAAACGCGACCGGCGCGGTATTAACAATCAGGCATAAACCCGCGGCATACAGCGGATTAAAGCCAAGGCCAACCAGCAGTGCTGCGGTAATCGCCACCGGTGCGCCGAAGCCTGCCGCCCCTTCCAGAAAGGCGCCAAAACAGAACCCCACGATAAGCATCTGCAAACGCTGATCGGGAGTAATAGACAGTATGGAGGAGCGGATAATGTCGAACTGCCCGGTTTTAACCGAGATTTTGTAGACAAATACCGCCGCCACAATTATCCAGGCAATCGGCCACAGTCCATACATGAAGCCGTAGACCACGGAAGCCAGGGCATTAGCCAACGGCATCCGATACAGCAATAGCGCCACCAGAAGCGCCAGCGCTACAGTGATGGTCGCAGCGACATGGCCTTTAAGTTTTAACTTAATCAGCGCAAAGAAGAAAAAGACTATAGGTATGACAGCTACCAGGCTCGAAAGCCAGATATTGCCTAGCGGATCATAGACTTGTTGCCAGGTCTGCATATTGCCATCTCCAGGGTCGTGACAGGCACTACTTAAAAACCTGTCGCGTCAGTAACGTGCCTTTTGGTTGTACCAATTGGCTTATGTAGGGTTTGAAGTGGCCAATGGTTAATCATTTGTAAAATAATAACAACGCGTGCGGCGTTAATTTTTACATTTATACCAGATTTATCACATGTGGATTGAAAATTGGTTGGGCCACTTTCAGCAAAATGGTTGTTATGCTCGGGCTGGGAGTGCGGTTTTTGGGCTTATCCGTGGTTCAGGCTTTACATACAGAGGGGATTTCCGGACAATTCACGTTTAACTATTAATTAACTTTTTAGCGATGAAACATCCTTTAGAAACATTGGTGACTGCCGCTGCTACGCTTCTGCTGGCGATGCTATCTTGCCTGCTGCTTCCTGCCCCCAGACTTAGCCCCGAACAGATCGCCTGGCTTACCGAAACGCTGGGAATTTCCACCGCAGAGCTATACACCCTGGTGCTGTGCCTGTGGTTTATTGTGTTGGGCGTGATTGAATATCTGATTATTCGCTATGTCTGGCGGCGCTGGTTCGCCATCTGACAATTGCCCCCCACCGTGGTTTCAGCGTAAAGCAGTAACCCTATACTCCGCCCAGGTATTAGCCGCGGCGATTTTTACTACCCATCACGGGGTAGTTTCTTTCCTGTCCTTCTTAGCTTTGATTTCAAACAACATCCGTCCGCCCTCGCCTGCTATGTTCCGGGACATTTCGTGAGCAAGTCATAGAGGGAAGCAATGAACGTCAGTCGCAGACAGTTTTTTAAAATCTGCGCCGGCGGAATGGCAGGAACCACGGTAGCGGCTTTGGGATTTGCGCCAGCAGTAGCGCTGGCCGAAACGCGCAATTATAAATTGCTGCGCGCCAAAGAGACCCGCAATACCTGTACCTACTGTTCCGTAGGCTGCGGCCTTTTGATGTATAGCATGGGCGATGGTTCTAAAAACGCCCACGCCAACATTTATCATATCGAAGGCGATCCGGATCATCCCGTCAACCGCGGTGCGCTATGCCCGAAAGGTGCGGGTTTGCTGGATTATGTCCACAGCGAAAACCGTCTGCAGTATCCGGAATATCGCGCTCCTGGCTCCAGTAAATGGCAACGCATCAGTTGGGATGAGGCATTTTCTCGCATCACTCGCCTGATGAAAGAAGACCGTGACGCCAACTTCATCGCAAATAATGAACAGGGATTGCCCGTTAATCGCTGGCTCACCACCGGCATGCTTTGTGCGTCGGCCGCCAGCAATGAAACCGGCGCTTTAACCCAGAAATTCACCCGCGCACTCGGCATGCTTGCCGTGGATAACCAGGCGCGCGTCTGACACGGACCAACGGTAGCAAGTCTTGCTCCAACATTTGGTCGCGGTGCGATGACCAACCACTGGGTGGATATTAAGAACGCCAACGTCGTGATGGTGATGGGGGGTAATGCCGCCGAAGCGCATCCGGTTGGTTTCCGCTGGGCTATGGAAGCCAAAAATAACAATAACGCTACGCTTATCGTGGTGGATCCGCGCTTTACCCGTACCGCTTCGGTGGCCGATATTTATGCGCCAATCCGCTCTGGTACCGACATCACCTTCCTTTCGGGGGTGTTGCACTATCTGATAACCAACAATCAGATAAACGACGAATACGTACGCCACTACACCAACGCGCCGCTGCTGGTGCGCGAAGACTTTAGCTTTGAAGACGGACTGTTTAGCGGCTACGACGCTAAAACCCGCAGTTACGATAAATCGAGCTGGAATTATCAGCTGGACGACCAGGGCTTCGCCAAACGCGATGACTCACTCTCTTCGCCACGCTGCGTCTGGAATCTGCTAAAAGACCACGTATCGCGCTATACGCCAGAAGTCGTAGAGCAGATTTGTGGTACCCCGCGGGCCGACTTCCTGAAAGTATGTAAAGTACTGGCCTCAACTTCTGCGGCGAACCGTACGGCAACCTTCCTGTATGCCCTGGGCTGGACTCAGCACACCGTTGGTGCGCAGAACATCCGTACCATGGCGATGATCCAGCTGCTGTTGGGCAATATGGGGATGGCCGGTGGCGGGGTTAACGCCCTGCGCGGTCACTCAAATATCCAGGGGCTCACTGATATCGGCCTGCTGTCCACCAGCCTGCCGGGTTATCTGACTCTGCCTTCAGAGAAACAGCCCGATCTCGCCCACTATCTGGCGGCCAATACGCCAAAAGCCACTCAGGACTCGCAGGTTAACTACTGGGGTAATTACCCTAAATTCTTCGTCAGCCTGATGAAATCCTATTATGGCGATGCGGCCACGGCAGAAAACCAGTGGGGCTATAACTGGCTGCCGAAATGGGACCAGCCTTACGATGTGCTGCGCTATTTCGACATGATGGCGCACGGCAAAGTGAACGGTTATATCTGCCAGGGCTTTAACCCGGTAGCGTCGTTCCCGGATAAAAACAAAGTGGTGTCCAGTCTCAGCAAGCTGAAGTATCTGGTTATCATCGATCCGCTGGTAACTGAAACTTCTAACTTCTGGCAGAACCACGGCGAGATGAACGATGTGGATAGCGCATCGATTCAGACCGAAGTCTTCCGCCTGCCATCTACCTGCTTTGCCGAAGAAGATGGCTCCATCGTCAACTCCGGTCGCTGGCTACAATGGCACTGGAAAGGTGCTGATGCTCCGGGAGAGGCTCTGAATGACGGTGAAATCATCGCCGGGTTGTTCCACGGTCTGCGCGAGCTGTATCGTGAACACGGCGGTAACGGTAGTGAGCCATTGATGAGCATGCGCTGGCCATATCGTCAGCCGGATAAACCTGAGTCCGAAGAGGTCGCGCGGGAAAACAACGGCGTGGCGCTGGTGGATTTATATGATGACAAAGGTAACCTGATTGCCGCTAAAGGTAGCCAGCTGTCGAGCTTTGCTCAGCTGCGCGACGACGGCAGTACCGCATCCGGGTGCTGGATCTATGCCGGTAGCTGGACGCCTCAGGGCAACCAGATGGCAAACCGCGATAACAGCGATCCTTCCGGCCTTGGTAATACATTGGGCTGGGCGTGGGCATGGCCGCTCAACCGCCGCATCATCTATAACCGCGCCTCTGCCGATCCGCAGGGTAAACCGTGGGATCCAAACCGGATGCTCATTGCCTGGGACGGTACGAAATGGGCCGGGAATGATATTCCAGACTACAACACGGCACCTCCTGGCAGCGCCACCGGCCCGTTCATTATGCAGCCGGAAGGGGTCGCACGCCTGTTTGCTCTGGATAAGCTGGCCGAAGGGCCATTCCCTGAGCATTACGAGCCATTCGAAACGCCAATCGGCACCAACCCGCTGCATCCGAACGTAGTATCCAGTCCGGTGGCCCGTATCTTCGCCGACGATGCTCTGCGTCTCGGTAAGCGCCAGAAATTCCCATATGTGGGAACCACCTACCGGCTGACCGAACATTTCCATACATGGACTAAGCACGCTCGGCTGAACGCTATTGCCCAGCCCGAGCAGTTTGTGGAAATCAGCCCAACCCTGGCCGAAGCCCACGGCATTGCTAATGGCGACTGGGTCAAGGTCAGCAGCAAGCGCGGATTTATTCGCGCAGTCGCGGTGGTAACTGAGCGCCTGCAAAGCTTGCAGGTCAACGGTCAATCGGTTGAAACCATCGGTATCCCGCTGCATTGGGGCTTTGAGGGCGTGGCCCGCAAAGGCTATCTGGCCAATACCCTGACGCCGTCGGTGGGTGACGCTAACTCCCAGACACCGGAGTACAAAGCGTTTCTGGTTAACATAGAGAAGGTATAAGGAGCGCCTGTGTCCATGCAATCCCAGGACGTCATCAAACGTTCCGCCACCAACGACCTCACCCCGCCGCCGCATGCGCGGGATGACAGGCCGGAGGTAACTAAGCTTATCGACGTGTCGAGCTGCATTGGCTGCAAAGCCTGCCAGGTCGCCTGTTCGGAGTGGAATGACATTCGTGACGAGGTTGGTCACTGCGTCGGGGTGTACGACAACCCCGCCGATTTGAGCGCAAAATCATGGACGGTTATGCGCTTTAGTGAAACTCGCCCGAAAGATCGGCTGGAATGGCTGATTCGCAAAGACGGCTGTATGCACTGCGAAGATCCCGGTTGTCTGAAGGCCTGCCCTTCCGCCGGGGCCATCATTCAGTACGCCAACGGTATTGTCGATTTTCAGTCTGAACACTGTATTGGCTGCGGCTATTGTATTGCCGGCTGTCCGTTCAACATTCCGCGTCTGAACCCTGAAGACAACCGGGTCTATAAATGCACCCTGTGCGTCGATCGGGTTAGCGTCGGTCAGGAACCGGCCTGCGTGAAGACCTGCCCTACCGGTGCGATTCGCTTTGGTAGCCGTAAGGATATGCTGAACTACGGGGCCGAACGGGTGGAAAAACTCAAAGAGCGCGGTTACGCCAACGCCGGGATCTATAACCCACAGGGCGTGGGCGGCACTCACGTGGTTTACGTACTGCACCATGCCGATAAACCCGGCCTGTACCACAATCTGCCGGAAGATCCGCACATCGATCTGCCGGTAAATCTGTGGAAAGGGATCCTGAAGCCCCTGTCGGCCATCGGTTTTATCGCCACCTTTGCCGGGCTGATATTCCACTATGTGGGAATCGGGCCGAATGAGGAAACCGATGATGACGAGGAGGATACTCATGAGTAAGCGCGACATGATTGTGCGAACTAAATTCATCGACAGAGCCTGCCACTGGACGGTTGTTATCTGCTTCTTTCTGGTGTCACTGTCGGGAATTGCGCTCTTTTTCCCAACGCTGCAATGGCTGACTGAAACCTTCGGTACGCCGCAGATGGGGCGGATACTGCATCCATTCTTTGGCGTAGCTATCTTCGTGGTACTGATGTTTATGTTCGCACGCTTTGTGCACCATAATATCCCGGACAAGCAGGACTGGCCGTGGATTAAAGGTATCGTTGAGGTGCTCAAAGGCAATGAGCATAAAGTCGCGAAGGTGGGGAAATATAACGCCGGTCAAAAGATGATGTTCTGGACCATTATGAGCATGATTTTTGTGCTGCTGGTGACCGGGATAATTATCTGGCGTCCGTGGTTTGCGCAGTACTTCCCTATCCGCCTGGTGCGCTATAGCCTGCTAATCCACGCAACTGCCGCAATCATCCTGATCCACGCCATTCTGATTCATATGTATATGGCGTTTTGGGTGAAAGGATCGATTAAAGGCATGATTGAAGGCAAAGTGAGCCGCCGCTGGGCGCGCAAACACCACCCGCGCTGGTATCAGGAAGTAGAGGCCAGCGAAGCGCGTGACGAAGCGCGTAACGGCCTGCGCCGTTAATCTTCCGGGTGCCGGGGTCAACTAACATCGACCTCGCGCACCCGCATCTCCTGCCCACCGTCTATCTGTACCTGAAGCGATCCACAGTCCGGACAGCTACGGCGCACCTCCAGCGTTGTAAACGCGGCGCTGCAGTTAAAACACCATCCTGCCGCCGGAACCAACTCAATATGAAACTGCGCACTCTGCGCCAGAGTATTGCGGCTGGCAGCCCGCAGGCCGGTCATCAAAGCTTCAGTTTCCACACAGGCCAAAGCGCCGACCGATAACCACACCTGGTTTACCCGCTGAAAGCGATGCTCTCTGGCCTGATTTTCCAGCAATTCAACTACGCTCTGCGCTAACGAAAGCTCGTGCATCTTTTTCCTTATCAGGTCACCGCCACCCGCGTTTATCATCAGCATCGGCTGATATTTACGCAGTGACCTTCAGAATCATTAAAATTTATTTAATAATTACCGTGAAGTAATTATTTAAAATCGTGATCGCCATTCAACAAATAAGCTGCAAAGCCAATTATCGAACTAAAAACCGAGCCTATTAATTCAATATAAATAATAGATAGATAAATAAGAAACGTTATCAATAACAATATGATAGATGTAAAAATCACGATATAAACAACATCACGATCTCAATATTATTAACACTGAAATATATGGCTGAAACGAGGCATATCACAAAAATATAATAGATTTATCCTACTAAAGGATTAATTGATAAATATCAACTCATCCCCCAGGCATACCGAGGTTAAATTTTAGCATCAGAAGCAATTTCACTACCTTGGGCGCCAGGAGAATATCATGTCCGGAGGACAATTTAATTTTGCCGAGGGCGGCATTTCCCGCCGCGATTTCATCACACTTTGCGCTGCCCTCTCCGCGACTATGGGGTTAAGCCCCAGCGCCAGCGCACAGCTGACCGAGGCCATGAGCTCCCCCGCCCGTCCACCGGTTATCTGGATAGGCGCCCAGGAATGCACCGGGTGTACTGAAGCGTTATTACGCTCTACCCATCCAACGATTGAAAACCTGGTGTTGGACGTTATCTCCCTGGAATATCACGAGGTGCTGTCGGCGGCATTTGGCCAGCAGGCGGAAGATAACAAACATCACGCAATGGAAAAGTGGCACGGCAAGTATGTGCTGGTGGTAGATGGCTCTATTCCACTTAAAGACGGCGGTATCTATTGCATGGTGGCCGGTAAGCCTATTGCCGAACACATCAAAGAGGCCGCCGCGGGAGCCGCTGCGGTAATCGCTATTGGGTCTTGCTCGGCCTGGGGCGGCGTTCCGGCCTCTGGCGTTAACCCTACCGGGGCTGTTTCACTCCAGCAGGTTATCCCAGATATTCCGGTCATTAATATCCCCGGCTGTCCGCCTAATCCGCATAACTTCCTGGCGACCGTCGCCCACCTGATTGCCTTTAATCGCGCACCGAAGCTGGATAAGAAAAACCGTCCACTGTTTGCCTATGAACGGCTTATCCATGAAAACTGCGAACGCCGCCCTCATTTCGATGCCGGGCGCTTCGCTAAAGCATTTGGCGATCATGGGCACCGGGAAGGCTGGTGTCTTTATCACCTGGGCTGCAAAGGCCCTGAAACCTACGGCAACTGCTCCTCACTGGAGTTTTGCGACATCGGCGGCGGCATCTGGCCAGTAGGTATTGGCCATCCTTGCTTTGGCTGTAACGAGGAAGGCGTTGGCTTTACCAAAGGCATTTTCCAGCTGGCTGAAGTCCACCAGCCTACCCCACCTGCCCAGGTACCGGATGTAAATAAAAAAGAGGGTGGGCACGTAAGCTATACCGCCGTTGGTCTATTGGGTGCCGTGGCCGGTGCGATTGGCGGCGTATCGGTAATGGCGGTCAAACAACTGGGCCGAACGCGTGAAGATAAACGTCAGGAGTCGCATGGGGAGGATCCGCAGTGAACCGGCGTAATTTTTTTCGGCTGGCCGCAGGTGGCCTGGCTCTGGCGGGCGTTAGCGGCAGCTGTCGGGCTGCGGCGCAGAACCGCCCTCCTATTCCTGAAGCCTCTGGCATGCTGTTTGACTCAACCCTGTGCGTCGGCTGCCAGGCCTGCGTCAGCAAATGCCAGCAGATAAACTTCCCGGAGCCGAATAAGTATCGCGGCTCTACCTATGCCAACGGCGAGCAGACCTGGTCTACCAACGACAAGCTCAGCCCATACACCAATAACGTCATTCAAATGTGGCATAGCGGTAGCGGCAAAAATAAAAATCAGCTCCAGGACGGCTACGCCTATATCAAGCGCCAGTGTATGCACTGTGTCGATCCCAACTGTGTGTCGGCCTGCCCGGTTTCAGCGATGACCAAAGATCCGAAAACCGGCATCGTGCATCATCATCCGGATATCTGTACCGGCTGCCGCTACTGTATGGTGGCCTGTCCGTACAACATCCCCAAATATGACTATGACAATCCGCTGGGCAAAATTCACAAATGCGAGCTGTGTAATCAACCCGGCGTAGAGCGCATTAATAAAGGCGAAGGGCCTGGCTGTACTTCGGTCTGCCCGACCGGGGCGGTAATTTACGGCACTCGCGAGAAGCTGATGGCCGAAGCAAAGCGACGACTGGCTCAGAAGCCGGGTAGCGACTATGCCTATCCACGCCAGCGCGTGGGCAGTGGCGATATCTATCTGCATCCGGTCGCCAACTACCTGCCGCATATCTATGGCGAGCAGGAAGGCGGCGGCACCCAGGTATTGGTGTTGTCGGCTATCCCATTCGACCAACTGGGGCTACCGGCGCTGGATAACCTGGCTACCGGTTCTCGCTCGGAACACGTACAGCACACACTCTACAAAGGAATGATCCTGCCGGTTGCGGCACTGGCCGGGCTCTCTTTTGTGGTCAGACGCAATACCCGCCAGGAGTCGCAAGCCAACGGAGAACATGAGGATGAGTAGTCACCTGTTACAACCGCTGGGCGGCCGGTTGTTCACCCGCAGCGTCGCAGTTTTCGCGCCGCTGGCGCTGCTTGGGCTGCTGCTGGTTGTTAAGCGTCTGTTTTTTGGTCTGGGCGATGTTAGCGATCTGAATGGCGGATATCCGTGGGGTATCTGGATTGCTTTCGATCTGCTTATCGGCACCGGTTTTGCCTGTGGCGGTTGGGCGCTGGCCTGGGCGGTATATGTCTTTAACCGCGGCGAGTTTCATCCGCTGGTTCGTCCGGCGCTGCTGGCCAGCCTGTTCGGCTACTCTATGGGCGGCCTGTCGATAGCCATCGACCTGGGGCGCTACTGGAATATGCCTAACTTTTTCCTGCCCGCCTACTTCAACCCTAATTCGGTGCTGTTTGAAACTGCCGTCTGTATGACTATCTACATCGGCGTGATGACCCTGGAATTACTGCCTGCATTGTTCGAACGGCTGGGCTGGAAAGTGTCGCTCAAGCGTATTAACGGCGTAATGTTCTTTATTATCGGCCTCGGCGCGCTGCTGCCGATGATGCACCAGTCATCAATGGGTTCACTGATGATTGTCGCCGGGCATAAGGTACACCCGCTGTGGCAGGGTTACGAGCTGCTGCCGCTGCTGTCGCTGTTAACCGCATTCATCATGGGTTTCTCTATCGTTATCTTTGAAGGCTCGCTGCTTAAAGCCAGTAAGACTATGTCTGACGATGAAACGCCTCTGTTCCGTAAGCTCAGTAACGTTATTAAAGGGCTGGTGTGGCTGTTTCTGATTCTACGCGTCGGCGAGATTATCTGGCGCGATAAGCTACCGCTGGTGTTTAACAGTGGCTGGTACAGCGTGCTGTTTGGTACCGAACTGCTGCTGATGGTAGTTCCACTGGTGCTGCTACATGTAAAACGTACCGGTAATAGCCCGCGTGCGCTGTTTGTTGCCGCTGTGCTTATGCTGCTGGGAGCCGCGCTATGGCGTATGGATTACTCACTGGTGGCCTATAACCCAGGCACCGGTTATCACTATTTCCCGACCACCAGCGAGATCCTTATCTCGGTTGGTTTTGTGGCTATCGAAGTAGTGGCCTACATCCTTCTTATTCGTCTGTTGCCGATACTACCGGCACAGGCCAAAAAGTCTGCTCACTTACGGAACGAGGTTAAATCATGAGTCAGCGCATCACTATCGATCCTATCACCCGCATCGAAGGCCATCTGCGGATCGACTGCGAAATTGATGGGGGAAAGGTGGTTAAAGCATGGTCTTCCGGCACCATGTGGCGCGGGATGGAAGAGATAGTTAAGGCTCACGATCCGCGCGATGCCTGGATAATCGTGCAGCGCATCTGCGGCGTTTGCACCACCATCCACGCCGTTGCCTCAGTTCGCGCGGTGGAGAATGCGCTGGATATGGAAGTCCCGGTCAATGCGCAATATATCCGAAACCTTATTCTCGCCGCCCACCAGATTCACGATCATATCGTGCATTTTTATCAACTCTCGGCCATGGACTGGGTGGATATCACCTCTGCGCTTGAAGCTTCTCCAGAAAAGGCGGAGGCCATGCTAAAAGGGCGCTCCAGCTGGTCGCTCAATAGCGCCGCGGAATTTGCCAAAGTCCAGGAGAAGGTTAAAGCACTGGTCGCCAGCGGCCAGCTCGGTATCTTCAACAACGGTTACTGGAAGCACAGCGCCATGAAGCTGTCGCCGGAAGTTAACCTGATTGCCGTCGCCCACTATTTACAGGCTCTGGAGTGCCAGCGCGATGCTAACCGTATCGTCGCCGTGCTGGGCGGTAAAACGCCGCATATTCAGAACCTGGCGGTGGGCGGCGTTGCGAACCCGATAAATCTCGATGCGCCTGGGGTACTCAACCTTGAGCGCTTGATGTACGTGAAGTCGTTCATTGACAAGCTTGGCGACTTTATCACTCAGGTGTATCAGGTCGATACGGCAATTTTCGCCGCCAGCTATCCGGAGTGGTTTACCCTCGGCAAAGCGGCCGATCGCTATCTGTGTGTTCCTGAACTGCCGGTGGACAGAAAAGGGCAGGAGTTCCTGATGCCGGGTGGATTTATCGAAGGCAGTGATTTCTCGACCTTCCGTCCAATTGCTAATCATCGGGATAGCTACCTGATTGATGGTATTGAAGAAAGCGGAAAACACGCCTGGTACAAAGATCCCGAACCGCAAAAACCATGGGAAGGCACCACCGAGCCGAATTACACCGGCTGGGAGGAGGACGGTAAATACTCATGGGTTAAAGCGCCAAGCTTCTACGGCAAACCGGTAGAAGTTGGCCCTCTTGCCTGGCTGATGTGCGGACTGGCCGCCGGTGATAAAGCAACGCTGAAACACTACGATCATATTAAAAGGCTGGTCACCAGCCTTACCGGTAAAACCCTGACTAATGACGAGCTTCAGTCTACCTGGGGGCGCATTGTCGGGCGCGCGGTGCGTACCGGCGTATTGCAGGACACGCTAAACCAGCAGTACCAGGCATTAATCGACAACATTGGCCGCGGCGATTTTGAAACCTTTATCGCTCCGCAATTCCCGAAAGGCACGGTGCGCGGAGTAGGATTTGAAGAAGCTTCACGCGGCATGCTGTCGCACTGGATCGTTATCAAAGACGGCAAAATTGAAAACTATCAGGCCGTGGTGCCTTCCACCTGGAATGCCGGCCCGCGCAACTTTAATGACGATCCAGGGCCGTATGAGCGCGCGCTGATCGGCACTGAAGTTGCGGATCCGGAAAAACCATTGGAAGTTGTACGCACGATCCACTCCTTCGATCCTTGTATGTCCTGCGCGGTGCATATGGTCGATCTCTCCGGTAAGACGTTAACCAGGGTGAAGGTATTGTAAATGGCTGTTTTAATTACCGGTATCGGTAATCTGTTGTTGAGTGATGAAGGCGTAGGCGTGCGGGCGGTTGAAGCACTTGAAGCCCGCTACCGCTTTCCAGATGGGGTCGACCTGCTGGACGGCGGCACCAGCGGCATGGAGCTGCTGGAGGCCATGGCCAGCCGCAAGCTGTTGATTGTGATTGATGCGGTACGTAGTGATTATCCACCCGGCAGCGTTTTTGTCCTGGAAGATGAAGAAGTTCCGGCATTTTTTTCGCAGCGGGTTTCTCCCCACCAGCTTGGGCTGGCGGATGTGCTCATGGCACTCAAACTCACCGATGAGTTTCCCCAGCGCCTGGTTCTGGTTGGCATAGAGCCAGAATCACTGGCACCGGGGATGTCGCTGTCAGATTGCGCCAGTAAAGCGCTAGAGTTAGCCGTTGAACAAGTTATTAGCCTGCTGCAACAGGCGGGTATTACGCCGGTTTTACGGGAGGAAAGCGATGCTGGCTGAAGTTGAACGTGAAATAGCAGGATTTCAGGAGTCCCCTGAAGTCTGGCTGGAGCAAACTTTCGGTGCTATCGGCGAGAGTGAAATGTCCCACCTGCCCTTTTATCGCCCTCACCTTCCGGTGAAAGCGATTGGTTTTCAGCGCTTTGATAACCAGTGGCTGGGCGCACTACTAACGCCATGGATGCTGAATCTGGTGATTTTACCGGGCCGCGATCAGATATGGCCTGTGCGTACTGTCGGCCAGCGCCTGACTCTGGCACTGCCGCAAAAAGATATCACCTTTCAGGTAGGGGAAACGCCGGACGGCAATCAGTATCTGGCAAGCTCTCTGCTGTCGCCGCTGCCTGCCACCATGAGTGCCCAGGAGGCTATCAGTCTTGCTCAGGATAGCCTGCGGCTGGCGCTTTCTTTACCCATGCGTACTCGCAGCGAAGTGAATCATAGTTTGCGTGCGCTATTGCGCGGACGGATGGCAGACTAACCCCTGCTGTGAGTAAAAGGAGACAATTATGTGTATTGGCGTTCCGGCCAAAATTCTGGCCACAGGTGAAGATGCCTGGCAACCGGCAACCGTGGAGATTGGCGGGATCCGTCGCTCGGTAAATATCACCATGGTATGCGAAGGCAACCCGCAGGATCTGGTAGGAAAGTGGGTGCTGGTACACGTAGGGTTTGCGATGAGTTTACTGGCTGAAGAGGAAGCCAATGAAATGCTGACCCTGCTCGATGGCATTGAAGGTATCGCTACAACCCGCCAATAGATTTACTACAATTCTTATAGTTTTCCCCACCTGACCATCTCAAGATAGAGGGGCTGAGGCTGACCTGTCCCTCGGCACCCTCGCTATGCTATGCAGACTTATATTTACCATGGCAATAATTGCCAAAATTTATAGTTTCGTATGGTAGTAACATAGTCCCTGAGCCGCAACGCTGTGGTTAGCGGCTCAGATAGTCTGAGGTCAACATGAAAAAGATAATCCTAATCGCATCGCTTATCGCATCTGTTTTTATCGTTTCTGCCTGCGCAGACAATAGCACCATGCCATCCAACAACTGGCAGACCAAAACAACGGGGCACGTCAGCTCTGAAGTTGCACATCTGGGGCCATAGTGCAGGCTCCCCCGGGCAGCTCACGCTGTCCGGCAGATTTATCCGTATGCATATGCCTCCATGGCCTCGATGCAAAAACTCAGATTAAACAGACAGTCCCCGATTTAGCCATCTGACATCCGATATGACAGGCTGATACGCTTTATCCCGACGCCAGTAGCCACTTTCGAGGCTGATAATATCTTCCCGCGGCTATACCAAAGATCAACGGTTAAACGACCAGGATAAATCATCAACAAGTCATTAACGATAATTTATCCCTACTAATAAATATAAAATCTAAAGTCGCCAGTCGGGAACTTCTCGGTTTTCCGCAAGTCTATCCCCATGGAAATTAAAGATTTGCACTGTCAAAGATAACGGACTGGAATCATGAAATACTTAATAAAGGTCGCCAGAGTAGCTATCGTATTATTAATGACTGTATGGCTGGCGCTTATCTTCAATGTTCAGCAAACCACACTGCATCTGGACAACATCGTCAACACGGTAAAAAGCTGACGCGTGCCAGTTCCCTTCCGGCTCCAGTCGGCGTGCTAGCTACAGGTTGGAATGCCGCGCAATGATGCCAGACATGGCTCAATGCCCGGACATAGAGATGAAAAACCTTATTTTTTTGATTGGCGCCGGTCGATACTAAGACCACTTTTATTTTCTTATTCGCAGACTTATTCAGCAAAGAACCACAATAACAGGCTCAGAATAACTGTTGTTGATGTGCAATTTTTTCAGCTATCTCCAGATATATTCACAACTTTATAATACCGCTCATACCCATCTCTAACCCATGAGAAAAATATGCTGTTGCGATATATCCGTTATTTTTTGGCGGTTGCAGAACATGAAAACTTTACCCGTGCCGCCGAAGCACTCTCTATCTCGCAACCGACTCTGTCGCAACAAATTCGACAACTGGAAGAGATGGTCGGCGCTCCACTGTTTGAGCGCTCAGCCCGTAAAGTGGGACTGACCGATGCCGGGGAACTTTGGGCAGAGCACGCCCGGCGGATAACCCAGGAGATTGACGATGGGATGCGCGCAATTAAGGATGTCTCAGACTTGCAGGCCGGTAGCCTGGCGGTGGCTTTAACCCCCACATTTTCTTCATGGCTGCTGGCTCCATTGATTCAGGCATTCCGCCAGCGCTGGCCCGGAATTTCATTGTCTATCAACGTAATGAACCACGCAGCTATTGAGCGCAAATTAATTAACCACGAACTGGATATCGGCGTGGCCTTCGGGCCTTATGACAGCCCGGAGATTACTGCCAGCCCGGTATTTGAAGAGCAGGTTGCATTAATGGTCGGCCCGACGCATCCCTGGTTTTCGCTCAATGCCGAGGTTAGCGTGCGTCAGTGCCAGGAACTGTCGCTGGTTATGCTAAACAATGAGTTCGCCACGCGTCAGCATGCAAATGCCTATTTTCGCAACAATGGAGTTGTGCCCGATGTGGCCATTGAGACCAACTCGATCTCCGCACTCAGCGCGATAATAGCCAGCCAACCGTTAGCTACCCTGCTTCCGGCACAGGCGGCCAGCCATAATCCCGGCCTGCATATCGTCAATTTGACGCCGCCGGTACCCAATCGACAGGTGGTGTTACTGGAGCGGCGGGATAGCTGGCGTAGCGCGGCAAGCCAGGCGTTTTGCCAATTGATAACCGAGTTTGCCCATAATTATGGTGCGAGCCCGGTTTATCAGACTGAAAGCCGCAGCTTTTGATACCCATAACCTGAAGTATTAACCGTTATACTAGCCGCAAATAGTACTGAGGAAGTAACGATGTCTTTTGAGATTCATGGTTGGCTTAAACGTATTGGCTATTCCGGACCAGTAACCCCGGATATCAATACGCTGCGGGCAATTGTTGCAAGCCAGGTCGCCACGATATCCTTTGAAAATATGGACGTTCTTTTAGGCAGGGCCATGGAGCTGGACGACGACCATATTTATGCCAAGCTGGTTGACGGTGGTCGCGGCGGATACTGCTTTGAGTTAAATGGCCTGTTATCACGCGGCCTGCGTGAATTAGGTTTTGACGTGCGGGATCTGGCCGGTCGGGTGATGCTTGGTCGCCATAATTCTCTGCCCCCACGCACCCACCGTATGATGACGGTAACTATTGATGGTACTCAATGGCTGGTCGACGTGGGCCTTGGCGGCCAGACTCCGACCGAGCCGCTACTTCTTAACAGTGAAGACGAGCAGCTAATCGCCAGCGGACGCTACCGCATGGAAAGAGTTGAAGAGGATTATCAGCTGGAATATTTCGGCTCTCACGGATGGCAGCCACTGTACCGTTTTGATCTTCAGCGTCAGTATCTGTCGGATTACCAGATGGCTAACGAGCACGTCAGCCTGCACCCAACATCGCATTTTCGCCACCATCTGATGTTGAGTCTGCCATCGGCCACAGGGCGACTAACTGAACTCAACCGCCGCTTTACCGAGCATACCTCTGCCGGTGATGCCAGTTATGAACTGAGCGATAGCGAGCTGTATCAGGTCTTACAGACGCGCTTTGGTCTGTCTTTAGATTCCGAGCAATACGGTATTTCTCAGCATCAGTTCAGCATGATGATGCAACGGGTAGCCGGTACCTGGCGTCAAAAACGTCTGAGTGCTAACCAGCCGGAAAAAAACGTCGCCTGACCCGACGCATTTAGCCGCCAAATATGGCGGCTATTACCCCCCATTATTTCCCCCATATCGATAAATAACGCCATTTTTAGCGCCTGAAATTTTACGCTAATCCACTCCAATTAGTTTCCCATATTGATAATAACGGTGATGGAATATATTGTTTTCTGGTCTTAAAAAACTAAGTACCCCATCCTGATATTTATCGCTTGTTATACCCAATAAACTCTAAATTATTCCGATTACTGATAGCCCCGCCCCCCTACAGGCCTTATCCCATGCGGCTTGCAGCCATCTCAATGATATTTTTAGAATCATAAGATTTCATATGGAGAATATTAATTATTAGTTACAGGTTAATGAATTTAGCTCCATGCGATATATGCGGTTAATTATTTATTTCATATGTGTATAATTAGCGCCGTTTGAGTAACATATTCGCCGCTCGATTCTCTGTAATAATAGCAACCTGCAGTTACCCACCGCTTGCTACAGAAATTCCGGGCGTTAAACGTACTTAATTTTACCGGAGCGACCTTTGCTTTTTTCCCGAAAGACCGCCACCACCCTGCTTCCAGGGACTCTTATTCTCAGTTTTCTTCCATTCACCTCTCACGCTGAAATCACCATTCTGGATAAAAATGACGCCAGTAATGCACTGCTTTCTCCCCTGAGTCTTGAGGTGGGCGGGAGTATCCGTCCCGAATTTATCTGGAATAACGGCCCGGAACCGGGGTATTACAAGAACGGCCATGACGGAGGCACCCGTTTTCGTTTTGGGGCTGATTATGCCCTTTCCACACACACGTCAATAATTGGATATTACGAATGGGGCGTTGATATCGCCCACGTGCTGGGCATGGATAGTCATTACGATAGCGATAGCCCAAGGGATTTCCAGCGCCAGCTTTACGGGGGTATCAAAGACGATCGCTACGGAAAGCTGACTTTCGGCCATCAATATGGGGCTTATTACGATGCGGTCGGCGGTAAAAGTGATGTCTGGGATAACGATGGCCATGCCAGCGCTAACTGGATAGGCGTGGGCGGTGACTACGATGGTGGGGAGCGCCCTAAAAACACGCTGAAATATAGCAATACATTTAATGACTTAACTATCTATGCCGACTATTTACTGCCTCAGGATGAGAAATGGCTGGGTGACGACATGCTCTATCGTCGAAATCATGGCGGGGGAATAGGTTTCGATTATCAATTACAGGATGATCTGACTATCAGCGGCGCCTGGAACCAGACTCAGGCCACAATCAAGGATTTTTCTGGCCAGAAAAAAGGATATCGCCAGCAGTTTTCTGGCGCGGCCATCACCTGGCAGCCGGATAACTGGTATCTGGTGAGTACTGCCACCTGGTATCAAAACTATGTACCAACTAAGAAGAATGCCCGGGTAGAGCGCTACTTTGCCGGAGATGGTTACGGACTGGAAACTTTTGCCGGATATACCTTTCAGTTGAGAAAACCATTCCTGGAATCGATACAACCCTATGTCGCTGCCGATACTTTGCGACTGAAAGGTAGTGAGAACTATCACGCTAACCATGTCTACCTAGGGATGTATACCCAGGTTGCCTATGGTTTCTCGTTCTATCTTGAAAGGACGCTGGCATCGACAACGGATAACGAATCGGATACGACCTGGCTTTCTATTTACTACGATTTTTAATCAGTTCGTCCTGTCATCCAACGGCTCCCGGCGGAGCCGTTTGAAATCGGTAGCCCCTGCGGTAATCCCATCTTCATATGTTAATATTTATCGCAATAATTCATCTTAATAATAGAAAGCTGGCTTAGAACTACCTCAATGCTGTCAGCCTAAAGCTGTTCATAACGGGAACAGCGCTCATGTTAATAAAGGAAAGCGCAATGCCTTACTTCACCTTAGAGATGCTTGCCGAACAGTGTGGTGTCAGCATGCCTAATCTTCGGGCATGGCAACGCTGCGGCCTGATAAGTCCGCTGCGAGGTGAAGATGGCCATCGTTATTTTGAATTCAGCCACCTAATGCGCGTTGAACTTATCGTCGGCTGGATAAATCAGGGAGTCGCCCTGGAGGAGATTGGTCGCCTGCTAAAAGGTGAGCAGTTTTCGCCAGGCAGCCGCTGGAAAATCTGTCAGGAAAATCTGCTGGCTGCTCTGGAAAAACCGCAGCCGGAGAAAGCGCGCTCTATGTTACGCAAACTTGGGCGTGAATTACCGGCCAGCGCTTTGCTAGATAGCGTTCTTATACCTTTGCGTCTGTGGCTGGATAATGGGAGCAGTAGCCAATATCTGACCCGTCGGGCCTTACTCGATACGCTTATTGTCGAATACGCCGCTTTTGTTATGCAGGCTCTGCGTAAACGCCCCGCTCCTACTCTGACAATCATTCCGCTATGCATGCGCGATCCGCTGGAAGTCTGGCTGGCCGCTTTACGCTACGGTGCTGAAGGGTTCCGTATAGATGTACTGGCATTTCCGGTTCCGCTGCCGGACCTTACTCAGTTTAGCGGCGAGCATACTCTGCTTTGGAGCGATGCGCCGCCATCGGGTGAAGTAATCGACCGTATAACGCAGTGGCGGCGTGAAGGCCGCCATATACTCACCGCAGGCCCCGGCTTCTCCGGAACTTCGCGCAGCAAATCGTAATACCACTATCTCTGAGCCAGCATCCCCTTACTGCTGGCTTGCCGGCATGAGAGCCTTCTTTTTGCCTCCGCTCCCTTCCTCCTACAGCCTTAACATTAAGAGCGGATTTGGAGCAAAAATTCAGCTGATTTTAGATGCTATAACTAAACTGTTAAGCCAGCTTTCACAATGTGAAGGATTCATGGTTAGAATTTATCCAGCTAAGCGATCGAGTGGCCCGAATGAATTGGGTCTATGTTAATATCACTGTTTGCCTTCCTTTCGGTTTTCTAAAATATGCAACAACCCGTCTTCCAAGTTGGTCAGTGGCAGCTAACACCTGCTATAAACCAGATCAGTCGTCCGGGACGCCAGGTAACTCTGGAACCGCGTCTCATCGATCTGCTGGTTTATTTCGCTCAATACCCTGATGTAGTGTTAAGCAGAGATGAATTGATCGATAACGTCTGGAAGAGGAATATTGTTACTAATCACGTAGTTACACAAAGTATTTCCGAGCTAAGAAAGTGCCTGAAAGATGGCGATGAAAACAGCCCGGAGTACATCGTAACTGTGCCAAAGCGTGGTTATAAACTAGCGGTTCCCGTAAGCCTGATTGATGATGGGCTTCCTGATGAAGAAAGCAGCGATCCGGTTGCCGCCGTCACTACCGACCAGGGTGTCGGGAACCCGGTTTCATCTGAAGGCTCACAGCCTGCAGAGTTCAACACTCAGCCACCATCCCAACTTTCCGATACCGGCCATCACGCGGGTGTCAGGATCCATGGAAGTAAAAGCCGACTACGTCGTTCGCGAATTATTGTCTGGATTCTATTTGTAGCTTCGCTGGTGGTCACGGTCGCATTTTTGGGCATCGGTATTTTCTCCGCTCGTCTTCCGCCGCCGACCACGCATCTGATGCTTAATCCGCGTGATATTGATATCCGATTCCAGGGCAGGGCGACCTGTAGTAATTCGACCATCCCAAGCTCATATATGCTGGGGGTGACTGACCTTATCGCCAACCTGCTGAATACCTATTCGACCTTTATGGTGCATAACCAGACCAACTTTAATTACAGCGGTCCGTTAAGCTCTGGGAAGTCGCTGACGATTGAATTTGTTAACCAGCGTCACTATCGCGCTCAGCAATGTTTTATGGCGGTGCGTCTGGTGGATAATGCCGATAACTCCACCATGCTTGATAAGCGCTATTTTATTACTAACGACAATCAACTCTCCGTTCAGCAGGACATGCTGCGCAGTCTGTCGGAGTCTCTCAAGCAACCATGGCCTGAGCAGATGCAGGAAGAGTTAAAAATGATGGTGCCGACTCAGGATGCTGCTTTGCAGAAATTCTACCAGGCGCACAGCTTATTATTAATTGGTGATATTGATTCTCTGGCTAAAGCAAGCAACCTGCTGGAAGAGACAATTAAAACCTGGCCGGAATTTACCTATGCCCGTGCAGAGAAAGTTTTGGTCGACGTATTACGCCATTCAGATCTCTCTCCTGATAATACCGAGCTTAAAAAACTTAATCAGGATATAGCCGAGCTGGACAATATTCCAAACATCAAAAATAAGGCTGTGTACTACCAGATACAAACTATTTTGCTCCTCAGCCAGGGACATGTTGATGAGGCCGACATAGCAATTACTAAAAGTATCGATTTAGAGATGTCCTGGCTGAATTATGTATTGCTTGGCAAAGTTTATGAGATGCAAGGTCAGAACCGTCTTGCTGCAGATGCTTACATAACCGCGTTTAATTTACGTCCGGGTGACAACACATTACATTGGATAAGTAATAGTATCTTCCAAACCTCATTAACTCAGGTTGTTCCATATCTCGACAAGTTCACTAAAAACGACTAAGAATTAGCCACTCGCATTGCCAAAAATGCGAGTGGCTCACCTTAAGTTTAGATATTTATATTTTTTACACACCTCAAAAAAAACATAAACATAACCAAATTTAACACAAATAAAACACCGTAACCCATTGATTTTAGGTGTGTTGAGCTTTCCATGATATCAACTTGCCCTCAAGGGTACATTTTCAAGCTATCGATTTTATTCGTCGTACAAAATATTTATGTTTAATTCAGAATATCTTTAGGTATTTTCCTGACTCGAAGCGTAGTCTGCTCGGCATTGGTTCTGTACTACGGCACCATAAATTAAAGACCTGGGCTCGTACTGCTATGCTTTTATGCTTTTCAGGAGACACCTTAATATGACTTCTTCTAACGCCAAGAAGATTGGGCTTTTAGCCTGTACCGGTGTAGTCGCCGGTAATATGATGGGGAGCGGTATCGCTCTTCTGCCTGCCAACTTAGCCGGTATCGGTGCTATATCTATTTACGGTTGGATTATTTCCATTATTGGTGCGATGTCACTGGCATATGTATTTGCCCGCCTCGCTACCAAGAACCCGCAAGAAGGTGGCCCTATCGCTTATGCAGGGGAATTATCTCCAGCATTCGGTTTCCAGACTGGTGTTCTTTATTACCACGCTAACTGGATCGGTAACCTGGCTATCGGTATTACCGCAGTTTCTTATTTATCTACCTTCTTCCCAGCGCTGAATAACCCGATTGCGGCAGGTGTTGCTTGTATCGCTATCGTGTGGGTATTTACCTTCGTAAACATGCTGGGTGGTGCCTGGGTTAGCCGTCTGACCTCTCTGGGCCTGGTCCTGGTTCTGATTCCAGTAATCCTGACTGCAATTCTGGGCTGGCACTGGTTCGACAGCGCAACTTACGCTGCTAACTGGAACACTTCTCACGCTTCCAGCGGCTCTGCAATCATTAAAAGTATCCTGCTGTGCCTGTGGGCGTTCGTTGGTGTTGAATCCGCTGCCGTAAGTACCGGTATGGTTAACAACCCACAGCGTACCGTTCCTATGGCTACCATGATGGGTACCGCTCTGGCTGGTGTAGTATACGTTGCCGCTACTCAGGTTATCGCTGGTATGTTCCCGGCTTCCGTAATGGCTTCCGCTGGTGCTCCATTCGCAGTAACCGCTTCTACCATGTTTGGTAGCTGGGCTGCTCCAGTAGTATCTGCCTTCACCGCTTTCGCATGTCTGACCTCTCTGGGTTCCTGGATGATGCTGGTAAGCCAGGCAGGTGTACGTGCTGCTCACGATGGTAACTTCCCTAAAGTTTACGGTGAACTGGATAAAAACGGCATCCCTAAAAAAGGCCTGCTGCTGGCTTCCGTGAAAATGACCATCCTGATGGTTCTTATCACCATCATGAACTCCAGCGGCGGTAGCGCTTCTGACCTGTTCGGTGAACTGACCGGTATCGCAGTACTGCTGACCATGCTGCCTTACTTCTACTCTTGCGTTGACCTGATTCGTTTCGAAGGCGTTAGCGTTAAGAACCTGCTGAGCCTGGTTGCCGCGGTTCTGGGTTGCTGCTTCACCTTCATCGCTCTGATGGGTGCCAACTCTTTCGAACTGGCCGGTACCTTCATCATCAGCCTGATTATCCTGATGTTCTACGGTAGCAAAATGAACCGTCGCCAGCAGACCACCACCGCTGACAACGCTCAAGCCAACCACTAATTACTCACCTAATTCTGCCCTTTCTCGCCCGGATACAACGACGGGAAGGGGCTTGTTATACCAGGAGTAAAGACAAATGAATGTAATCGCAATTATGAACCACATGGGCGTCTACTTTAAAGACCAACCCATCCAAGAGCTGCACACTGCATTAGAAGGTTACGGCTTCCAGATCGTTTACCCAAACAATCGCGAAGACCTGCTGAAACTGATTGAAAACAATGCCCGTCTGTGCGGCGTAGTTTTCGAC
Source organism: Salmonella enterica subsp. enterica serovar Choleraesuis (assembly GCA_022846635.1). Taxonomy (GTDB): domain Bacteria; phylum Pseudomonadota; class Gammaproteobacteria; order Enterobacterales; family Enterobacteriaceae. The sequence continues at coordinate 3,044,147 of AP025685.1, forward strand.
TGGGACAAATACAGCCTCGAACTGTGTGAAGAAATCAGCAAACTGAACGAACAGCTGCCGG